>NZ_JACGUX010000067.1:0-231993 GCF_014076915.1 Colwellia sp. MB02u-14
GGTTCGAACGTCTTGTTAGAAACATTGGATGTTTGCCGTTCAATATTCGTAACCAACAGAGGCATATTCCACTTATCAAATATAGTAAACTAATCGATTGATAAATGGATTGGTCCAACTATAAGTCGTGCAACGCAGACGATTTTGAGCGTTACCAATACAATATCTAATCCAAATCAACTTAAAGCCTTCACAGGTTGATGTCCGCAGTGTGGCAATAGTGAATATTGCATAAAACGTTTCAATCTCATTCAATGTCCAATAATCTCACTAGTGATGTCTATTCACAATATATTAGATTTTCTCATCTGCTGACGCATTTCTCATTATTTGTGACGATCCACACATAACCACAATTGACCAATAATAATTTGAAAATACAAAAGTTGAGTAATTACTTTATTATTTACTTTACATTTATAGAGTCGTTACTCTATAATGTTTTTGTTCCCTTTTAGCGAACACCTGTTGTAATAATTTTATATTTTAGCTTCCCCAAGCTATCCGGCCGATGAACTAGTTTTCATCGGTTTTTTTATGCCTATAATTTGAGGGAAAATAAAGTGAGTTCTTTTTTACAATAATTTCGATTTAAATGCGTCTTTGTATCGCCTCGATAAATTCAATATTTTTCCATTATTTAGTTTTACTTCACTATCTCCACTACTCAGCGGTGTAATTGAATCAATATTATTTAAGTTAACGGCATATGAACGATGAATACGGCAAAATCCTTGCTCTTCAATTTGAGATATTAATTGAGTCAATGTTGTTCTTGTTGGGTATATTCTTCCTTTACTGTGTAAATTAACGTAATTTCCTGATGATTCTAGCCACTCAATATCTTCCACTTTAACGATGAATTCTTTACCTAGCTTTTTAACCAATAAACGGTCAAAACGTTGAGTGATATTTTCTTCTTCACCTACAGAAATTGGGCATGCTTCACCTTGAAGACGACTGAGAATAAATCCATAGCCCTTAATAACGATTAGAATGGAAATAAATCCCCATATGTCTTTACGGAGTTCATAAATAAACTCAATTAATATATTGCCAAAATCATAATTAAGCGATTGAGTCCAATATATTACCTCTCGTATCGTAACCATCACACTGACATGAACAATAGAAAATATAATGGAACTAATAAAATACATGCCCAGTGAAAATGTTACTTTCGACCAATTGAAAGGATGTTTTTTAAGGAGCCACACACACGCAGGCAACAATAAAATAGTCGCTATCGCACTGCTGAATTCCCAAACGAAAGGTTCCCATAATTGAAAACTTGGCACACCAGAACGATTAGCTTCCATGATCACTGAAGTTGCCAAAATAACACTATTAATAAAAAGGTAGCCAAAGATGCCTAATACTTCATAGCAAAATTTGTATTTTTGAAAGTGGTGTAATTTATTCATCTTTATAAAGTAGCACAACAAGCATTAAAGCAAAAACATTTCAGCCCTCTCAGCCACCGCTTATCCCTATGCATTGTTTATTAAGCCTTTTTGTCTTTTTATAAATAAAATCTCTGTCATTATCCCAATAACTTCTTCATTTATAAAGGTCAGAAAATGACGGTTCAATCGAATGATTTCTTAATAAAATATTTTATTCCTGTCCAACAAGGAATGCCTGAAAGACGTTACGATTTAGACTGGTTACGCATTCTTATTTTTGGCTTACTTATTTTTTATCACATTGGAATGTTATATGTGGCGGATTGGGGCTTTCATTTCAAAAGTGTCTATCAGTCAGAAACACTAGCAAATTTTATGCTTATAGTTGAGCCTTGGCGCATGGCGTCTTTATGGATAATTTCGGGTATTGCCATTCGGTTTATTTTAGTCAAAGTGTCTTTGCTTCGTTATACCTTTGTTAGAAGCTTACGATTACTTTTACCCTTATTGTTTGGCGTTCTAGTGATTGTTCCACCACAACTCTATGTTGAAATGACGACAAATGGTGCGTTAGATATGTCGTATTGGCAATTCTATTTAGCTATGTTTACTGATAACAATACGCTTTTCGTAAATTATCAGCCAGGTATTTGGCCGCACTGGGACGTTAATCACTTATGGTATTTACGCTCATTGTGGGAATACTCGTTGGCGATAATATTGCTACTGCCGTTGTTAAATTCTTCACTTATCACAAATACTAGCAACTGGCTGTTTAAGCAACATCTTGGCGTTATCTTATTAATATTAAGCGTGCCGATATTTATAATTCAAATAACGTGGGAGCAAGACACTAATCGTTACCCATTGGGTTTCACTTTTTTACTTTATGGCTATTTAATTGGTTGGCATGCTCATTTTTGGCAACAGTTAACAATTAATTTAAAACCGTTACTGCTTACTTTTGCGTTTTTAGTAATTGTCTTTATCAGTTTCTATAATACCGTTTGGTTAACGTTAAACGATTCGACTCCATCGTGGTTAATTATAATGGGCATGCTTATTTACAGTGTCGTGCGTGTTGCAGGAGTATTAACCGTATTGGCACTCGCTTATAGATATTTGAATAAAAAGTCACCCTCATTAAGCTATTTTAATGAGGCTGTGTATCCTTTTTATATTGTGCATCAAACCATTATTATTGTGCTTGCTTATAATTTAGCGCCTTTGGAGTTAGGGCCGATAATAGAGCCTTTAAGCGTTATTCTCCTTACCATTTTATTATGTTTTATTTGCTTTGAGATTATTCGGCGTTCCGATATTTTAAAACCACTATTTGGCGTTCGCATTAAGAAAAACCACAGTAAAACGATAAAAAATATGGGTTACATATTTGGATGTTTGCTTATTATTCCAATTGGATTAGAGATCATTTTTTAAAATAAATTAAAAATAAGATAATTAAATTGTAACCTTTCGCAAAGTCGTGCGTAATTATAACTATGAAAGGAAATAAATTTAATAAAATACTCGAACAGCATCAGCAGCGAATTTATTCGTTAGCTCTTTATATTTTACGCGACAAACACGAAGCGGAAGATATAACACAAGATGTTTTTACGCGTTTATGGAATAGCTTCGAACAAGTAGATATTGAAAAAATGTCGCCTTGGCTTTCAGCGGTAACTCGCAACGCTTGTATTGATAGATTACGTAAGCGTAAAGAATTCAGCCAAGTTGAAGAAGAGTATCAAGTCACTAAAACTCATGAAGAACCCGCAGGGAATTTACAACACCAACAATTAAGTCGTTGGTTAAGCCACGCAATTTCTTGTTTAAAAGAACCTTATAGCTCGTTGATTATGTTATGTGATGTACAGCAAAACAGCCAAAGTATTGCGGCTCAGTCACTTAACTTAACCACCAGCCAAGTAAAAGTCTATTTGCATCGTGCACGACGTGAATTGCGAAATAACTTAAAGGGGTATACCCATGAACAATAAAGAATCATGGCAGAAACCATTAGATAACTTTTTAGCGAACAATGACATTTCAGCTGACACTCGCGTGCTAGCAAGAGCATTGTCCGAGCACAGCGAATTAAATAGCGAACAACTCAGTAATCAACACATTGCTGAGTTAGAAAAAGCCTTACATATTGAACAACACTTAAATGACATAGGTTTACAGCCTTTATCAACAGATCTTAAAAACAAGTTACAAGGCATTGGCAAAACGAGAACAACCAGTAACGTTGTGTTTGGTTACTTTACACCTAGCTGGAAAAAACTCAGTGCACTAGCCGCAACCGTTACCGCTGTTGCTTTACTTAACACCAATATGCTAAGTGAGCCTAAAAATGAACAACCTTCACTCGCAGAAATACAGCATGCTCAGCAAGAGTTAGCCATCGCTTTAGAATATATTTCGTTTGCTAAAGAGGTATCAACAGAGCAAATAAAACAGGCATTAGACGAAAATATACAACAACCATTGAATCAGGGGTTATTTAAACCACTTAATCATTTTAAGGAAACATCATGAAAAAAATATTATCCGCCGTCATTTTCTTTAGTTCGTCATTGTTTATTAGCAGCTTAGCTTTTGCTAATGATATTACCCAAGAGCGTGGTTATGTCGATTTCGCCAGCCTCGATTCTGCTTATGGCGAACCTAAGGTGATGGTTAATTTAAATAAAACCATGCTGGGCTTTATTAGCAAAATTAATATGTCTGACCCAGAAGCGTCTGAGTTAATCAAGAAATTGAAAGCCGTGCGTGTACAAATCTACAATATGACAGACAACGACCAACCCGCATTAGACTTAATCGCTAAAGTCAGTAAAGACATTCAAAACAAAAATTGGCTCCCCATTGTTTCAGTGAACGAAAAAGGTGAAAAAGTACGAATATTCACTAAAATTACTGATGATGTTATGGACGGCTTAATGGTGATGGTTGTGAATAACAGTGATTCACGAGAAGCAAGAGAAGCGGTATTTATTAATATTGTTGGCGAAATAGACCCGGCGCAAATTAATAAAGTAACCCAATCACTTAACATCGATATTGACTTAAAATAGCGAGTACCCCATGAAACTATCTACTATTTTATTAAGAAAGGTTACATTAATATTAGCCATTACCACCAGCTTATTATTAACGGGCTGTGGCATTACAGCAGGAGGCCTACATAGCCATGCGGGCTATGCAGATATTGAATCACCTTATTGGTGGCAAGCCGACAGCGAATTAAATTTGTCTTTAGGCCCCTTAGCTATCGGTACCGCTCGTTGGGTTATTGATGCCGATAAAGATCCTGAAATTGATGCTTTGCTCAATGACGTAGACGGTGTTCGTATTAGTGTTTATAAAGTTGAAGAAAATAGTCAGCTCTTTATAGAAAATTTTGATGAAACACAAGCCAATTTACGTGCAGATGGTTGGCAACCTATTGCTCGCGTGAAAGGCGATGAGCAAGGTGATTATTCACTTATGTTTATTAAGTCAAATGGGGAAGTGATTGATGGTTTAGTTGTACTGTTACTTTCAGAAGATGAAGCTCTTTTTGTCAATATTATTGGTAATATTCATCCGAACTCTTTTGAACCGATTATGGAGCAAGTTTATAAAAAAACCAACTCCACAGAGCCCTCTGAAGAAGTCGCAGTAGAAAAAATATAATAATAACGCTGCCGATTAGGTCATAGATTAAAACTTAATCGGCAGATATTACTACTTCACTGATTTACGATTTACTTTGGCGCAGCCGCATTATATTTAGCCGCTTGTTTAGTTTGAGGTAACGACGCTTTAATGAACCGACGAATATCATCATTAGACGCTTTTAAATCTTCATAGCGAAGGTACATCATGTGACCACTGCGGTAGCCTTTAAAAGATAAACGATCTTTCATTTTTCCACTTTGATCTAACTGCCACATCGTATACTTAGCATCAAAATAATTAGTCGCACCATCGTAGTAGCCTGATTGGATCATGACATTTAAATAAGGGTTCTGTGCCATCGCTAAACGCAAGTTCTTACCAGTATTATTATTGCTGCGATCCCAAGGATGTACATCACCAAACATATTATATTTAATGTCTGTTTTATAGTTTAATTCTTCACGTAAATAGTAATTAATGGCTGGCGTGAAACTGTGTAACCATGATGTTAGCTCTGCATTATAATCAGGTCGTGAACCCGTTACTTTTTCATCAATACCTAAATAGCGAGAATCTAAACGTCCTATTGTTTGCTCACGGTCACGTAATAATTCTTTCCAAAAATATGAAGCGCTAATATCTAAATTACTGCGTAATACTTCAGTGACCGAAAGCCCTGAGTAGTATGCCACTTTTTCTGCAATCGCCTGTTTTTCTTGTTGGCTAATAAAGCCACCTTTAGCAAGTGCGGGTATGTATTGATCGATAGTGAACTTTTCAACTTCTGGTAGAATATCCAGTAAATCTTTTTGTTGTAATTCACTCTTTAACGCTTTGTGATACCAAGCCGCCGCCGCAAAATAAGGTAGGCGATTTGCCGCTTTTACTGGACCGTCACGCTTAATACCAATATCAGTAGGTGACACCAAAATAACGCCATTTAAATACATCCACTGTCGTGATTGTAGCTCTAATGCTAAACCTGAGACCCGCGTTGTGCCATAACTTTCTCCGATTAAATATTTTGGTGAACGCCAGCGATCGTTTCGGGTCACAAAAGTATTTACCCAATCAGCTAAGTATTTAATGTCGGCATTAACACCAAAAAACATCGACTTTTGCTGGTCTTTTGAAGGCATCTTACCCTCTTTGTCAGGTAAAACTCGTGAATAGCCAGTATTTACCGGATTAACAAAAACAATGTCGGCAACATCTAAAATTGAATAGTCATTGGTCTTAACACCGTAAGGCTGCAATGGATATCCTTCGTTATCAACATTTAAAACACGTGGTCCGGTGTAGGCAACATGCATCCAAACTGATGCTGAACCTGGGCCACCGTTAAAAGAAATGAGTAAAGGTCGTGCGCTTTTATTCTTAATATCGCTGCGTTGGTAATAGGTATAGAATAAACTAGCGGTTGGGTTACCTTCACTGTCCCAAACAGGTTGAGTACCGGTAGTGGCGGTGTAGTCGAATTTTTTACCATTAACCTTGGTACTATGTTTTGTGGTTGAGCTTTCGTCGATAGCTAATTTTCGTGTATTGTCGCTCGTACTATTAGCATTAACTAACGGTGACAATATCAGCAATAAGGCCAATACGTTGACTAAATAGAGTGCTTTCACTTTAAGGTCCTGTGTAGTAGATTTTTATTAAGATACCTATACTGTAAAACAGAAAAGATGTTACCGCTGAAATAAAAGTTTAAATAGCCTTTTTCAGCGATAAACACCTGTTGTCACTAAATTTACCCTAGGTATTTAATGTTAAGTAAACCACGATCAGCTTTTGTCCTGTAATCGTCATTTCCCCTGTTTTAAGGGTATTCAATTTCAATAAATGCCCTGCCTTTATTATTGGGTGCTTTTGGTATGACGTTAACTGAAATGCACCCGACAAACTGTAAACAAAGCATAAATCTGCAGCTTTAAGTTCAACAGTTTGTTGAGCTAGCAAGGTTTCCACAACGGCCGAGCACTTTTCTTTATCTGTAATAATATTAAAGTCGGTAATTTCGCCTGCTGGTAAATTTCCAACGGTTCGACAACCCCCATCAAAATTGGCGATATCGAGGATATTATTCAGCTGATCAATTTTACGGTTATCGTGCTGTAAATTAATGCCATGACCTTCAATCAGAATAAGGTTACGCTGATAACCTGAAAAATCTGAAAAAACACCGTCTTCAACAACCGTTGCCATACTTAAGCGCCAGATGAAATCATCTAATTTACCCCCAGCGTTAATGGCTAATTCAATCGTTTCTCCTTGACCGTTTTTCCATGGAATAGTCTTGAATTGTTGTGGAGAAAGCACCGTGATCATTGCGAATCTTGCAGATGTTGTGCATGAAAACATAAGTGGTTTTCAATAAAGCTCGCAATAAAAAAGTAGCTATGGTCATAACCTTGATGCTGGTTAAGTATCAGTGGGTAGTTATTACTTAGCGCCGCTGAAATTAATGATTTGGGATGAAGTTGTTCTTTCAAAAAATCATCGTCTAAACCTTGGTCAACCAAGGCCGGTATATGGTGCGTACTTGCTTTCATTAAAAGACTAGCATCGTGTTGCTGCCATAACGTTTGATCACTGCCCAAATAAGCACTAAACGCTTTTTGTCCCCAAGCGCAATTTACTGGATTGGCAATAGGGCTAAAAGCGGATACTGAACAATATAAATCTGGGTTTTTAAGAGCGATGGTTAGTGCGCCATGCCCCCCCATTGAATGACCACTGATTGATTTTTTACTCGATACAGGGAAGTTTGCTTCAATTAATTTTGGTAATTCATCAACAATATAATCATACATTTGATAATGGCTAGACCACGGTTTTTCTGTTGCGTTGATATAAAACCCCGCACCTAGCCCTAAATCGTAAGCTTGATTTTCATCATCGGCAACATCATCGCCGCGCGGGCTGGTATCAGGACAAACAATGGCAATACCCAGTATTGATGCCATACGCTGGCCACCTGCTTTTTGTACAAAATTTTCATCTGTACAAGTGAGTCCTGAAAGCCAATACAAAACTGGCACCGGTGAACTCTTGCTCGCACATTCAGGTAAATAAATAGCAAAACGCATTTTACACTTCAAGCTTTCGGCATCATGTTGAAAGTGTGCTTGTACGCCAGCAAACATTTTATTACTGCTAATTTCTTCTAACATGATTTTCAACCTTTTAGGTGCTTATGAATGATTAAAATGAATAACACTACGAATACTCTTACCTTTGTGCATTAATTCAAAGGCTTCATTAATCTTTTCTAATGACATGGTATGGGTAATAAAATCGTTTAAAGCGAATTCACCTGCGAGATAACGTTCAACATACTCGGGTAACTCACTGCGACCTTTTACACCACCAAAGGCAGTACCACGCCATACCCGGCCGGTAACCAACTGAAATGGTCGAGTTGAAATTTCTTGTCCTGCGCCAGCAACACCAATAATAATAGATTCGCCCCAACCTTTATGACAACACTCTAAGGCTGAGCGCATAATATTAACATTACCGATACATTCAAAAGAATAGTCAACGCCGCCATCGGTTAATTCAACAATAACGTCTTGAATGGGTTTATCGTAATCTTTTGGGTTAATGCAATCAGTTGCGCCTAATTTTTTGGCTAATTCAAATTTACTTTCATTAATATCAATTGCAATAATACGGCTCGCTTTCGCCATAGTAGCGCCAATAACCGCTGAAAGCCCAATACCGCCTAAACCAAAAATAGCAACCGTATCGCCTACTTCTACTTTTGCAGTATTCATTACCGCGCCCATGCCTGTTGTAACGCCACAGCCTAATAAACACACTTCTTCAAGTGGCGCTTTGGGGTTAACTTTTGCTAAAGATATTTCAGGTAAAACGGTATATTCAGAAAACGTTGAGCACCCCATATAGTGAAAAATAACAGTGCCGTTTAATGAAAATCGAGAAGTACCGTCAGGCATTAAACCTTTACCTTGGGTCTCGCGAATTTTTTGACAAAGGTTTGTTTTACCTGATTTACAAAACTTACATTCGCCACATTCTGGCGTGTATAAAGGAATGACATGATCCCCAACCGCAACGCTAGTTACTCCCTCGCCTATTTGTTCAACAATTCCGCCACCTTCATGACCTAAAATTACGGGAAATATTCCTTCCGGGTCTTCGCCTGAAAGTGTAAAAGCATCGGTATGACAAACACCTGAAGCGATAATTTTAACCAGTACTTCACCTTTTTTAGGTAGCTCTACGTCGACTTCTTCAATGGTTAATGGCTGATTTGGCCCCCAAGCTATGGCGGCTTTAGATTTGATCGTGTTAGGTTTTTGCTTCGGTGCTGACATGTAAGTTGTCCTGACTGCTTTCTTTGCAACAATGATAATGGATAAATATCTGGAATAATAGCTTATTGAAATGTATAAAAGTCATTTTTTAAGCCTATTGATAGCTTGCCTTACAACCATGAAAAATTTAGCCATTACCAATAGTCGTTTATTCACCTTTTTGGCAAAAAAAAGTGGCCTCGCGTTCACATTTAAAGGGAAGTATGCGTCGTATTCAAGAAAGGAAAGGGGAATAAAAACGCGGGCGTTGACATACGATATCCGGGGATTTTATCCAGATGATGGTAACAATCTTTATTGTTCGGTCATTAACGTATAAAAATAGTGTTATCGGCTAAAGCATTTACAGTTGGCTTTTAAGCCCATTGAGCTTTAAAAGATAACGTGAGACGAGAAGCTTTTCATTAATAGCTAATAATAACTCTTCTGCTTGTTCTTTCTTCCCCATAATTAACTTTACTTCAGCTAAATATAATTGAGCATGAGCAGCCTTTATTACATCAATAGCTATTTCTGCATACTTGATAGCCGAGGCATAATTTGTTTCAGCTAGTGAATACTGCTGAGCTTCTTGCTGCACTTGTGCTAAATTAAAGTGTACAACCGCTATTTGCTGTTCATTACCATATTTATAGCTCCAAGGAACGGCGCTATTCCAGTGTTCTAAGGCTTCATCATTATACTCAAGTTTTTTCGCAACGTGCCCTAAATGACCGTATAGCTCCATCATAAAATATGGGTTATGACTATGTTGATATTTATCTTTCAAGGCGTTAAGTGACACGTAAGCTTCAGGTAATTCACCAATAAACATTTGTAAGTTAGCTATTTCTATTAACTTTATAGGAGAGGGGTATGCCCCATTCATTATCGCTAACTGTGCTTTCGCTTTATAAATATAGCGCTTACCTTCTTTTAGATCTCCGCGACCAAGAAGAGATTTTGCATAATACATATAAAGAGTAACCTGAAAAGGAGTAGGTAAATCTTCATCGTTTATTAGGCGTTTGGTTTCTTTATATAGCTCGTCACTGTGTTGTAAAATAAATAGCGATGTGAGTTTAAACTGCATTAAGCGAAGCCAAAGTCGACTTTTCTGTTGTACACTTTTTAATTCAAAATCAACTTGTTCAAGACATTCTGTGGGAGAGCGCTGACATAGCTTGTCCATGCTTTCACTTTTAATCGCATAAACCTTAGTGACGGGTAAGCTCAGTACCAACAATAATATTGCCGTACGTTTTATTAAATAGCGCTTATGGGGAATAGAAAATTGTTTTTTCATTGTTAAATATTGCCACGGATATTGTTAATTTCCAAGTACCTTAAGTGTTTATTAAAGATTATTGAACAAAAAATATCTTGGTGTTAAGCTCCACGCGAAAATTTAACTCTAGCTTAATCTAAGGTTAACCCAAATAAAAAATAAAGGATTTATAATGTTTAAATGCACAGCTCTTGCCCTCATCTTGTTATCCCTTTCTTTAACGGCTTCCGCTAATTGGCAAACAGGGGCAGGTTTTGCTAATTTTTCTGATAGCACTGACGGTGACGACCTTTCATTAAATATTATTTATGGTTCAGTTGCTTATAAAATTGAAAATTCAAGAAAAGATTACTTCTTTATGCCTGAATTTCGAATCGGGACCGGTCTTGGTGATGACACGCTAACAGAAACTTGGCGTTATCAAGATGGGTACACAGGACATTCTAGAGTGATCAGTAGTGATATAAAAGTCGAAATAGAACGTTTTATTGCGTTATCTCTTCGTGGTCAATACGGCTTCAGTAACGGAGCATACGTTTATGTTGCGCCTTCTTATGCAAATTTAAAAAGTAAAATAAGTTACGCTGGCGAATCAGATTCTGATGATTCATGGGAATTTGGTGTTGGCGCTGGTGTTGGTTATAACCTTAATAAAAAAATCAGTGTTGAAGCCTCATATGAAAATTATGATGAGACTGACTTACTTTCTGTTGGTTTCAAATACGCATTTTAATTAAGTTTACTCTTTAACACTGAAAAAGGAGAACTCAGCGTTCTCCTTTTTCAGTGTAAATATTAGATTAAAAATTATAAAACTAATTACCTAGAACATTGAGTGTCGAAATATAGAAATTAGCATCAACGGTAATACTTGGATTTTCCTCATCTATCTCAACAGCAGTCCAACGTGTTGTTGGCGACAACCAACGTGCTTTACCTGCAATAGTAACTCGAACTGGCATGTCAAAATCTTTAATAACATTACCCCAACGAATTTTCATCACTTTATCTTTAACAAAATACTCCAAGGTTGGAATACGAATATCACGTAAATATTGGTCAAAAACCTGACTAAAGTCTATGCCAGATTGCGTGCTGATGTAGCTTTCAATATCTTGAGTGGTCACTGTTTGATGATAAAAAACGTTGCCTAAACCACGTAATATTTCACGCCATTTTTTATCATCGTTGATTACTTGGCGAATGGTATGCAACATGTTGCCACCTTTATCATACATATCACCAGAGCCACCACGATTAGCATTATATTCACCGATAATTGGTGATTGATTACCAATGTTCAGCCGTTGACCACGAATATATTCAAAGGCTTGCGTTTGAGTAAAATGATATTCTAAAAAGAGGCTCTCTGAATAACTCGTAAAGCTCTCATGGATCCACATATCCGCCACATCTTTATTGGTAATATTATTGGCAAACCACTCGTGCCCTGATTCGTGCACAATAATAAAATCGAATAACAAGCCAGGGCCTGCACTGGAGCGATCACGCCCTAGATAGCCATTTTGATAACCATTGCCATAAGTCACTGAACTTTGGTGTTCCATACCTAAATAAGGGGCTTCTACCAATTTATAGCTGTCTTCATAAAATGGGTAAGGGCCGAACCAATGCTCAAAAGCTTCAATAGTGCGCTTGGCTTCTTTAAATTGCTTTTTAGCTTTGGCTAAATTTTCACGTAAAACATAATAGTCCATATCAAGCTGACCTTTTTCACCTTGATGCTTTTCACCAAAATGAACATAATCGCCAATATTAATATTTACGCCATAGTTATTTATTGGGTTAACAACCTGCCAATGATATATTTTTGTTTTCGCTGCTTTATTATGTTCTGTTTTGATTAACCGCCCGTTAGAAACATCCATTAAATGTTCAGGTACTTCAACACTGATTAGCACTCCATTATCAGGTTCGTCGCTAGGATGATCTTTATTTGGCCACCAAATGCTAGAGCCAATACCTTGATTCGATGTAGCAATAAAATCAAGGCCATTACTGTCTTTTTCCCAAGTAATACCGCCATCCCATGGGGCACGTTTTGCAGTAACGGGCTGTCCAGAGAAGTAAAGAGTTATCTTCTGCTCTGAGCCTATTTCTTGCTTACTGGCTGGGGTGATAAAATAAGAATAGCCATCTTGCTCTACTTCAAGCGCCTTACCATTTTGGTGCACTTTCTCAAGCTTCATTGGCGCTTGTAGCTCTATTTGTAAACGTTCACCTTGAGCTAACACCATATAAGTCATGGTGTTTTTACCTGAAAAAAGCTTAGTTTCAGGGTCAACTTTTACATTAAGATGATAATGCGTTAGATCCCACCAGATTCTTTCTGGTGTTATTGAACCACGTAATTGTTCTTGATGCGTTATCTTGCCACTTTCTTGTTGCCAATTACTCGCACTAACATGCCCAGCAAAAACCATAGCGCAAACTAAGCTGGCAAGTGAAGTCGTTATCCGTTTTTTTATCATTATTATTGTCCCAACTCTCTCTTGTATACAACATACTAGCATTGTGTAATATAAATGGTGAACCCTAAAAAGGGTAAGAACTATTAGCGGCTCACATCGTTATCTAAAAATTAATTATAACCAAATACAACATTAAGATTGCGTATTTTGAAACTAATACGATAGAATCACCACAATTACTTGTCGGAGTGCTGAGATTATTTCTAAAAGAAATATTCAAAGCTGAGATCGCGAAAGCGGGATCCGTAGAACCTGATCAGATTAATATCTGCGTAAGGGAACAAGGTAAAATATAGCGGTTAAAGCATTAATACCTAAACCGTTTTATTTTTTCCTCACTCTACACTTCGTCTTTTTTTTACTGCATTTATAACAAAATGTAACTTATTAAAAGGCAGCATAATGACCAAACCAGCTAACAAAATCACTCGCAGAGAACGTCGCGAGCAAGCTGAAGCTTTTTTAAAAAACGTTTCAGATCAGTCATTCCCTAATTCTAAAAAAGTCTATGTAAAAGGTAAAATTCACGATATCAAGGTGGGTATGCGTGAAATCACCTTGTCTGATACTTTATTGGCCGGTAATAAAGACCAGCCAACTTATGAAAAGAATGAACCACTTTGTGTATATGACACCTCTGGATTTTATACCGATGAAAACGTTGAGGTAAATGTTCACAAAGGTATTCCTCGCCTGCGTGAAAGCTGGATTGATAATCGTGGTGATGTTGAATTATTAACCGCAAACAGTTCTACCTATGCACAGCAACGTTTAACTGATGATGGTGTTGACGCTATTCGTTTTGAACATTTACCTAAAATGCGTGTAGCGAAAAAAGGTAAAAATGTTACTCAAATGCACTATGCTCGCCAAGGAATTATCACGCCAGAAATGGAATATATTGCAATACGTGAAAACTTGAAACGAGAAGAGGTAAAAGACAAAACATTGTTGTTACAGCATAAAGGTCAGTCTTTTGGTGCCAGTATTCCTGAACAAATCACCCCTGAATTTGTCCGCGAAGAAGTCGCGCGTGGCCGGGCAATTATCCCGGTAAACATCAACCATCCAGAATGTGAACCCATGATTATTGGCCGTAATTTTTTAATTAAAGTTAACGCGAATATCGGTAATTCTGCGGTCACCTCTTCTATTGAAGAAGAAGTAGAAAAATTGGTTTGGTCAACAAAATGGGGCGCAGACACCGTAATGGACTTATCAACGGGTAGAAATATTCATGAAACCCGTGAATGGATCATGCGTAACTCGCCCGTACCGATTGGCACTGTGCCTATTTATCAAGCGCTAGAAAAAGTAAATGGTGTCGCTGAAGACTTAACTTGGGAAATCTTCCGCGATACCCTTATCGAACAGGCTGAGCAAGGTGTTGATTACTTTACTATTCATGCTGGTGTATTATTACGCTATGTACCCATGACGGCTAAACGCGTGACAGGTATCGTCTCGCGTGGTGGTTCAATTATGGCGAAATGGTGTTTAGCACACCACAAAGAAAATTTTCTCTATACCCATTTTGAAGATATCTGTGAAATTTTAAAGCAGTACGATGTTTCGTTTTCATTAGGTGATGGTTTACGCCCGGGTTCAGTCGCTGATGCTAACGATGAAGCACAATTTGCAGAATTACATACCTTAGGCGAATTAACCAAAATTGCTTGGCAGCACGATGTTCAAACCATTATTGAAGGCCCAGGTCATGTCCCTCTTCATCTGATTAAAGCGAACATGGAAGAACAACTTAAGCATTGTGGTGAAGCGCCTTTCTATACATTAGGACCATTAACCACTGATATTGCTCCCGGTTATGACCATATTACCTCAGGTATTGGCGCTGCTAATATTGGTTGGTACGGCTGCGCTATGCTTTGTTATGTAACGCCCAAAGAACATTTAGGCTTACCCAATAAAGAAGACGTAAAAGAAGGGTTAATGACCTATAAAATTGCTGCCCATGCCGGTGATTTAGCAAAAGGGCATCCGGGTGCACAAATACGTGATAACGCGATGAGCAAAGCACGCTTTGAGTTTCGCTGGTATGATCAATTCAACATTGGTTTAGACCCAGAAAGAGCTAAAGCTTACCATGATGAAACTTTGCCACAAGAGTCTGGCAAAGTGGCTCATTTTTGCTCAATGTGTGGCCCAAAATTCTGTTCAATGAAAATTTCTCAAGAAGTACGCGATTATGCCGCGGGTCTTGAAGCCAGCAATAAAATAGAAATACAGCTGCTTGACGAAGTCATTGTCTTAGATGCCACGCCAGAGAATATAGAACAAGGTATGGCAGAAAAGTCTGCTGAGTTTAAAGCCACCGGTAGTGAAATTTACCATCAGGCGAAGTAGTGAACGATGACTCTTTTTGATAAAAAAGTGCCGCCTCTTCAAACCTCCACCAATATTGTCGTTATTGGCGCGGGGTTAGTGGGTCGCTTAATCGCATTATCTTTGGTTAATAAAGGGCATGATGTGACCTTGATTGATAAAGATAACAAAGATGGTCGCCAAAGTGCCGCTTATGCGGCAGCAGGCTTATTAACCCCCTTGGGTGAAGCCATGCATAGCGAGCCTAATATTGTTGAAATGGGCTTTGAGTCGTTAAAGCTTTGGCCTGAAATTTTGGCTGAATTAGACGCTTATACCTATTTTCAACAAGCGGGGGCGTTAATGGTTAGCCATGAGCAAGACCAAGGTGACTACCTTCGTTTTGTGCGTTATATCAAAAATAATTATCCACAACATCCACTACTACAGCTTAATCGCCAGCAGATAATTGAGCTTGAGCCAGAACTAGGACGTAGTTTTAATCAAGGCGTATTTTTACCTGAAGAAGGACAAATTGGTAATCGTAAATTGCTGATTGCCCTCCAACAACAGTTAGATAAAAGTCAGCTTACTTGGTTAGAAAATGCTCCTGTGGTTAAAGTTGATCAGCAAGCTTCTCACTGCTTAGTAACCTACCTTGATAGCGGTCAAGGGAGTGGAACAAAAAAGGTATTGGCTTGTGATTTGGCGATTGACTGCCGTGGTATTGGTGCTCGTAGTAACGAAAGCAATGCAGAGGCGGCACCCTTAAGAGATTTACGGGGTGTACGTGGTGAATTATTTCAGCTATTTGCGCCAGACGTTCACTTAACAAGACCTATTCGGTTGATGCACCCTCGATATCAATTATATATTGCCCCTAAAACCAAGGGGTTCTATGTGGTGGGGGCAACCGAAGTTGAAAGTGAAAACTGTGGACCTATGACCGTACGTTCTTCAATGGAACTGCTTAGCGCTGCTTACAGCGTTCATCCTGGTTTTGCCGAAGCGAGTATTCGTCAACAACTAAGCCAGCTAAGGCCTGCATTTAGTGATAACCAACCTAAAATATTTGTGCATCAACGCCTTATTCAAGTTAATGGCTTATTTCGTCACGGCTTCCTTATCGCACCCGTCGTGTTAAAACAGTTAATATTTGCGGTTGATCATGTTCTAGCAAAAAACAACATACAACAATCTCCTTATAATAAATGGTTACCCATAACTGAAGAACAATAAATAAAGAGTAAAGCGGCTAAAATGAAATTTTTTATAAACGGACAAGCGATTACGATAGCAACCGAAAGCGCTAATATAATAATCGCATTACAGCACTATTTAACGCCTGAGCAACACCAACAAAGCTTCGCGGTTGCGCTTAATGGTAACTTTATTGGCAAAACAGATTATCAGCATACTGATGTTAATCAGGGAGATAGTATTGATTTACTCTTTCCTATTCAGGGAGGTTAATGATGAAACTTTCACAAGAACTCATTATATACGGACAACCTGTTCAGAGCAGGTTATTGATCGGTAGTGCACTTTACCCTTCACCTGAGATCATGAAACAAGCCATTTTAGCCAGCGGGTCAAAGATTGTGACCCTTTCATTAAAACGGCAGAACCCCGCGGAACAATCGGGTGCAAAAATTTGGCAATATATTCAAGACATCGTAAAAGAAAGCCAAGGTTTTTTATTACCGAATACCGCGGGCTGTAAAACCGCAAAAGAAGCGGTAACATTAGCAAAAATGAGTCGAGAAATTTTTCAAACCGATTGGATTAAATTAGAGGTCATCGGTGACGACTATAATTTACAGCCAGATCCCATAGAGCTACTAACCGCAACTGAACAGCTCTTAAATGACGGATTTAAAGTGCTCCCTTATTGCACCGATGATTTAGTTATTTGCCAGCGATTATATGATTTAGGTTGTCAGGTGATCATGCCTTGGGCATCGCCAATAGGTACCGGTAAAGGCTTGATGAACCCGTATAATTTGGAAACAATCCGCTTGCGTTTACCCAACGCTACGCTCATTTTAGATGCCGGTATTGGTAAACCTTCTGATGCTTGTTTAGCCATGGAAATGGGCTACGACGGTGTATTGTTAAACTCTGCAGTCGCGTTAGCTGATAACCCTGTACTCATGGCAAAAGCCTTCGCACAAGCGGTTACTGCTGGTGAGCAAGGTTATATTGCGGGCATGATGCAGCAACGACAAACTGCTCATCCGAGTACGCCAACATTAGAAACGCCTTTTTGGCATCAACAAGGGTAATTTTATGTCGACAAGTATGAGCAAAAAACCAATCATCTGGACAATTTCAGGCAGCGATTGCTCAGGTGGCGCAGGTATTGCCGCCGATATAAAAACAGGTCATGCTTTAGGGGTTGAAGTTTGTCATTTGATCACCGCTAATACCGTACAAAACGCTGAACAATTATTATCAGTAAACCCCACTGAAATAAATATTCTTCAACAACAGGTTAATATACTCATTGATGACAAACCGCCCAGCGTTATTAAAATAGGTTTAATAGCCAATAGTGCACAAGTTAAGTGGCTTACAACTACCCTAGCTTTGATTAAAACTAAAGTGCCAACCTTACAAGTGGTATTTGACCCCGTTGGACAAGCCACTGTTGGCGGTGCTTTATCTACATTACAGCGTGAAGACTTAACCGATTTACTCATGCTTGTTGATGTGATCACCCCTAATATAAACGAAGCTCAACAATTGACAAATCAGACATCTTTTACCCCTGATATATTGACGAAAAAAATCGCTGAATTAGGTGTAAATAGCGTAATAATAAAGGGCGGACATACTGAGTCTTTAACCGGAATTAACCCAGAAATTAGTCGCGATTATTGCTTACATCATATTGAAGAGGTTCCAATACGTTATCAACTCACGTCAGCCAAAATAAATACCCATTACAGCCATGGCGGTGGCTGCTCTTTTGCCAGCGCCTTAGCGGCTTTTCTAGCACAAGGCTATTTGTTACGTGATGCTTTTACGTTAACCAAAGCTTTTATCAATCAAGGTTTTGCTCAATCAGTGATCAATGAAATCAATAAGCCAAATTATTATGGCGCATTTGAGCAAACGCATTGGCCAGATAACGCAATTAATTTCCCAACGGTTACTTCTGATTTAGCGCAAGTACATCAAGCGTTACCAGCTTTTCTTTCATTAAAACTACAAGAAAAAAACCTTGGACTTTATCCGGTTGTTAATTCTATTTATTGGCTAAAACGATTATTACCTTTGGGTTTAGAAATTATACAGCTGCGCTTAAAAGATAAAACGGGGCAAGAACTTGAACAGATTATTATTGAAGCGTTAGCACTGAGTAAACAATATAAAACACGTTTGTTTATCAATGATTACTGGCAACTAGCCATCAAGCATGGTGCTTACGGTGTACATATTGGGCAAGAAGACTTGCAAAACGCTGATTTAAAAGCCATTCAAAAAGCAGGCTTGCGTTTAGGTATTAGTACTCATGGTTGTTACGAGTTTTTATTAGCGCAACAGCTTAAACCGTCCTATTTGGCGATTGGTGCTATATTTTCAACAAAAACCAAGAATATGACTGGACAAATACAAGGGGTCGAAAACTTAAAGTATATACTACAATTAGCCACTAATATTCCCGTGGTGGCGATTGGTGGTATTAATCATCAACACGCAGAACAAGTTTGGCAAACAGGCGTTGGCGGTATTGCTGTCGTTACCGCAATTACTGAAAGTGAAAATGCTGAAATTGCAGTTAAACAATTTCAGCATTTTATGCCGTTTCGTTAATCCGTTTAAAGCTAAACAGGTACCGATGTAGGTAGCGGTTTTTCTAATAATAACGGTTGACGCTTCATATAAGTAATAGAGCGCCATAGCCATTCTAGTGGGCCAAATCTAAAGAACTTCAACCAAAAGTGACAAAAGAGAACTTGAGCGAAAATAACTACAACAACAATCAACATTTGCTGTCCGCGCGCTATTTGGCCAAACATACCGCCGGCATAGCCATAAAAGATGCTGGTTAAAATAATGGAATGCGTGATGTAATTGGTTAATGCCATTTTTCCTAGTGGCGCTAACCAAGAAAAGCACTTTATAAACCAAGCTTTACTAGCGAGTTTTACAAACATGCCAATATAGCCTGCACATAAAACAAATTGCCCGTAGTAAAAAATCGTTTGTCCTCCCGCTTGAATTTCAATCGCTGTTTTTGTTACAGGGTGTATGCTAATAAAAGTTCCCACAATACTTAATAAAAGCCCAATACTTAAGCCACCCCAGCACATAACACTAAAGAAACTTTCATGTTGCTCAGGATTTTTCATTCTACCACTGGCCACTAACCAATAGCCGACCATAAAAAGGGGTAAGCAGACAAAAAAGGCAAACATAGGCGTGTTACCTAAAGCTTTGAGGGCGCTTTGTACTCGATATTTAGTGGCTTCAATGTAACTAGCTTCAGTAAAGGCAATGGTTTCTTTGGCTAAGCGTTTTTCACGTTTAAGCTTACTTTCGACGCGTTGCTGAGCTTTATAAGCAATAAGCTCTTCATCACTCATACTGTCTTCATCTACTTCTTTTTCTTCGATAACATCTTCTTTAATACTTTCTTCATTGACAATTTCTTCCGACGAGATAGCGTCCTCTTCAACAAGATTTTTATCATCTACCGTTATATCATTAGGTTTATCTTTTTCTTGTTGCATCAATAAATCGACCTGTTGATTAATCGATATTTTTTGTTGCCACTCTTCAGTAATTACCGTGTTGTCTCGTGTCACACCAAAGTAAAGAGCACCAAACATTGAAACCACTAGCGGCAGAAGCAATAGGGAGAAACCCACTTTTGCAAATGTTTCTGGTTTATTAAATCGCGCTAACTTTTTGGTGCGTAAAAGTAAAACAAACCCTAATAAAAACAAACCTCCTACTGCGTAGTCGTGAATAATATCCCCCCCCCATAGGAAGATGAGATGCGCTAATCCAAAGACGAATAATGCTAGCATTCTTCGAGTAAACCATACGCCAAACTTACGTTCTGCTGCTTGTGCTCTGATAAGCATAATGGCAAACCCCATCCCAAACAGTATAGAAAAAAGCTTGTAGAATTTACCTTCAACGAACACTTTAACTAACCAACTTGCCGCCCAATCAAATCCCGTTAAACTGTAATCGAAACTCATTAAGGCGCTAACGGGGCGATTAAACCATTCAATATTCATCATAATAATACCAATTAAGGCAAAACCACGAAGTAGGTCCATCACTTGAATGCGATCAGAGTTTATTAAAGGGGATAGCTGCTTATTTACAGGGGCGAGGTCATTTTCCATTGTGTTTTCACTTAATTATTATTATCAGTTAACATATTCAATTAATAGCATGAGTTATGCCAATTCGTTACCTATTGATCTGTAACGAATTGTGTGTGTCTTATGCAAATAATGATTAATAATTCTATAAAAATCATGCTTTAAGACCACATTTAGCGGATTCTCAAAAATAGAGAGCTGCTTCCTCCATTTATTGAGATAATTTAATTTTAGGCTGTCATGTCTGCCAATTTTCATCAACATTTGGAGCTAATTTGAATAATTGTCCTTGCTCTGCTGACTGAAAGATTTTGTTTACGCCGACCTCTGGTGTCGCAACAGTAATCATAAAAACAGCAAAAGCGAGCACATAATTTCGACTATTTATTAAAAAGGTAATGCAGTCGAGTAAAGAGGCATCTTTATAAAGGCCAGCAGCACCGAGACCAATAATAGGTAATAAAGTCGCAGGGAAAAAAGTAGCTACCGCAGCTGTACGATTAATCGTATAACGCATTTTGTCCTTCTAATAATAAAGGCATCGGCAATAATGAATCGCATTGATGACAGGCAATCATGTTGTTCACTACTGAATGATTTTTCACAAGAGAACTTGTTCCATTAAAAGATTTGCTCCTTACTTTAGAATCAATATATTACGACTAGCAGGGTCCATTTCAGTGTACGACATCAGTGAATTTTAGCCAATAAAAAAGCAGCTCAAGTTAGCTGCTTTATGTTCAGGATGAACGGTATGTCATGATTACATGGATGTGAAAGAGTGACAATGTTCAGGGTGAACGGTATGTCATGATCACGTAGATGTGAAAGAGTGACGATGTTCAGGATATTATTTTGATAAATTACTTTATCGTCGACATGTACTGCACTAAAGCGTCAATATCACTATCTTCTAATTTAACAGCAACATTACGCATCATAGCATTCCTGTCATTATGACGAGCACCAGAACGAAAGTTGTCAAGCTGAGATTTCAAGTACATAGCATGTTGCCCAGCAAGCGCAGGAAAACCAGCTTGTGACATGCCTTTTCCATCGGCGCCATGACAAGCGATACAAGCAGTAATGCCGCGTTCAGCATCACCACCAAAATATAATGCTTTACCCACTTCGCTTGTTTCACCGCCAGCAGACTTTAACGTTTGAGCACCATAATATGCACCTAAATCAAGCATGTCTTCGTTGCTCAACGCCATACTCATACCGCCCATAATAGCGTTAGCACGACCCTTTTTACCACCCGAGGTCATTCCTTCTTTAAACTCAGCTAATTGTTTGGCTAGATAGCTGGCGCTTTGCCCTGCAAGACTTGGGTACATTGGTACCATGCTATTACCATCGACACCGTGGCATGCTGCACACATTGCCGATTTTGCTTTACCCGCTTCAATATTGCCTTGAGCAGCATGGGAGATATTTAGTACACCTGTTCCTAATAAAACCAAGCTTAATAGTATTCTTTTCATCGATGAACTCTCTGTATGTGGCTAATTAACTGCAACTACAAATGTATGAATAAGGTGTTAACCTAAGCATTGTAGTTTTAATATAAAGTAGTTTACACGAATTTTCTCATTGTTAAATGTTACAGGCATAAAAAAGCAGCTTATTAAGCTGCTTTTTTTCAATATTACCTTAGCACGACTTTATTTCAAAGAAGACATAAATTGCGCTAGTGCATCAATATCTTTTTGCTTCAAGCGTTTAGCTATGTTGCGCATCATACCATTACGGTCATTGTAACGTTCACCGGCTTTAAAACTGGTTAACTGAGCCGTTAAATATTCAACACTTTGGTTAGCAACCACTGGAAAACCGGCTTTTGCGATACCTTTACCAGAGACACCATGGCAAGCGATACAGGCGGTAATACCGCGTTCAGCATCACCACCAAAGTATAGTTTTCGCCCAAAAGCAGATTCCTTGCCATTACCTGGCGTAGGTTTTTGACTCGCAAAATAAGCACCTAGTTCAGCCATGTCTTGTTCAGAAAGCGCTGCAGCCATACCAGCCATAACCGCATTTTCTCGAGCACCTGATTTAAATTCTTTAAGTTGTTTTGCCGTGTACTCAGCATGTTGCCCCGCTAACTTAGGGTACATTGGCACGATACTGTTACCACCTACACCGTGACAAGCAGAACAAACCGCTGATTTTGCCTTACCCGCAATCGCTTCTTCAGTAATAACAGCAACCGTAGCAACACGTTTCGCTACAACATGAGCAACGGCTTTTGTATCAGCAAAATATGCCCCCATATCGGCGATATCTTCATCAGTCATTGCACCCGCAAATTGATTCATTGCATAATTAATACGAGTTTTGTCTTTAAAAGCATGTAACTGTGTTTCAATGTACTGCGCATGTTGGTTTGCTAAATTTGGGTTAATTAATACTTTACTATTACCCTCTTTACCATGACAACCAATACAGCTAGCAATGTTACGCGACGGGTCACCTAGTTCGTAAAGGCTTTTACCTGCGATCGCATTAGCAATATAAGCAACTGGGGCCACTTCGGCAACAGCAACAACTGAATTTGTTTCAGCGCCATCTGTTGAAGCGGTTGCACCACCTCTATCTAAACTTGAGAAATAAGCCGCTAAGTCGTCCATGTCTTGTTCAGATAAACCGGCAGACATCGACGCCATTGTAGCGTTAACACGTGCCCCACTTTTAAAAGCTTGTAGTTGAGTGGCAATATAATCAGCCTGTTGACCGGCTAAATTAGGATATGTTTCAACTATACTAATTCCATCAGCACCATGACAAGCTGCACACATAGCGGCTTTACTTTTACCTGCATCAGCGTTTCCGACTGCTGCGAATGCGACATTAATACTCGTTACGGCAAGAATTAACGAAAAAATAATTTTATTCATTGAATGGCTCTCTGCTCTGCTACTTTTATTAAGTATTCACTAAAAAACAAAAGGGTGGATATAAAAACTATTAATATTTTACACTAATATTGCCCCTGTGTAATAAGCACAGTAAAAATTAAGCTTAAAAAATGACACTTTTTACTGTTTCACGAGAAAAAAAAGATATAATGCTTTTTTTATTATCTATTGGACGCTATTTTGTCATCACCTGTTATTCATTTAAGTAAAGCCACTTTCACATTAAGTGCGCCGGATATTCGTCGCTTGCCTGAAGACAGCGGTATCGAAGTGGCCTTTGCCGGACGTTCAAACGCAGGTAAATCAAGCGCATTAAACACCTTAACAAATCAACGAGGTTTAGCTCGTGTCAGTAAAACTCCGGGTCGTACGCAGTTAATAAACATTTTTGAAGTCGCACCTAACAGACGCTTAGTTGATTTACCTGGGTATGGCTTCGCTAAAGTGCCGATTGAAATGAAAAAGAAATGGCAAAAGGCGTTAGGGGAATACCTAGAAAAACGTGATTGCTTAAAAGGTCTTGTTATTTTAATGGATATACGCCATCCATTAAAAGATTTGGATATGGATCTTATTCAATGGGCTGCTGACAGCGATTTGCCAATATTAGCGTTATTAACAAAATGCGATAAGCTTTCACAGGGCAAAAGAAGCTCGGAAGTGTTACAGGTAAAGAAAACGTTAGCACCATTAAATGCTGATATTACTGTACAAGCTTTTTCATCTTTAAAATATACCGGTTTAGAATCAGCAAACGACCTGATTTGTCAGTGGTTATCGGCTGATTTATCCACCGACGTCTCCGAAAACGAAGTATTATAATATCCCATTTAAAGCCAAGTGAGCTCATTGAAGTTAACTTGGCTTAACGTCTTCATTAAAATAAAAAACAACAAGACACATTCGTTTTTCAAACACTCGTCTACACCAACTAAACATGCAAATTGATGCCAGTATCGAACCATGGCAATATAATGCTTTAAATTTACTCTTTCAAAAAGGCTCGTCAATTAATGGCTACCATTGCTGAACTCATCGCAACAGAACTTAACGTTAAAACCGCTCAAATAACTTCAGCAATTAGTTTGCTTGATGATGGTGCAACTGTACCTTTTATTGCCCGTTACCGAAAAGAGGTTACCCAAGGGTTAGACGATAATCATCTGCGCCATATTGACCAGCGTTTAAGCTATTTACGTGAACTTGAAGACCGTCGAAAAGTTATTATTACCAGCATTACGCAACAAGATAAATTAACGCCATCATTAGAAAAAGAATTACAACAAGCTGACAACAAAACCCGTTTAGAAGATTTATATTTACCCTTCAAACCCAAACGTCGCACTAAAGGTCACATAGCGATAGAGGGCGGTTTAGAACCCCTTGCCAATAATCTTTATAACAACTGGACATTAACACCAGAAGTTGAAGCAAAGGCTTTTATCAATGATAATGCTGGGTTTAGCGATGAAAAATCAGTACTTGAGGGCGCAATTTACATCCTCATCGAACGTTTTGCTCAAGATGCCAATTTATTACAGAAATTGCGTAAACATTTATTAAAACAAGCGCATTTATCAAGCGTTGTTGCCAAAGGAAAACAGCAAGAAGGGGCAAAGTATCGCGACTATTTCGAGCACTCAGAATTATTAAAAAATGTTCCTTCACATCGCGCTTTGGCGATGCTTCGTGGTCGTAATGAAAAAATTCTACAACTCAGCATTAATGTAGACCCAACTCAAGAAGATAGTCATTACTCAAGTGCAGAACAAATTATTTGTGAACACTATAATTTGCGCTTAACCGGACAAGCTGCCGCTGAATTTATGACTAAGGTCGTTCGTTGGGCATGGAAAATCAAATTAAGCCTGAGTTTAGAGACAGAGTTGCTGGGTAACTTGCGTGAACAAGCAGAAACTGGCGCAATAAAAGTTTTTGCCACTAATCTAAGTGATTTGTTAATGGCCGCTCCAGCTGGCGCGAAAACAACCTTAGGTTTAGACCCCGGTATGCGCACAGGTTGTAAAATTGCGATTGTTGATGCGACAGGTAAGTTATTACAAACCGCTACTATTTTCCCCCATGCACCACAAAATCATTGGGAGAAGTCATTACGAACGTTAGTAAGTTTATGTCAGCAGCACAAAGTACAATTACTGGCCATTGGTAATGGTACCGGCTCGCGTGAAAGTGACAAACTTGCGGCAGAGGTTATTCAAGCTTTAGAAAAAAATAAACCACAAAAAGTGATGGTCAGTGAAGCAGGTGCTTCTGTGTATTCTGCCTCAGAATTTGCAGCGAAAGAGTTTCCTGATTTAGATGTTTCTATTCGTGGCGCTGTTTCTATCGCACGACGATTACAAGACCCCTTAGCTGAATTAGTAAAAATTGACCCTAAAGCGATTGGGGTTGGTCAATATCAACATGACGTTAGTCAAAGCCAACTCAGTAAAACCCTCGACAATGTTATAGAAGATTGTGTAAATAATGTTGGCGTTGATTTAAACAGTGCTTCAGCGGCATTGTTAACTCGAGTTTCCGGTTTAAATAAAACCATGGCTGATAACGTAGTGGCCTACCGAGACGAGCATGGTCGCTTTAATGATCGAAAAGAACTCAAAAAAGTCGCGCGTTTGGGGCCGAAAGCCTTTGAACAAGCGGCAGGTTTTTTACGTATTGCGGGGGGTAAAAACCCACTCGACAATTCAGGGGTTCACCCTGAAAGCTATCCCGTGATTGAAAAAATCATCGCTCAACTTAAGAGTAATATTACTGATTTAATAGGCAACAGTGAGCAATTAAATCAAATTAATATCACAGATCTCAAAGATATCAATATTGGTGAGTTAACGTTTAAAGATATTGTTAGTGAACTAGAAAAACCCGGCCGTGACCCTCGCCCTGAGTTTAAAGCAGCACAATTTAAGGAAGGGGTGAATACGATTAACGACTTAACTGTCGGTATGATACTCGAAGGCGTGATTTCAAACGTTGCCAACTTTGGTGCTTTTGTCGATTTAGGTGTTCATCAAGATGGCTTAGTACATATCTCCTCACTCACTGATAAGTTTGTTAGCGACCCACGTGAAGTGGTTAAAGCAGGCGATATTGTTAAGGTAAAAGTGATGGAGGTTGATGCGGCAAGAAAACGTATTAGCTTATCAATGCGTTTAGATGAAACAGTTACCTCGAAGTCAGAGCAAAAAACTTCTGCCAATAAGCCTCATGACCGTTCACAGAATACCGTTGCAAAAAATACCAAACCCAATCAGCAACGAAGTGCAAAACCACAACCGAAGACGAATGACAATGCGGCAATGGGTAATGCCTTTGCCGATGCTTTTGCTAAGTTAAAAAAGTAAAAACAGTCTTGGCACTACGACATTGACTACATCGACGTAGGTACTAATGATTTATCTGAAAAAAAATCATCACCGTTGACGTGCAAGGATGCACTAATGCCTTGAAATACAGGATATCTGAGAAAGGCCATCCTGAACATTCGTCGCTACTTGCCATCCATGGCACCACGACATACCGTTCATCCTGAACATAAAAAAGGGGAAGCAAAAGCTTCCCCAAACAACCTCAGAATAGGAGGTCAACTAACGCAAGAACGTGTGAATTTCTTTTGTCTGTATGTCGATTTATGACCTATAAAACATATTTTGCTGAAAATTGTAGGTAATCGGAGTCAACATTTTTATCTTCCATTTCAAAGTTACCCACTTCAACACCAAATGATAATTGCTTGGTCACATTTTTGAATAAATTTACGCCCCAATGGGTACGGTCATAATCAGCGACATCTGTGGTTGTATTGCCATAAAATGCTGTGCTTCGTAACCCTTCAGACCAAAAGTGACGATAGGCAACACTAATTGACGTTGTTTCTTCAACTTCTTCACCAATTAAATCTTTTGAAGCCGTAACACCGACATAACGACCAACTTCACCACCATGAAATTGGAAGCGAAAATCATCTTTGCCAAAGGTATTTATACGGCCAGAAATACCATAGCCCAATGCTGACTCTTCGTTACCACCAACGGTTTGTAATTGCTTAGCTACTGCAGCAATAGCCACGTTACCCCAATCACCTTTGAAATTATAACGACCAATAATATCCGGCATTGAGTCGTTACCACTTACACCACCGTATGATTCTGGATTTTCAACAGAAACTTGAAAATTACCCATGGTGTAACGTACTTGTCCCTGACGAATAAATGCTGCTGCTACTAATGGTCCACCAAAATCAGCCGCTTCAGCGAGCGCGCTGGTATTGACAAAAGTTGACCATGTTTCACCAATTAATAGATTTTTGTATTTAATAAAAGCGTGACGAATACGTGGGTTTGATGAATTAGAAATAATTTCGTTGCCCCCCCCTCTAACCGCCTCGCCATAGAAATCCATTTCAATAAAACCGGTTAAATCACCATGTTGATATTTGGTATTAATACGCGATTCATTAACCGCAATACCAAAGTTCGAAATACTTTCGGTTAAGGCAGTACCACTACCATACCAATAATCTGTTGCTGCAACGGTGCCATCGGTGTAGCGTGCATCAGCTTTTATATAACCACCGAAAGTAATGGTATCGTTATTGTCTAATTTAATTTCGTAAGCCGCATTTGCACTGCCCGCCAACGCTAATAATCCTGTTGCTAATAGAAGCTTTTTCTTATTGAACATTTTGCTATCCCCGTTTATTGTGTATTAGCCTAGGAAAACTGCAGATACGATCCGTTGGCTACTTTTTATCGTTTTATTATTATTTTATTTTCATAACTTAAAACGTTAATGGGTATTTAGAAATTAGACATAAGTCTAAAGCGGATGTTTTTTATTGCTAATTTTGATTAATTCACCTTATAAAGTCGTATATTTAACGATAATCACACTCGAAACCATAAGGAAATGTTAGGCTGGCAATAGCATTACTTGTATTATTATCAGGTGAATAACTCATAATGAAAAAAGGTAAATTTAGATGAGAAAATCTCTTATTCTTGCCAGTGGCGTTGCGCTTATCTCTGCTCTGACGCCAACCGTTTTGTCAGCAAAACAGCTCAGCGTTAACGACTACAAAAAGGCAGAACAGCAACTAGCAAGCCATACCAGTAAGTTAGTAACCGGTACTGTTGATTATCCTTTATGGTCAGACAATGGTACGTTGGTTTACCGCAGTCATACAAAAGACGGTGACCAGTTTTTTAAAGTTAATACTAACAGCCAAAAAAAATCGCTTGCTTTCGATCATAAAAAGCTAGCTGACTCACTGGCCCGTGTTACAGAAACCGAAATAAATCACGATGAACTCCCTTTTTATCAAGTAGAATTCACCTCAGCAAGCAACATTAAACTCTCAGTAAAAGCGAAAAGTTACCAGTGTGATTTAGAGACTTACTTATGTAATCTTGATGAATTAGCACAAAAAAGTGATGAGAATGTATCGCCTGACGGCAAACAAGCGGTATTTATTCGTGCACATAATTTATGGTTGCGTGACTTAACAACAGATAAAGAAAGCCAGCTAACCACAGACGGCGTTAAAGATTTTGGTTACGCGACCAATAACGCAGGTTGGGTGCGTCGTGACTCACCCGTAGTGACTTGGGCACCTAATTCAAAAAAATTAACTACCTTTAAGCATGATGGTCGTAAAGTTGGCGACATGGGCATTGTTTCAACCGCTGTGGGTCATCCTGACATTGACGTATGGAAATACCCGCTCCCGGGTGACGAACATATTTTTGCTATTCATCGAGTCGTTATCGACATTGAGACTCAAAAAGTGACACCACTTGATATGGAACCCGATGCTCATCGCTCAACAATTACTGACCATGTCGCAGGACGTAATGGCGAGTTATTAGATATAGATTGGGCTGATGACAGCAACACGTTTGCTTTTGTTTCTTCAACGCGCGATCACAAAACTGCCACGTTAAAAATTGCTGATGCTAATACGGGTAAAATAAAAGTTGTTATGTCTGAAACGCAAAATAGCTTTTTTGAGTCAGGTGTTGACGGTATTAGTTGGAAATACCTAGAGAAAAGCAATGAAGCCATTTGGTTTTCACAGCGAAGTAATTGGGGACATTTATACCTTGTTGATTTAGCGACAGGTAAAATTAAACAACCGATTACCCAAGGCGATTGGACCGTTATTGAATTACTGCATGTTGACCAAAACACAGGTAAGCTAATTTTCACTGGCGCAGGTAAAGAAGGTGGCGATCCCTATTACCATTACCTCTATAGCGTAAACAAAGATGGTTCTGATTTAACCTTATTAACACCAGAGAAAAAACATCACCGTATTACGTTAAACAAAGCAGGAACACACTTCTTAGATCGCACCGCGACACCAACAATTGCTGAAACGAGTAGGGTTCGCGCAATTGATAATAAAAAAGAATTCACCATTGAAACTATGGATATCAGTAAGTTAAAAGATTCTGGTTGGAAAGCTCCCGTTGAATTTATTGTAAAAGACAGAAACGGTGAAAATGACATTTACGGTTTACTGTACAAACCAACAAATTTTGACGCGAGTAAGTCTTACCCTGTCGTTAACTATTTATATCCGGGTCCACAGGTAGGAAGTATCCGAGGTCGTCATTTCCGCAGTTCTCGTGGAGACAATCAATCAATTGCTGAATTAGGCTTTATTGTGATTGAAATTGACGCGTTAGGCACGCCGAGTCGCTCGAAAGCGTTTCATGACTTTTATTACGGCAACATGGGTGACAGTGGTATTCCTGATCAAGTGTCAGCTATTCAGCAGTTAGCTAAAAAACATAGCTGGATTGATGCAACGCGCGTGGGTATTTGGGGGCATTCAGGTGGTGGTTTTGCATCAACTCGTGCTTTATTAACTTTCCCAGATTTCTACAAAGTGGCGGTATCACAAGCCGGTAATCATGATAACCGTAACTATGCTGACGAATGGGGCGAGAAATACCATGGTCTTGAAGTAAAAAATGAAGATGGCACCAGCAACTACGATAGCCAAGCAAACCAGTTATCGGTTGAAAGCTTAAAGGGCAAGTTATTGATTGCTCACGGCACAACCGATACTAATGTTCCGCCTTACAATACCTTGATTGTGGTTGAAGCTTTGATCAAGGCTAACAAAGATTTCGATATGTTAATGCTGCCAAACCGTGGTCACGGTTTTGCGCGCGAACCTTATATGATGCGTAAACGTTGGGATTATTTCGTAGAACACTTAATGGGTGCAACGCCACCAAAAGAATTTGTTTTCTCTAAAAAATAAAAAAAGTTCGTAAATAATTCTTAAAAAAGACGTTTCAAGCGTCTTTTTTTTATTGCTTCGAAATATATTTATAATCATTTGCTTGTTCACGTTTGCATGAGCTAGATCAAGGAAATTAGCTAACATTTGCATAAAATGAAGTTATGGCCGTTAACATAAAAAGGAAAATGATATGAAAAATCAAGAAATACTCGCCTCTTTAACGGAGAAAAAATCTCAGTTGGAACATCGTATTAGTGCTATCGAAGCCGACTTTCACAAAGGCCGCTCGCCAGACTTTGCTGAACAAGCTACCGAAACAGAAAATGATGAAGTACTCGATAAAATTCATCACGAAGCGAAAGCTGAATTAAAGCATGTTATTGCCGCGTTAGATCGTTTAAAAAATGATAAATATGGTTTTTGTGCCAGCTGTGATACCGCGATTAACACGAAAAGGTTACACGTTTTACCTTACACAATCACTTGTATCAACTGCGCACAATAAGGAAGAAAAATGATAATAGAAAAACATGATTTACACCATGAATTCCCAGAGTTTACGGATGAAATACATAACCTTAAAATGAATGACGCACATTTTGATCGCTTATTCAAAGCCTACCATGAGCTAAATCAAGAGGTACGCCATATAGAACAAGGTGTTGAAAATACTTCTGACGAATATCTAGACCAACAAAAAAAGCAGCGCTTACATTTAAAAGATGAATTATTTGCAATCATCAAAAAAGAAAAAACCAGCACCTAACGAATAACACTAGACAAAGTTTAAAATCTATTTATTGTAGTTAATGCCTCTGGGTGCTTTTATTTTTCAAAAATAAACACCACGAGGCCTCTAACAACAAAAAAATAGGTGGTTTCATGGCTAGACTAAAACAGGCAAAAGTAGCATTACAAGAGTCATACGATTGTTTTAACCAAGCAGTAGAAAAGCAACTCCCCGCATTAGCACTGTCAAATACCGACTCTATTAAAAATTTACTCGATATCGTTATTCGCCGTGAATCGCTTTCTGTCGCTAAGAAAAGTAGCTTCCCTAATAAGCTTTCTGCCGATTTACGAAAAAAATTAGCTGACGTATTATTACTCATCGATAAAGTTGATATTGAAATAATCAAAGCGAATGCTAAATCGCCCTCAATCGATAAAGCATAAGCGGACACAAAATCTCATTTCAAATAAAAATAGGTCCATTTACACAGTGGTATTTTTTCAAATTTAATTTTTCGCTTAAAAATACCACTGCCACTTTGCACGAATGACTTACGCATCATTTTAACCAGCAAACTCAACAACAATTACAGCAATAAATCGTTGAGTTTAAGTGTACTATTAGGCATATTGCTCACTTGTACCATTAATAACTCAGCCGTTGCTATTGCGTCATTTAAAGCATTATGAGCAAAATGATTAGGCAAGCCATGCTGATAACGTAAAGCTGACAATCTTAAGTCTGAAGGGTCGTAAGCGACATCTTTTTTATCTAATTGCCGTTTCGCTATCATTAAGGTGTCTATCATAGGAAAAACCGGCGCTACGCCATAAAGTTCAAGGCATGCTTGTTGCAAAAACTGCCTTTCAATTCGTGCAAAATGCACTAACATCACTTTTCCAGCTAATGCGTTGAGCAACACTTCAACTACTTCTTTTAATGGCGCACCTTGTTCTTTTTGCTGATCGGTTATCTGATGAATAATCACGTTATCTGCTGAAAGCTCATCTTTGGTCTTTATTATTTGGTGATAACTGTCTTTTAACGATATCTGCTGCTGTTTTATCCCGATAAAGCCCACACTTAGTAATTTATCATTAATGGCGTGAAGGCCTGTGGTTTCAAAATCAACTGACAAGATATCAATATCACTTAAAGGTGTATTGGGGTCAGGAAATTCTATTGAAAGAAAGTCTTTTAATGCTCCTTTGGGGGCACGTGCCCAAGCACGTTTACGCTGCGCTTCATAGCCGAGTAACCTATAAAAAAAGGGGTGATTGCTGATCATACTTATACCCTTCTCTTTAAGACGTTGACTGACGACTGTCTTGCAATGCTTTAATAACTTTAAAAGCATCTTTTAAATGCTCACGTTCGAGTTTAGATAATTTCTTAGGAGACAAATAATTATTAGCCTCTTTGTTTACTTGCAATAAATTAGCTTGGTGCTCTAAACGTAAAATCCCCAAAAATTCATAAGCATCAATTAAATTAGCGGCTGACTCTCTAGAGATAGAAGGAGTTCCCGCTGCTTTTTGTAAGCGTTCAATGGTATTTACTGATGCAATGCCTTCGGCCAACGCGTAAATTCTTGCTAGATCAACAATCGGCGCAATACCGTTATGTTTAATGTCTAAGCTTGATTTATGGTCGCCATCCGAAATAAGAACAAAATCACGAAAAAAGCCCAGTGGAGGTCTTAACATCAAAGCATTTCTTGACATGTGTGCGAGAAACAAACTATTGCCACTCGTTTTTTTCAATAGCTTAACGCGTACGTCATTAAGCAAAGATTCATCACCGTGTACTGTTGTTAAATCAAAAAAAACACACCCGTTTAGCAACGCTTGTGGACGTGGCGTATTTACCCATTGTTCAAAGTATTTGTGCCATTTTTTTTGAGGCTGTCGCCATTTAGGGTTAGTTGCCATAATATCGCCAGGACATAACACAAAACCACACGCGGCAAGACCATCACAAACAAAAGAGGCTAAATTTTCAAACCATGCCTCATGTTCAGGCCTTAAATCGTCAGAAATAATCAAGGCATTATCTTGATCAGAATGAGCAAGTTGCTCTTGTCTCCCTTGAGAGCCACAGGCTAACCACGCATAAGGCACGGGCGCTTTACCATTGATTTTTTCTGACATTTCAATAATTCGAATGGTAAATGCCATAGTTATCGCGCTAATGCTTTTACCAACATGATCAGCACTTGTACCAAGTTTAGCCATACGGATCTGTAATTTTGGCAACAACTTACTAATACGAATCAAATCATTAATAGTACCCGCTTTACGGATAATGCTGGTGATATTCACAGCATTATGACCTTCATTATTCATTAAGTCAGTGATAGTAACCATTGCCACTAATTCACCGTATTCTCCAGATTGGCTAAAACCAGTAATGGGTAAATGGTGAATGCGCTTACTGGTCATCAACATGAGCGCGTCATAGGCGCTACTTTGCTCGGGTAACGTTGCCATATCTATTGTCATGATTTCACTTACGGGGCGAGTAAAAGGTAAACCTTCCGCTACGCACCGTCGACGAATATCTTTGTCAGTAACTATGCCAACAGGTACACTTGCTGTATCTTTTTCAGGATTAATCACCACTAAACAAGAAACATCTTTTGCTGTCATTTCTATCGCCGCTTGTTGAATACTTTGTTCGCTATTAATGGTTAATACTGGCTTATGATAAAATTGGCTAATCGGGTTATTAATCAACGAAGAATTGATAATCGCCTCTTCATTTACCTTACTCATTTTGCCTTTTAAACGCTCTGCGGCTGTTTGCATAAAAAAGGCGTCTATTTGCGGATAATCAGTCACTAAAGATAACAATTTTTGATAGTTAAGACTGTACAGTAAAGTGTCTTCTTCTGTGTTTACATTCACTTCATTACGTTGCGCGGGGCGACAAAATACACTGCAAATTTCCCCTTCAGTATATTTCCCGACTAACTGGCCATTATGATCGGTATAAACCAATGCGCCTTTGCGTAATATATAAAGACGCGCCTCTTCAATACCTTTGGGTGGCAAGGGCTGTTTAGCCCTTACGTAACAAATATTAATTTCTTTGACCAGCTGTAAGGTCACCGTTGCTGGTAAGGTGTCGAAGGGTGGAATAGCTTGAATAAAAGCACTAATTTCGGCGAGTTCACTGTCCATATTGTTGCTGCCTTTAACGAAGAAAAACTTAGTAGATAGCTATTTTTAGTGCATTTAACCCTCTCGCGTCAACCATAAAACACAAGATCTAGACTAAAGTGTAATACCTCAACGCTAAAAACCTTGTTAGTGTCAATACTAGTTAAATTTCACTATGAATTTTGATCTGGGTTTTATCATTGGTCCGAATTAATAGTAAATCTAACGACTACCTTAATTGGTAAAACAGGTGATAAATCAAGCGTAAAAAAATAATAAACGCTTTACATAATAACTGGGTTAAACCCAGATAAGTTAAGTTGCTAGGAGAGGATAATGGAAGAGAAACAGTCATATTGGTCAGAAAATCTGCGCCTAATATTTATATGTCTTGTTATCTGGTTCGTGGTTTCATTTGGGTTCGGCTTGCTATTAGTTGAACCTTTAAATGAAATTCGTCTCGGTGGGTACAAACTTGGTTTCTGGTTTGCACAACAAGGTTCAATTTACACATTTGTCGGATTAGTTTTTTGGTATACCAAAAAAATGAACGATCTTGATAAAAAATATAACGTCGAGGAATCATAATGGATGAGTTAAAACTCTATACATACATTGCGGTATTCGGTTCTTTTGCCCTTTACTTTGCTATTGCCTGGTGGGCACGTGCAGGTTCAACCAGTGACTTTTATGTTGCCGGTGGTGGCGTTACACCCTTGCAAAATGGTATGGCGATTGGTGCCGATTGGATGAGTGCTGCGTCATTTATTTCAATGGCGGGCATGATTTCTTTCCTAGGTTACGGTGGCTCAGTTTTCTTAATGGGCTGGACTGGTGGTTATGTACTTCTGGCCATGTTACTTGCACCTTACATGCGAAAACACGGTAAATTTACCGTACCTGAATTCATTTTTGACCGTTACTACTCAAAAACCGCACGTGTTGTTGCCGTTGTTTGTTTAATCATCGCGTCTTTAACTTACATCATCGGTCAAATGAAAGGTGTTGGTGTTGCTTTCTCTCGCTTCTTAGAAGTTGAGTATGATAATGGTCTTTACATCGGTATGTTTGTTGTTTGGGTTTATGCCGTACTCGGTGGTATGAAAGGTATTACTTACACGCAAATCGCTCAGTACATAGTATTAATTTTTGCTTATACAATTCCAGCAGTCTTCATATCACTTCAGTTAACAGGTAACCCTATTCCACAGTTAGGTTTAGGCTCTACATTAGCCGACGGTAGTGGTGTTTACTTACTCGATAAGTTAGATCTTGTAGTGACTGAACTCGGCTTTAAAGAGTACACCACTGACAACATGGGTGGCACAGTAAATATGTTCGCTTATACCTTGTCACTGATGATAGGTACTGCAGGTTTGCCTCACGTTATTATGCGCTTTTTCACGGTACCATCAGTAAAAGCGGCACGTCAGTCAGCAGGCTATGCGTTAGTTTTCATCGCATTGTTGTACACAGTTGCTCCTGCAGTTGGCGCAATGGCGCGTTTAAACCTAATGAATACTATAGAACCAGTAGCGGGTCAAAATTTAGATTATGCTGAGCGTCCTCAGTGGTTTAAAGATTGGGAAAAAACTGGCCTATTAAAGTATGAAGAAAAAAATGGCGATGGTAAAATTCAGTACACTGCAGATAAAGCGACCAATGAAATGGTTAAAGTTGACCGCGACATTATGGTATTGGCTAATCCTGCAATCGCTAACTTACCAAACTGGGTCATTGCTTTAGTTGCCGCAGGTGGTTTAGCTGCCGCATTATCTACCGCAGCTGGCTTATTACTAGCGATATCGTCCTCTATTTCTCATGATTTAATGAAAGGTATACTAACACCTGACTTATCAGAGAAAAATGAGCTACTGGCCGGTCGTGTGGTGATGACAATATCAGTACTCGTTGCTGGCTGGCTGGGTTTAAATCCGCCTGGCTTTGCCGCAGGAACGGTGGCGCTAGCCTTTGGTTTAGCCGCATCGTCAATATTCCCAGCGTTAATGATGGGGATATTCGCTAAAAAAATGAGCGGTAAAGCAGCGGTTGCTGGTATGATTTCAGGTATCGGTGTCACTATGTTGTACGTATTCCAACATAAAGGCATTATGTTTATTCCTGGCACTTCATTCCTTGGTGATATGGGTCCAAACTGGTTCTTCGGAATTTCACCCAATGCTTTTGGTTCAGTAGGGGCCGTTGTTAACTTTGCAGTAGCTTTCGCTATGTTAAAAGTAACAGGTCCAGCGCCCGCTCATATTCAACAAATGGTTGAAAACTTCCGTACGCCACATGGTGGTGTTTCAGAAGCACATGATCACTAATTAGTCTAACAACGACTTATTGATTGATTAAACTAAAGCCCTATTTAACGTTTATAAATAGGGCTGTTTATTTTCTAATTACGATATACTCAATCAATCTAATCTGCCAAAGCAGACATAATTCTTACCTTCGAACTGGCTAAGTAGCCGTCATCCTAAATTTATTTCAGGATCTCGATTTAAGATACTAAAATAAATTCAGCATGACGAAGTAACATACACTCATAGGAAATTTTATGAACAAACACACCAAAACAGCTATTATTGTTGCCCCTATTCTGACTATTTTAGGTTTTGCATTAGCTGATTTATGGGAAGAAAATAGCGCGAGCCAAGCGCGAGCCTTTGAATTAGTACCGTTTGGGCATTGCGATGTGAGTAATCAAAAATGTATATTAAAAACTGGAGAATTTGAAGTTAATGTCATGGATGAGAAAGGAATAACAACGGTAAACTCTACATTTCCTATCGACACCGCGACTTTATTCCTGGTCGATAAAGCCAACCAAGCGACCCCTTTTCAGCTGGGAATGAAAGACTCTCCTTATTACTGGAAGCGCGAAACACCTCTCGGCAGTTTGATTGCCAATAAAGGCGAAAGCTACAAATTACGCTTAATCATTGAGATTAAGGGGGGTAAATATTTTTCTGAGTTTTATACCCAAACAATTAATTAAACCTCAAACATAGACAGCCTTCGTTCATTCAGTACGTGTGACGACACTTATTGTTTGATATTACCTCTCATTAATGCAGCATTGCTGACTATTTATTGGCTTCATATTATCCTTTTAAATAGTCCGACAAGCCACCACTGTGGTCATTCATAACTTATCAGTTAACGCTAACAAAGTGTGCTAAACGTAAGCTACCAGTGACTAACTCAAGACTTCAGCTCATGCAAAAAGCTAACAGTAACTTTTGCAAATTCAGGAGCATATTTAGGGGTATACCAACCGAATTTTACTGCTCGTTTGTGAGGCAAGTTTAAGCTCATTGCGGGCGGTGCTATTTCATATATTAACGCTAACTAATGCCACTCTCCTGACCTAAATTAGTCCTCAAAATTAGGCAGGTTTATGTCAACAAAGATACGAAACCGGACATTAACACCAATGGGTTTTCGAGCTATTTTTAGTGTTTATTAGACGTTGAGCTACCTTCATCTTGATAGACAACAAAGCCACCATTGCCGACACTCGACATGAATGTTTTATTGGTATAAAAAGAAAAACTATACTCAAGTAGTGCTAATTAATTAGTGGTAATCGCTAGAAGTCTTTATTAATCAGAATTAACAAAGGATTAAGTATCCTATGATAGTGATTTTCCGTTATAAAAATGAGATTTATTATTATAGATGATGATAAATGAACTGGTAAATACTGACCTATTGAATGAATCGTTTAGTTGGTTATGTAAACAACGAAAACACTTTCCCGATAACAGTGATGTATGGGATGTACGTTTTCATTGGAATAAAATTAAGCCAGAACTTATTGATGAATTAATATCAAATACCTTCAATTTTCAACCTTTACAAAAGGTAACTAAATCTTCAGGTGAAGTTATTCACTTATATGCATCAATCGATAGTGTGGTGTTGAAGTTGTTATCACTGGTATTACAACGTCATTTACCATCATCTAAGCTGTGTACACATTTAAAAGGGCATGGTGGTAGCAAACACACCGTTACAGAGATACAACATGATTTACACAACAATACGTTTGTATTTCGAACCGATGTTAAATCGTATTACGAATCGATAAACCACGAGATATTGTTAGATAAGCTATCGGTTTACATCAGAGATAAAATGGTGATGAATTTATTATCACAATACTTAAAACGAAGTGTTGAATCAGGTGGTTTATTTAAGGATATAAAACAAGGTATATCATCGGGTTGTCCGTTAAGTCCCTTGATATCGAGTTTCTACCTTTATGAGTTAGATAAAGAAATGGAAGATAAACCCGTTTTCTATCGACGTTATATGGATGATATTATCGTATTATCACCATCAAGGTGGAAATTACGTAAAGCGATAAAAACGGTTAATCACCATTTTGAAAAACTAAAGTTAAAACAACATCCTGATAAAACCACGATTGGTAGAATTACTGATGGGTTTGACTTTTTAGGTTATCAGTTTGGACAAGAAAAAATAACAGTATCAAAACGAACACTACAAAATCACAATCGTCGAATATCGCAGCTTTATGAGCAAAAAAAGCATCTACCAAACTGGAAGATGCTTCTTGATGATTATCGACAACATTGGGTTACATGGGTTTATTCAGGCATACCGTCGTCGATAATCGATTTTGATTGTGAAACTAATTTTTTAAGATTGTTTCTTAAATCGACGAGATACTAAACCAATCATTCCTAATGCAAAAATAGCAAGTGTGGAAGGTTCAGGGACGTCTAAATACTCTTTCGTAGATGCCTCGCCCCATGTCCATGTCACGCGGGATGACCTTTCTCGTTAGTCCCGTCTCTATAGTACAAATGCACTTGTCCTGCCGCCCCAGGTGTGCTCGTATCGAATTGTCCTGCGATCGCATCATCCATTTGCCAGAAGTGAAGGGCCGCTGCCGAGGCTCGTTGGTACGTATATTGTGCCGGACCAGCGTTTCTATCATAAAATGACCCGTTGGCGTCTAACAATGCAGTGGTATCGAACATCATAATAAAATTCAAAGACGCATTGGATAAAAAATTGAAACCAGACGCGTTCAAACTATTCACACAATCGACACCGGGCGAACTTACGTGCGTCGTTAAGCAAATCGACTGTGTTTCGTTAGCTAAGAAGTGGGTGGAGGCATCATCATATATGGCGGTGAACTGGAAAACATCATCAACACTTACGCTCGAATAGTTACCCAACACCCCTGTGATTGTTAGATCAACATTGGTGACCATAAGACCGGCATTTGCTAAATTACATTACAGTAGTAATAAAACAGCAGCACAAGTCTTTGTGGATTTATATTTCATATGTATTCCTTTTTCATACCTTTCCATATATTTGGATGGTTATTGATAAAATAGTAAATTAATATTTTTTTCATATTAAAGCAAAAAATACGCCAAGACAATAATACTTAACAATTTCATTGTGATGATAATTTAAATAATTTTAAATTATGTAACACTGTAAAATAACCTGACACCAAATAACTCATCAATCAGTTGTGTTTATTACATAATATTTACAAACTATATTTGAAAATAGTTTCAGTATAAAAGTATCATTGTGTGATTAAATTTCACCTTTAGCCTGATATAAACCTCAACAATATTCATGTTTAAACCACATAAAACACGTGTTTTAGTAGTGTAATTGATTAAAAATCAGTGGTGCTAATTGTTGTAATCCATAGCATGAGCACCACTACAGAGCAGCAATAACAACACATACCAACCATCTAGCAACTGTCTTGTAATCAGTTGGTTTGATATATCATCCGTTGCTATTATTAAAAGCACAAGCTATTGATTTAAAATCACAAATCATACCCTGTAACATTTATGATTTTCGAATAAAACAAGGTGATAAGATTTAATATATGCGTACTAACGGAGTTTTATCCGTAGTTAGGGGGAGTTAAATATTGTCAAAGCGATTTTTGATTTATAATTGTAACTTTAGCTTTACTGTTAACATCTAAAATTTAATTCCACAGTCGGCTTTGAGACTTAAAGCAGACCTAAGGCAGAGCAATGTGGCTACTTCCTCTTTGCGCACAAAGTGATCATTGCCAGCTTAACCGTGAACGACCGCTGTGGTGTCTAAGCGGACTATTTATTGTGATAAATATGAGTCTAAATTAGGTCGACTTTGTGGCAAAAGTTAGCGTTCAGAGGTCTACCCAGCAGGATCCTGTGCCACCATTTCGTTCATTCATTTACTTGTATTGGCATAACTTAAAAGTACTAAAATACCTATCGACAATTGAATATCACTCGCTACAATCAATTGCTCTGACCCTTTGATTTTCTTATCTTGGCGGTCTGGTTAACGTTGCCAACAAAAACTTGGTTTTTGTCATCCTTTAATATTGTCGGCTAGCCAACAGGCAAGACTTTGTCCTTCGAAGGTATAGTGCTTATCTGATTAAGTAATAAAGCGACCAAAATAATTCCACCACCAATGCTTAACCTCAGTATGTCCGCCTCCCGGTTCCATATCAGTACATTAACAACAATACCTGCTGGAATGAGTAAGTTATTCATTGCGGCTAACGCACCTACATTGACTAACGTCGCGCCTTTATTCCACCCAAAGTAGCCTAAGCCCGAAGCAACGATGCCCAAGTAAATGAGTACTCCCCATTGAGTTGGTGTACTGGGTAACTTATCTGTATTGCCAAATAAAACATAACACACAGTAGCGACTATTAATGCGCCAATAAAAAACCACCCAAATACAGTTTTATGATCCACCTTACTGTTGCTCATTAAACGTTTGTAAGTCACTTGCCCTGTGGCAAAACACATATTGGCCGCTTGCACTAATAACAAGCCCATCAAAAAGTTACTATTAATACTTTCATAGCGAATAGCTAACGCACCACATACGGCAATAAGGGCTATAACAAAAAAACGAGGGTTAAAATGCTTTTCAAGCGCATCGTTTAGTAGCGTAATATAAATGGGGGTCATTACCGTAAATAATAATACTTCAGGCACAGATAAATATAAAAAGGAGTGATAGTAAAAACTATACATGGCGCCAAGTTGTATCGCGCCAATAAACATGAGCTTTATAGCTAAGGGCTTTGGTGTTTTTTTAAAACTTAAAAACGGTAAAAAAACTAAAGTAGCCAGCGCAATGCGCAGCAAAACGCTAAACCACGCATCAACTTGACCGGCTAAATAAACCCCAATTAAACTAAATGAAAATGCCCAAAGCAGGGTCACTGCAAATAAATAGCCCATAAATATCATCGTTAATTAATTAATGGCGACAGTCTATCTCTTATAAAAAATAAAATCTCTCCATTGGGTTTTTATAATAATGACTTTATGCCATAACGCTAGCTAACTTACCTATCGTTAAATTAGCAGCTAGCAGCGTTACCATATTTCACTTTCCTTGAGATTCTCGACAGTAAGGGTAATAATATAAATGTATTACAAACAGCTTCCCTCAAGTTAACTTAAGGTTTTATAGTGCCGTCACTTTTAATAACCAAGGATCTTTATGCTACACATTGAACATATAAACTTAGTCGTACATGATATTCCAGAAACTCTTACTTTCTACCAAGCCGCCTTTCCTCATTGGAAAGTGAGAGCTAAAGGCACCGCTGAGTGGCACGGCGTGGCGCGCAATTGGCTACACTTTGGTGACGATTATCAATACCTAACGTTCAATGATGATGGCATAGAAGAAAATCGTGATTTAACGGGTCACCAAGTAGGTTTAGCGCATTTTGCCTTTGTAACCCCTAACTTGTCTGCAATGAAAAGTAGATTGGCTGAAGCAGGCTTTGCAGTGCATAAACAAGGGGCTGAAAATCCATATCGGGCTAACTTGTATTTTCTAGACCCTAATGGCTTTGAAGTAGAATTTGTCGAATATTCTAGCGATTTACCCGAACAGCGTAATAGTAGCGATGAGTAACTTAATACGCTAAAAGCGAAAGGGCATCACTTAACAATAAGTGATGCCCTTTTCTTTTGAAGTAAACGTTTAAAACAAAAGTCTTAACCGTTAAATTCAGATTACGGCGGTTGTGATGTCTTGTTTATGTTCCGCTAAAGCCTCTCTGCGCTCTGCAAATAACAGGTAAAAACTGGGTAGCACAAACAGTGTAAATATTGTACCTATAAACATACCAGCCACAAGAATAATACCAATACTATTTCGAGCTTCTGCTCCGGCTCCAGTCACCAACACTAGCGGAAAGTGACCTAAAATAGTCGCCGCAGTAGTCATGAGTATTGGACGCAAACGTGTCGTTGCCGCCTCGGTAACGGCCGCTAATTTATTAGCACCCGCTTCCTGCGCATGATTAGCAAATTCAACAATCAAAATACCATTTTTAGCAATCAAACCAATTAAGGTGATCAAGCCAATTTGTGAGTAAATATTAATGGTTGTTAGCTCCATATAAGGTATTACCAATGCTCCTGACAAGGCTAATGGCACACAACCTAACAACACCACAAGGGGATCCCTGAAGCTGTTAAATTGTACCGCTAAGACTAAAAACACGATCAGTAATGACACACCTAGCACCATCACTAAAGTACTACCTTCTTTGCGAAGCTGACGTGATTCACCTGCATAGTCGATACTGTAACCTGTAGGTAACATGTTTCTTGCGGCATTTTCTAATGTTGCTAGTGCTTGTTCTTTGTTAACACCTGGCGCAACGCCACCATAAACTTTAAATGAAGCTTGTTGAGCGAACGTTGATAATTCTCGTGGTACTGTTTTCCACTTTAAATCAGCAACGGCTGAAACAGGTATTAATTCCCCTGAAGGTATTTTAATGTTCAATGCTAGAATTTCTTCTGTTTTTCCGCGCACGTTATTATCGACCATAGGAATAACGCGATATGCTTTGCCGTTAGCATCAAAACGGTTAACGAAGTTACTTGATAGCAAAATACTCATTTGCTCACTAATATCAGCAACACTCATACCAAGATCTGCAATTTTTTGACGATCAAGTTGTAATTCAACTTGTGGTAAATCTATTTTCAAATCAGTGTCTGCAAAAAGAAAATTACCACTCGCAAAGGCAGCACCTACTAATTGATCCGCATAGCTTTTCATTTCGGCATATGAAGCCGAAGATTTAACCACCATTTCAATCTCAAACTGTCCTGCCGTTGGCAGTGAACCTGGTAATATGGGTAACATATTTAAACCCGGAATTTGTGCCAATTTGCCATACATTTGAGGAACAAGTTCCTGTGATGAATAATCACGGTCGTCAGCACCCACTAGTTCTAAACCACCAAACCCACCTGAAGTAAACAGTAGTTGCCAAACTTTTAAACCACCTTCAATGTCTTGCAGTGTTTCCACCACTGGATCCATTTGAGCAACGTTATAGGTCAATGAAGAATCAGGAGGTGACATAACAACAAACATGACCATTGCTTGATCTTCAACAGGCGCTAGCTCTTTCTTTGATTGCAAATAAAAAGGTACCGAGAGTAAAGACACTACCGCTGCAATCAAAAAAACTTGCCCCTGCCACTTAAAAATACGCTGTAATAATTTTCCATAGGCTTGCTGAATATTCTCAAAGAGTTGGTTCACTTTTCGCGTTAACCAACCTTCTTCTCCGCCTTTAGGCAGTATATGTGCGCTCATTACCGATGATAAAGTAATCGCAACAATACCTGAAATAATCACCGCAATTGCCAGTGTAAAAGCAAACTCTTTAAATAAAACACCGGTTAAACCTGATAAAAAACCAATCGGTGCATATACCGCAGCCAGAGTTAAGGTCATTGAAATAATAGGAACGAGCAGCTGTCGTGAACTTTCTAAAGCCGCGTCAAATTTTGAATAGCCCTTGCGCATTAATCGGGCAACGTTTTCAACGACCACAATCGCATCATCAACAACTAAGCCAACCGATAGTACAATCGCTAATACCGTTAATAAGTTCAGTGAAAAACCCATAAATGACATTGCAGCTACCGCGCCAAGAATAGAAATAGGTATGGTGATCAAAGGTACCATTGCACTTCTAAATGACCCCATTAACAAGAGAACGACCAAACCCACTAAGACGACAGTTTCCATTAAGGTGATAAAAATTTCACTTAATGCATCACGCATATAAAGTGTGCCGTCAAAGGCAAAATCAATTGTCATACCTAAGGGTAGTGTCTGATTTAACTCAGCAATTTTTTTATATAGGTTGTCACCGATATCAATTTCATTGGCACCCGGTAATGGCCAAATTGAAATATAAACGGTGTCTTTATCATTGAGTCTTGCCGTGATACTGGCATCTTCTGCGGCTATTTCTATACGAGCAATATCTGTTAAATGAATCGTTGCACCGTCACGATTTGCTACCACTAATTCTTCAAATTCACTTACTGATGTTAATTGGCTATTCGCAACAATATCAATACGCTGCCGACTATTTTCAGCATAGCCCATCGTTGCAATACTGTTATTGGTAGCTAAAGCTTGATACACATCTTTTGAACTTAAGTTAAAGGCCGTAAGCGCTTGTGTATTCAACCAAATGCGCATCGCTGGTGTTCTAGCACCTTCAATACCAACACGTTGTACACCTTCTATCGCGTTGAGCACCGGATTCACTTGTCGCGTCAAGTAATCGGTAACTTTAGATAAGTCATTGCCATTAGCATTAACATTTAAATAGAACACGGCAAAAGGACGATCGGCTCGGCTCACCGACACGATAGGGTCTTGCGAACCTGCGGGTAATTCATAACGAATTTGACTCAGTCGCGCGGTTAATTCAGCTAAAGCCAATGTACTGTTTTCATTTAAGTTAAGCCATGCTGTGACTTTACTGCTACCGGAAGTCGTTTTAGACTCAACATACTCAACTCCCGGAACTGTTGCGGCAGCGCGCTCTATAGGTTCAGTAACAAACCCTTGTACCACTTCGGCAGAGGCGCCAATGTAATAGGTATCGATGACTAACGAAGCACTTTCTATTTTTGGAAACTGTAAAACAGGTATTTTACTAATAGACCAAAGACCAGCTAAACAAATGATAATAGACAAAACTAAAGCGACCACAGGACGGCGGACAAAGATGTCCATGACTGAAGCTTTGCTACTCGACATTGGGCTTGAAGTTTTTTTCATTATAGCGCCCTAGTTTTATCAGCCGTATTAGCCGACAAAGACTCAGCAACATACACTTTCATTTGTGGAAATAATTTGAAGGCGCCTTTTGTGGCAATGAGTTGTCCTTCTTTAATACCCGATAGCACTAATACACGGTCATCATTTCGGTCTCCTAATATAACGCTCACTTTTTTAGCGCGGTAGGCTCCTTCGCCTTCAGCCTCTAGAATAAAGACATAACTGCCTAGAGGATCACGCGTAATAGCTACATCCGGAACTGAAATAACCAGGGCCTTCGCGGCAATGGGCGAGTAAACACTGACTAGGGTATTAGGTTTTAAGGCTAATAATGACGATTTCACTTGTGCTCGATATTTCAAGCTACGTGATGCACGTTTAAGTTGTGGGTCGATAGCAATAATTGTGGCATCAAAAGATTTCAGCTGGTTCATTGGGTTGATTTTAACAACCGAGCCAACCACAAGCTCTTTGTAGACTTGTGGCAAGTAGAAATCAACCCAAGTAAATTCATTCACACCAATCAAAGTGAGTACTTGACTATTTTTATCTAAATATTGTCCTATTTCCAGATTATGAATAGCCACTTTTGCATCAAAAGGTGCACTCAGTTTTTTCTTATAGATAGTTGTTTCTAATATCGCTACATCTGACTTAGCCACTTCAAACGCGGCTTCAGCTTGATCGACAAGCTCGGCACTAATTTCGTTATTTTTCTTCAACTCAATATAGCGACGATAGGTTTTTTTAGTAAATGTTAGCTGTGCTTGTGCGGCGATTAACCGAGCGTCTTCATCACGGTGGTCAATTTCAACAAGTACTTGGCCTTTTTTAACTAAATGTCCTGACTCAGCATTGATTTCGATAATTTGCCCAGCAAATTCATTATTCAATGACAATGCTTTAAACGCTTGTACTTCGCCACTAACTTTCAGCATTTTTTGATAGTCAACAAGCACGGCTTTAGTCGCATTTACCGTTGCTGAAGGCTCTGGCATTTGCGCCCCTGAAGAGGATGCTTCTTGTAAGAATGTTTTATAAAAATACAAGCCACTAATCACCGCGGCTAAAATTATAATAGTCATGATCCATTGACGGATTTTCATATACTTTCCTTTGTTTTTTATCATTTTGTTATCTAAGCTCTGATATAACGAGTTGCTGAGCTACTTTTTCAATATCTTGTTCACTGACTTTTTGTTGCCAATCAAAGGTATTAATAAAACGCTGTAAGTTAAGAATATGTACATTATCGGTTGATAAAGAGGCGATACTCTCTTGTATTTCGTTTTCTTGGTTGGTGCTTCTACCATGATGAATTCTTACTGTTTGAAAATACCCTACATTTAAAGACCATGCTCCAATGTTTATTTGTTCCATGGCATTGATGCCAGATTGTAATTCTTTAGTATCTACTGCCGTTTGTAACAGTACCTGAAAAGAATCCTCACAGACTTTGCTACAGTTGATCATATAATCAAGCCAGCGTTGCGAACATCGTTTCATAATGGCACGAGTGTTTACGATACTTTCTAGTTGATCATCAAAGCTAAACATTTGTACTTTTGAAAAATCGAGTAAGCTCAAAGCAATAATTCGTTCAGGTGTCGTTAGTGAGAGTGCAAGCACTTGACTAAAAACCCGATGCTTTTCTTGATACATTTTTGTTGCTAAAGCAATCAGTAAATCTTCTTTACATTGCACAAACTTATACACTGAGCCCATGGATAGACCCGCAGATTTAGCAATGGATGACATAGAAAAGTCTAACAATGTACTTTTTTCTATCGCGGTAACTGCGGCAAACAAAATTAACTTTTCTTGCTCTTCGATACTAAACTTTGGTGCTGGTGCCATGACAACCTCTTATAACCCTATCAATTCGAATGAAGTTCGAATGTAATTATATAGTATTGTTATTGAAGTGCAATACTCAACAATTAATCCGTTAAAAATGTTTTATTCATTAGCCACTAACTTTAGTATAAATAAGCGTAGAGGCTTGGTATTGTAGAACGTATAAAAATAAAAATTGAGATGTATTATGTTTCCCAACTGGCAATTGTCTGTATTGAGTATTGGTTATATTGGCCTGCTTTTTCTTATTGCCTATTTAGGCAATAAATACCGACATAAAATCGTTCGCAAAAGTCAGGGCATTATTTATGCATTAACGTTAGGTGTGTACTGCACGTCTTGGAGTTTCTTAGGGACCACCGGACAAGCGTCGACAAACTTTCTTTCCCATATTCCTATTTATTTAGGCCCTATATTATTATTTGCTTTTGCTTGGCCTTTTATTCAACGTATTGTTCGTGTCAGTTTAAAATTAAACTTAACCTCTCTTGCCGACTTACTCGCTTCTCGTTACGGAAAATCACATAACCTAGCAATTATGGTCACGATTGTCGCTTTAGTCGGCACCATGCCCTATATCGCACTACAGTTAAAAGCGATTGTCTATTCTTTTCAACAACTTCAAGCAGAACAAACGTTAGTCACTTGGCGCTTTGGGCTTATTTCAAGCTTAGTACTTGCCGGCTTCACCGTTATATTTGGAATTCGTCATATCGATGTTACAGAACGCCACCCTGGCGTTATGCTTGCCATTGCTTTTGAATCTTTAGTAAAGCTTTTTGCCTTTCTGGCTGTAGGTATATTTGTCACTTTTTTCGTTTTCGATTCGCCCATGGATATTTGGTACAAATCAGGAGCAAATTTACAACTTGAGCAACAACTTAACTTCCCCAACATGATGTCAATGTTGGCTATGTTAGTGATTGTAATGGCGGCATTCTTGTCTTTACCTCGACAGTTTCAAGTGATGGTCGTTGAACTTAAAAACCCTAAAGATACCAAGCTTAGTCGAAAAGTCTTCCCGCTCTATTTATTAGTTTTTGCTATTTTTGCTGCGCCACTTGGCATCGCAGGCCAAATGATCTTGGGTGATACTGTGCCCTCTGATGCCTATGTTTTGTTCTTACCTTGGCATCATCAACAAACCTGGCTAACCCTGTTTGCTTTTCTTGGCGCGATTTCTGCCGCGAGCTCTATGGTTATTATTTCTTCTATTGCGCTGAGTACCATGCTTAGTAATGAAATCGTTTTTCCCTATATTTTTCGTGCAAGCGAAACTAAAAACACCGACTTTGATGAGTTTCGAATTCGCTTACTCAACATTCGTAAAGCACTTGTTTTACTTGTTATTTTACTCGGTTATGGTGTTTTCTTAATGACCTCACCAGACACCCTTAGTTCGTTAGGTGAGATTGCTTTTGGTGCTTTTGCTCAATTAACGCCGGCACTGGTTGCTGCATTTTATTGGCGAAGAGCCAGTTTAACTGGCGTATATGCCGGTATCTTAATTGGCTTTTCGCTTTGGCTAATACTGAATTTTCTTCCACAGTTTGGTTTATATGAACAACCCTTTACTGGCGGATTATTGTCAGCCAATACCACCGCAAGCTTGCTCAGTTTGACCGTAAATATTATTGTAATGTGGGCATTGTCACAAATAAGTCGGCAAAGCGTACAAGAGCGTGTACAAGCGTCGCTATTTTTAGAGTGGCAAGTACCTAAATTGCTCAGTTCCCAGAAAAAACGTCATGTTGATGAACGCGATTTAGAAGTATTAGTTTCACGTTTTGTTGGTGAAGGAAAAGCAAAAATAAGCTTTAAGCAATTTCAACAAAGCATTGTCAAAAAAGAGGTTACACAAAGCGATTATAACCAACAGTTATTACTACATACTGAAAATACACTCGCCAGTGTTATGGGCGCGTCTTCAGCTTGCTTAGTCTTGTCTTCAGCCTTAGACGGTCGTGATATTGCCCTCGATGAAATTGCGGTATTAGTTGAAGATGCCTCAAGTCAGCAACGAACATTTAGTCAAAACTTATTACAAAGTGCAATTGAAAATGCGAGTGAAGGCATTTCCATTGTCGATAATGAACTTAAACTCGTCGCGTGGAACAATAAATATATTGACATGTTTTCTTACCCTAAAGAGTTGATTTATAAAGGGTGTCCAATAAAGCATCTTATTCGATACAATGCCTCACGCGGTTTGTGTGGTGAAGGCGAAATTAGTCGACAAGTGGAAAAACGTTTAGAGTATTTAAGAAACGGAAGCCCTCATAGCTCTGAACGCCAAAATCCAAATGGGCAAGTCATTAGAATTCAAGGTAACCCTTTACCTGGTGGTGGCTTCGTCATGTTATTTTCTGATGTTACCGCCTATAAAGATGCTGAACGAGTATTAAAAGATACTAATATTGATTTAGAAGCCATTATTGCCGAGCGTACCCAAAAATTAGAAAAAACCAATGAAGACTTAGATATTGCCAGAACAAAAGCTGAACAGGCACATATTAAGAAAAGTTTATATTTGAAAGCCTGTAGTCATGATTTAATGCAACCATTAGAGGCCGCTAGGTTGTTTACTTCAGCGCTGAGTAGCCAAGGGAGTTTAAGTGAAAATCAATTAAGACAAGTCAAAAACATCGATCATTCTTTAAAAGTTGCCAACGATTTACTGTCTGATTTAGGTGAAATAGCACGTATTGAAAGTGGTAATATTACCGCCCATTATACAATTTTTTCTGTGAATGATTTATTCAAAGATTTAGCACAAGAATTCTCAGCTTCCGCCGCTGAATATCACGTTGAATTTAGAGTCGCTTCTTGTAAAGCATGGATTACGTCTGATCGAAATTTATTACGTCGTATTTTACAAAACTTAATTGGTAATGCCTTTCGTTACGCCAGCCCAGGTAAAATTTTATTAGGGGCACGCATTGTGGGCAAGGACGTTAACATTCAAGTAGTAGATAGTGGTCCAGGTATTCCTCTTGAAAAACAAAAAATTGTTTTCGAGCAGTTTACCCAACTAGAAAATAGTACCCGTCATACGAGCAGAGGCTTGGGGCTTGGCCTTAACATTACCCAAAGTTTAGCCCAGTTATTAGAACACCCACTGTCGTTAAAATCTAAAGATCAGCAAGGTTGTAAATTCTCACTCGCTATTCCCAAAGCTCAGCGACAAGTTAAAATTAACATTGAACAGCCCATCGCTAAAATAGGGTTAAAAGATGTTACCGTTATGTGTATTGATAATGATCTTGATGTACTTAACGGTATGACTGAGCTATTAAGTGCTTGGCAGTGTAATGTGCTGTCAGCTAACTCTTTTGAGCAAGCAAAAAAAATATTTTCACTGCACGAAAATGAAGTTGAAATTTTATTAGTCGACTACCAACTCAATAATAACCAAGATGGCTTAATCCTGATAAAAGCCTTACGCGCCAGCAGTAATCATTATATTCCTGCGATATTAATTACAGCGACCACCGATAGTGATATTGAAGAAAAGACTCAGAAAGCTGACGTTGGTTTTATGAGGAAGCTTGTTAAGCCAGCAGCACTTCGCGCTATGATGAGCGCGATGTTGGCGAAGAAGTTAAAAGATAATTATGCTGAGTAGTGTCAATTAAAAACAAGCCAATTTTAATTATTGATATTCGGTTCAGAGACATTAAGTGGTGCAATAGCGATAACGGCTTGCGTTCTATTACGAACATTGAGTTTACGAAAAATAGCGGTTGCGTGAGCTTTTATTGTCGCTTCTGATACATTAAGGTCATATGCAATTTGCTTATTTAATAGACCTTGTGCGAACATCATTAAAATTCGATATTGTTGTTGGGTCAAACTTGCAACACGTTCAGCAATATTACTTTCACCATCACCTTTACTGGCCTGTTCAAAACTTTCTGGCACCCATACTTCACCCGCTAAAATCTGTTGAATAGCATAAATAATAGTGTCTACGGGCGTAGATTTTGGTACAAAACCTGCTGCACCATACTCCATAGCTTTACAAATGGTGTCATTATCTTCATGCGCAGAAATCATGACTACAGGTATTTGTGGAAAGTGATTACGTACGTGAATCAAAGTATTAAAACCATGCGCACCTGGAATATTCAAATCTAACAGCACTAAATCACTGTCAGTATTGGCTAACAATTGCTGATCAAGTTGTTCTATTGTTTGTGCTTCTAGCCACTGCGTTTTATTAAACTTAACATCGAGAGCCGCTAATAACGCCTGTCTAAATAAAGGGTGGTCGTCAGCAACTATTATTTTTTCTGGCTGGAACATAATGTTATACCTTAAAAGTTATTATTTTTAGTGTAACGGAACTCAAAAAAAATGTTACTAGACTTTAGGCTAACAAGTGATACCTTACGCGATAGTTCTGAGCTTTATTTAACAACGCTGTTGAATATCTTTAGGCACGATTAACATTATGCCCCTTAATAGATTCAACAACGTATCTAACTGCTCAAACGATAAACTACGCTTTTTTGGGAATATTCTTCAATACCGCAACCAGTAACTGCCAATAAAGCGCAACCGCAGCGACATTCACTTTTTCATCGGGTGAATGAGGAAACTTAATGGTCGGTCCAAACGAGACCATATCCCAGTTTGGATAAGCGGTTTTAAATAAGCCACACTCTAAACCGGCATGAATCACCATAATTTCAGGGACTTTATTAAACAGTGCTTGGTAGGTATCACGGACCGTTTTCATAATACGGGAACTCGTATCAGGCTTCCACCCGGGATAAGCGCCAGCAAACTCAACCTTTGCTCCTGCCAATGTAAAGACTGAATTCACCATAGACTCTGCCATTAAACGGCCATCGTCATGTAAACTACGAATGAGAGACATTGCCACAAATTTATGCCCTTTACAGCGAACAACGCCTAAATTAAGCGACGTTTCTACAATACCTTCAATATCATCACTCATGCGAACAACACCATTTGGACAGGCGTTAAGCGCATTTAAAATTAACGATTGTGTTTTACTATTCCAACACTGGTCGAAAATCTCTGGTGAAATAAGTAACATATCGATATCAGTTTCAATGCTACCTAATGTCGTACGCAATGTGGCTAAATAAGTGGCTACGCTTACTTTAAATGCTGCAACGTCCTTTGTTGTAATAACGAAACTGGCATCAGCTTCACGAGGAATAGCATTGCGTAAGCTACCACCGTTTAAATCAACTAAGCGCAGGTCGAACTTTTGGCTCGCTTCAAGTAAAAAGCGCACTAAAAGTTTATTTGCGTTAGCGCGACCTGTATCAATGTCGACCCCTGAATGCCCGCCTTTTAAACCAGAAAGAGACAAGGTAAATGAAGTAAAATCTTGTGCAACATCTTCAAAAACTAGTGTAAAGGTAGCTTCAGCGTCAATGCCACCCGCGCAACCCATATATATTTCGCCTTCTTGTTCAGAATCGGTATTAATTAAAATATCACCGTCTAACCAGCCCGCCTCTAAGCCAAAAGCACCGCTCATGCCAGCTTCTTCATCTATGGTCACTAAAACTTCTAAAGGCCCATGAACAATATCGTTACTTGCTAAAACCGCTAAAGCTGAGCATAAGCCAATGCCATTATCAGCACCTAATGTGGTGCCTTCTGCCGTTACCCATTGTCCGTCAGCTTCTTCAACGATATAAGGCTTTATAGCATCCGTTAAAAAGTCATGATCGGAATCCGCATTCTTTTGCGGTACCATATCCATATGTGATTGAAGAATAACACCTTGGCAATTTTCCATGCCTAATGTTGCTGGCTTCTTAATGAAAATATTACCTACGGCATCTTCTTTTACCGCTAAACCTTGCTCTTTTGCCCAAGATTGGATCCAAGCTGATATCTTTTGCTCATGCTTTGAAGGGTGCGGAATGCTGCATACTTTTTCAAATAACTGCCATAAATTCGTTGGTTGAAGTTGTGATAAATTACTCACATTGTTTCCTTAATTTTATTTTAATACTTGTTAGTTTATCTACTTGCTGAAATCGGTATTGCTAAGAATCGCCTTATAGCCTTTTTGCGCGAATTTTATTTACCCGCCATTAAAAATTGCCATTGGTCATTGAAGTCTTCACTGGGTTTCTTGGTAAAACCTGAACGCACATACTGGCTAATTTTCCCTTCAACAAAGGCGCCTAATATATTGGCTAATGCTTGCTCTGAAATACTAAAGCCTTTACCTTCACGTAATTTTCGTTCACGTAAAACTTGTTTAAATTGTGTTTCTAACTTTTCAAAATATTGATTAACCCGTGCACGTAACCTTTCGTTTTCGCCCATTAGCGCATCCCCTGCTAGAATACGGCACATACCTGGGTTACGCTCAGAAAAAACCAACAAAACATGCAAAATATGATGACAACGCACCAACGCTTCTTTGTGATCACTGAGAATTAAATTTACCCTTGAAAAAGTTGATTCTTCAATAAAATCAATTAAGCCTTCGAACATACGTGCCTTAGAAGGGAAGTGACGATAAAGCGCAGCTTCTGATACGCCAACTTCTGCGGCAAGTTTCGCGGTCGTTATTCTCTGACCAGGACAAGTCTCTAGCATTTTGGCTAAACACTCTAAAATTTGTTGTTTGCGATTAGTTTTTTGCGCTACGGTCATAAATCGTTCTCTTATTTTTTTTCAATATAATGTTGCGAAATTAGTTGTACTAATTGCTCGGCAAGTATTTTTTTTGAAGCTAACGGTAACTCCGTTTTATTTTTACTGGAAAAAATCGTTAACGCATTATCATCACTGTTAAAACCTTGGCCTAAAAGTGCAACATTATTGGCGGCAATCATATCAAGATTTTTTCTTTTTAATTTATCTAACGCATAGTGTTCAACATCTTGTGTTTCTGCCGCAAAACCCACGGTAAAAGGTTTTGATGACAAAGCAGCGACATTCGCAATAATATCTGGATTTTTCACTAAATTAAGTTGCATTGCATCGGCTGATTTTTTAATTTTCTGTATAGCTACCTCACTAACACGGTAGTCAGCAACAGCCGCACAAGCGACAAAAACATCTGCTTTCTTTGCAAATTCAAGCGCTTGCTCGTGCATTTGCAACGCACTTTCTACAGCTATTTTCTCACAACCGTTTGGTACGGAAATATTTACTGGGCCTGAAATAATATGTACTTTTGCGCCAGCCAACTGAGCCGCTTGTGCGATCGCATAACCCATTTTTCCTGAACTGTGATTAGAGATATAACGCACAGGATCAATAGCTTCACGCGTTGGCCCTGCGGTAACGACCCATGTTTGACCTAATAGATTTACCTGGGAAGCAATCAAAGGCTGCTGAAAAAATTCACACATATGTGTTACTAATTTATCAACGTCTAACATCCGCCCTAAACCAACATCACCACAAGCTTGTTCTCCAGCGCCTGGGCCGAAGACAACCACTTTTCGAGCAATAAGTTTACTCATATTTTCTTGGGTAACTTCAGCATGCCACATTTGTTGATTCATCGCGGGAGCAATCGCTATTGGGGCAGTCGTTGCTAAACATATTGTCGTTAATAAATCATTTGCCATGCCACAAGTAATACGCGCGATGGCGTCGGCAGTCGCTGGTGCGATTAAAACAAAATCGGCCCACTTTGCTAGTTCAATATGTCCCATGGCTAATTCAGCTTGGGTATCAAGTAGGCTATCTGAAACAGCATTTGCCGAAACAGCTTGAAGTGTTAATGGCGTAATAAAGGCTTTCGCCGCTGTGGTCATTACGACACGAACATCCGCGCCACGTTCTTTTAAACGGCGCACTAATTCTGGTGTTTTATAAGCAGCAATACCGCCAGTAATACCCAGAACTATTTTTTTCCCCTGTAAAATTTGCATAAACTGCTAGTCTTAATAACGATAAGTGGCGATAAGATACCATTAATTTGTTCATTTACAAATTGGCTTTGCAAGGATGCGGCGATGTTAAAAGATTGGTTAGAAAATGAAAAACCGAGGGAGAAGTTACTCTACAGAGGCCCCAGCAGTTTAAGTGACGCTGAATTATTAGCAATATTTTTACGTACGGGGGTAAAAGGTTGCCATGTTGTTGAGCTGGCTCAGCAGCTTTTAAAAAACTTTGGCAGTATTGCGGCCATTTATCGCGCGACAGAAAAAGAATTTTGTCAGCACCATGGTTTAGGTGTGGCTAAATACGTGCAGTTACAAGCTTGTTTAGAAATGTCGAAGCGATACCTTAGCGAGCAATTACAGCAAGGGACAGCATTAACCTCGTCACAAGCAACGCGAGATTATTTAACCAGTGAATTACGGGGAGAAAGCAGAGAGATTTTTGCGGTGATGTTTCTCAACAACCAACATCAGGTATTAACTTTTGAACGCTTGTTTTTTGGTACGATTGATGCGGCAGCTGTTTACCCCCGAATAGTGGTTGAACACGCCTTAAAGCAACAGGCCGCCGCTGTTATATTAGCGCACAATCATCCTTCTGGTATCGCCGAAGCAAGTATTGCTGATAAAAAAATTACCAAAAGGTTAGAGCAAGCGCTAAGCTTAATTGACATTCGAGTGCTCGACCACATCATTGTTGCTGGTAACCAATGTTACTCATTTGCTGAGCATGGTGAATTATAATAAACACGATAGGTTAGGAGAGTGAAATGAATGACGCTGAATTAGATCAAAGTATTGTAGACGATAGCGAACGACGACAAACTTTTCGTTTAGACATGGAAAAAGAGTTAGTTGATATTCTCTGGATAAATGACCAACAAAAATCGGTGCAACGAAAAATCACTTGTTTAGACTTTTCTCGTGGTGGTTTAAAGCTTGATTGCGACCATATTATTCCACTTCATACTAAAGTTACGGTGGTTTTTAAAGTGGCCAACCCCGATAGCCAGAATTTATATGGCACAGTGATCAGGTGTATCAAACAACCCAATGGTTATTTCGAGTTAGCGTTGCGCTTAGAAAATCAAACAGCAAAATAAAATAGTTGCACTATAATTAATTCTTGATGCTGATGTTACAACAAGAGGTAAGGACATTTTATATTATGATGATTCTAGTAGGTGGCGAAAAGGGGGGAAGTGGTAAAAGCTGTTTAGCACAGAATTTAGCTGTTTATTTTGCCCGTGATAAAAAAGCAATTGTACTGATGGTTGACTGTGATCCACAAAGAACAACGTCTGACTGGATACAAGCAAGAAACTCTGACCCTTCATTGCCAGCGATAAATTGTATTCAGCTCTACGGAAAGATCCGCAACGATTTGCTCAGTTTGGTACAGCATTATGATTACGTGATTGTTGATTGTGGTGGCCAAGATAACTTAGCACTACGTGCAGCAATGTCGGTTGCTGACCATGTCATTATTCCACTTCGCCCTAAACGCCGAGATTTAAAAACAGTGCCACACATGGAAGATATGCTCAGTACTTGTAAAATGGTTAATCCAAAAATGATCGCCTCTTTTGTCATCACTCAATGTCCATCACTACCCAATCAAGGCAAACGAATTTTAGAAGCCAAAGAGGTCTGTCATTCATATGGTATTAACGTATTAAACGCAGTAACCTTTAGCCGTAATGTCTATGATGATAGCGAAGAACAAGGATCGTCAGTACTAGAAATAGAGCCTCAGGGTAAAGCAGCAATAGAAATGACTGCAATAGCTGAAGAATTATTAGCAATGAAGCCGGACAACTCACATGAGTTTAACTGACCTAAAAAAAACCACAAAAGCAAAGGAAAAGAAAAGGGAGTTTACTGTTGATGAATTTATTGCTGACGCAGAAAATTATGCGTTAGGTCATCCCGAAATTCTGAACAACGACAACACCCAAAATGTTTCTATTGAGCAAGCCATTATTGCGGCAAAACAGCAATTGGCCAGTAAGAATACGAAACGTGAGAAACCATTTCGTCATGCGACTTTCACCCTTAGCGAACAGGCTATTCATCAACTACAAAATCTAGCAAAAGAAACCAAATTAGCTAAATCACATATTATTCGCATTCTAATTAACGAATTGTGTAATGAAGAACAACACAACAAACTCAAAAAATTGCTCGACTCTGGGATAAATTAACAACAATCTTTTATTTATCTGTTCAATTACTCCCCAATCTTCACATCATATTACTGGAATACCCTCATAAACTCTTGTAAAGCCACATAATATCAGGTTAACATAGTTTTTTTTTATAAAAGCTGGCTTTCATTTTTCAGTTTCACTATAATATGCCACCTTTTTCAGGATCTCGAGGCGACGGTCTTGGGGAATAATAGTTCGACCTGGAATTAATTTTTGGAGTACTCAGAATGTCTAAAGTTTGCCAAGTAACAGGCAAAGTGCCAATGGTTGGAAACAACCGTTCACATGCAAGAAACGCGACTCGTCGTCGTTTTTTACCAAACCTTCAATCTCACCGTTTTTGGGTTGAGAGTGAAAATCGTTTCGTTAAATTACGTTTAACTCCGAAAGGAATGCGTATTATCGATAAGAAAGGTATTGATGTAGTATTAACTGACATCCGTGCCCGTGGCGGAAAAGTTTAACAACTACTTTTAGAGGAAATTATTATGCGCGATAAAATTCGTTTAGTTTCTAGTGCCGGTACTGGTCATTTTTATACTACAGATAAGAATAAAAAGACTATGCCTGAAAAGATGGAGATCAAGAAATTTGATCCACGTATCCGTCAGCACGTTATGTACAAAGAAGCTAAAATTAAGTAATTTTAATTTAGTTTTGAAAAACCCAGCAATTGCTGGGTTTTTTATTGCCTAAAATTTAGTATCATCGTTACTCTTTTACTTACTGATGAATATTTTCATGAAACTTTCTCGTACTGGTTGGAATAACGTTATCATTTTTTCAGTGATGATTTTTATTCTTGTGATTAACGTAACCAATAAAAAATTATATCCATCAGATAACAAGCAAAGCAATGAACAAACATTGTTTGCCAAGCATACTGTCATTTTATCGTTAGCGATTAATCAGCAAGTAACCATTGAACGTATCGGACGAACTTGGCGAGCCACTCCCGTAAAGATTTCAGGACAAGCATTGGATCAAATGATGCTCTCCTGGCATGAAACACAGGGCATTGTTGTGACTGAACCACCCGCACTTGACCACCAAATGGCGTTAGTTGTTTCGGTTGAATTAGCCGGTGAGGCACACTCTCAATTACTTAACCTCTTTATTACTAATAATGAATTACTCGTTTTTAATCAGCAACAAAAAAAGTGGCTATCTTTTCCTCTGGCAATATTTTCTCAACTCATTCCCAATGAAATATTAGCAAGTTAAACGTTACGTCCTTCACTCTAACTATTAAGAAGACCATGCCAATGACTCATGATAAAATACAGCACTGCGCGATACTGACCATGAACAACCTTGACGATTTTGAGGCATACGACAACTTACTAGAGCAGCCACTCCTTGTCTTAGGCTGGCAAATGCACATGGTATCGTGGCATGATAAAAGCGTTAATTGGAATGATTATGCGGCCGTTATCATTCGCTCGCCATGGGATTACCAAGATGACGCTCCTGCTTTTTTAAACGTACTAAATAGTATTGAACAATCGAGTGCTCACCTTGAGAATAGCTTAATTACAGTTGCATGGAATATTGATAAAATATATTTACGTGAATTAGCCCGTAACGGTATCAATATTGTAAAAACATTATGGCGAAAAAACCTAACTCAACAACAGGTTGCCGAATACTTTACTGAACTCAATGTTGATCAATTAGTGATAAAGCCACGTATTAGTGCCAATGCAGATAATACTTTTTGGTTAACGAAAGACAATCACACCAAATTTTATTCACAACTTGAGAAAGCGTTTTCAGCAAGCGAATTTTTAGTACAACCTTTTATGGAAAGTGTTATTGATGAAGGTGAATTTTCACTGTTTTATTTTAATGGTCAGTACAGCCATGCTATTTTGAAAACACCAAAAGACCATGATTTTCGTGTTCAAGAAGAACATGGCGGACGTTTAGCTTCAATAACACCCGAAAAAAGTTTGATAAACCATGCTGAGCAATCCCTGAATGCCATAAAAGCACAAATAGGCATGCCACTCTACGCTCGTATGGATTTTGTTCGAAGCGAACAAGGCTTTGGGCTTATGGAAGCTGAGCTAATTGAGCCTTCATTATATTTTAATATGGATGAACATTCCGCAAACCGCTTTGCTCAAGCTTTTGTTAATCGTATGCAGTCTTTAACGCTGTAATTTTTAAATTAAACCCGATCCAGAGTTACTATGCCTGAATTACCTGAAGTAGAAGTTTGCCGACAAGGCATTAGTCCCCATATTTTAAAACAAACCGTCTCTAAGGTCGTGGTACGTAATGCTAAGTTACGTTGGCCTATCCCTGAAACGGTACAAACCATGATTGGTTATCGTGTACATGCGGTAGAACGACGTTCAAAATATTTGTTAATAAAATTTTCGCATGGCACTTTAGTTTTACATTTAGGCATGTCGGGAACCATTAGAGTTATTGATGACAATATGCCTGTCGCAAAGCATGATCACTTTGATTTAGTCTTCACGCACGGCAAAGCGTTACGGCTGAATGACCCTCGCCGCTTTGGCGCAGTACTCTGGTTTAAAGACAATATAGACGAACGAGGCTTATTAAGTAAATTAGGCCCTGAACCACTCACTGACGATTTTTGTTATGGTTATTTATTTAATAAAGCTAAAAATAGAAAAATGCCAATAAAAACCTTCTTAATGTCAAACCCTGTTGTCGTCGGTGTTGGCAATATTTATGCAAACGAAGCCTTGTTTAAAGCTGGGATTTTGCCAACCGCACTAGCAGGTACCATTTGTGAGTCACGTTTTGACCAACTCACTGATATCATCAAAACAGTGTTAACCGCCGCGATTGCTCAGGGGGGCACAACCTTAAAAGACTTTACCCAAGCCGATGGGCGTCCAGGGTATTTTGCGCAAGAACTATTAGTTTATGGTCGAGCAGGCAAGCAATGTAAAACTTGCCAAACAACATTAGAAGAGGTTAGACAGTCAAATCGCAGTTCAGTTTTTTGTCCAAACTGCCAAACTGATTAGTCATTGATTAAAATGGCGGTTAGCTCTTGTCTAAGGCCGCTTTTACAATAGGATGAACAAATTGGCTGACATCGCCATTATGCAAGGACACTTCTTTAACTAACGTTGAGGAAATAAAAGAATTTCCTTCTGAGGGGGTTAAAAAAACACTTTCCAATTCAGGGGCTAAACGTCTATTCATATTCGCTAATTGAAATTCATAATCAAAGTCAGATACTGCCCTCAAGCCACGGATCAGTACTTTGGCTTGCTTCTTCTGAGCAAAATCCACTAATAAACCACTAAAGCCAACGACAGTGATATTGGGTAGGTGACGGCTGACCTCCTCAATCATCGCAACGCGTTGGGCTAGGTCAAAACGAGGTTTTTTGCTTGGGCTTGCAGCAACCCCCACAATAACTTCAGAAAATAGCGCGCTCGCACGCTCAATTAAATCAGTATGACCGTTAGTCACGGGATCAAAGGTTCCTGGATAAATCGCTTTTATTGTCATGAGTTGTATCTTCTTTATAAACTTGAAAACATTGTAAAGGCTATTTTTAGTGAATGGAAACTAACAAAGGTGAATTTGTTAAAGTATTTACTCGAAAAGCCTTTCCGTCAGTTCAATTTTGATAGTATGATGGAAAATAATACAATGGCACATAAACAGAAGTAACTGACATGAAAACCCGTGATAAAATTATTCAAGCTAGCATTGAGCTTTTCAATGACCAAGGCGAGCGCAACGTTACAACGAACCACATTGCTGCGCATTTAAGTATTAGCCCAGGTAACTTGTATTATCACTTTCGTAATAAAGAAGACATTATTCTTTCTATCTACGAAGAATATGCGCGTAACCTACTGCTAGAAACCGTTCCTTTTGTTTCCCCTGATGTAAAACCACTCGATACCATTATTTTATACATGGACGCTGTTTTTCAAGCACTGATGAAATTTCGTTTCTTCTACAGTAATCTTCCTGTCTTGTTAGCCAAAAATCCTTTATTACATGAGAAGTATGTTGAGGTTCAATCATCAATCGCTTCGCGTGTCAGTGAAATGCTTTTGTCATTACGCACGACTAAAATGATGAAGTTCGCTGACGAAGACTTACCTGATATTGTCAGTATATTACGTTTAGTAAATACCTTTTGGTTAAGTTTTTATCAAACACAAAATAAGAACATTGAAATTACTGATGCCGTTTTTTACGAAGGTGTACTGAAGATACTTGTGATTATTCAACCCTACATCACAGAGTCTGCGATGCCTGAGTTTTTAGAAGCTCGTACCATGTACCGTAAACGTTGTTTAGAAGTCGCTGACGTTGCTTAACTAGGCTATAACGTTATAAAAGATATGACCCTTAGGCCATATCTTGATTTAAAAGTCGTATTACATTCTACTACTATGACCCAAGTGCTATTAGGTCCATCTCACTAAAGAAAGGTAGCCACCCGACAAAAACATCATCTGAACTTTCCGGCGACTTTATTGGTAACCGCTTCAAATTTTCGATAATATCACGGTGAGTTATAGTAACGTCTTCATTTATATTATTTGAATCAGAAAAATAGTTTAAAAAAGCAGGTGTCCTTGGTGCTATTTCAACAATGGCTTCAAGAGCCCCCAAAAGAGACACTGAATTTTCTGAGGTAAAAATACTGATTGATTTTAATATCCCTGTCTGTTCTTGACAGAAACTTCTAATCTGAGACACTTCTTTTAACGTTGTAAGCATCAAAACAGGTTGGCATTTATTGACAATCTCAAGTGTTTGTTTCGAATTATTTTGCGGTAAGGGTGCCGGTACGGCAATAACACCCGCCAAAAGACAACCATAAAATGCAACGACATAGTCAATATTTGGAGGGTAAAGCAATAAAACCTTATCACCCGTTTGTGTTTTACTTTTTAAAAAGTTAGCAACCGACAATGCTTCAGACCAAAACTCTCTGAAGGTTAATTCAGTCAGTGGCTCTGTTTTAGAAGGTAAAAAGCTAAAAGCAACTTCATCAGGTTTAGCGGCAACGTGGTGGTGTAAATATTCAATAATTGTATTTGGCATAGTGTAATCACTCTTTATAGGTTTACGTATTTACGTAAAAAAACATCGCTCATTTATTACTTAAAATATAATTACATTGTCTGTAAATGGCTACTATGACCCTGCCAATATTTTGCTGAATACTGCCAAACTTCATTATTCACTGACCACCTATAACACCGACACTTTAGAAAAAATTGGCGAACAAACACAAATAATAGGCTTAATATTGATAGCTCATTATTATAAATCTCATTATAGTTTTATCGTTTACATATTTTATTGTTAATAAATAGATAAATTATTGTGGCCCTCTCCAGAGGTTTTGGTAGAAATATTAAGTTTATATTTTATAACGCGATCCCTTAATCAACGTTATAAAATAACGCATGACTTAATATTTCTACCAATTTTTATTTGTCATCGACTTCTAGTCATTAGCTTGCTTATCGAATGCCTCTACAACACTGAGTATTTGATAGTAATGAGAAATATTAACATCATAAGACAGTAACGTTTACAGGTACCTTACTCACCTATCTAAAGATTTAGTCGTTACACGAGTGTTGATATTGATTTATTGTGTCAATCTTTACGCGATGCTAATATCTTTGCTAACCGATGATTAAATTATGGAATGTTAATAATAAGAATGTAGAGTGTTAACTATTACCTTTAACATAAGACGCTTATATTTAATATTTTGGGATCAGCCTGATCAAAAATCAGAAGTAACTTAACCCGGCACCTTATACAAAGACACGCCAATCACATTAGGATAATTACCATGAAAATAACTAAATGTTTATTAATCTCAACTTTTTTTATTAGCTCTGCAAGCTTTGCAAATACATCTACACAAGAGCAAGTGACACTACCCAGTATAATTGACGTTATTAGCTTTTGTAGTAGTGATAAAACGTGTACCAGCATACTTCCTGTTATTGAAGAACAGGAAGTAAATTATGATGTAAAATATGAAACGGAATCTCTGAATACTGACCCTACAGAAATCGATATCGATGAATAACAGACTATTTGGGTAGATCTAATATCATGTTAAAACGTTGTCTGATCTTGTTTATTATTTTGCAGTTTCACTGCGCTACTATATTAGCCAGTACATTACAAAAGACTTACAACGTCATTAATTTTACTACATCTAAAATTCGAGACCAACAAGACGTTAAAGCCATCACACAAGATTCAAATGGCTTTATTTGGTTTGCCTCTAATTCAGGTCTCTTTCGCTTCGATGGCTTAAATGTTAAAAAACACTCACTTCAAACTATTAATGATAAGGATCCACTCGAAGTAAAATCCTTATTGATCGATAGTAATAACAAGCTTTGGGTAGGCACGAATAAACGTTTATTGAAATACAATGAAAAGAGTGAAACATTCCATAAAGTCGAGTTAAATAGCGACGGTTATTCATTTTCCATACTTGTATTACTTGAAGACAATAAAAATAACATTTGGGTGGGTACAAGAGATAATGGCTTATTCAAAATAGAACAAAGTCCAACTAGTAATACTGTTTCTCATTTTCATAAAACAGCAAAAAATTCCTTGAAAATATCGAGCAATCAAATTCGAAGTTTGTATCAAGCTAACGATAATGAATTATGGTTTGGCACAAAAAATGGCCTAAGTAGTTATTCATTTGCAAACAAGCGAATAACTGACCATAAGATTAATATGCCGTCGAATCTTCAAAAAAAACTAACTGTATATAGCATAATCAAGCTAAAAGAGAATTTATTGCTTGGCAGTAATATTGGTTTGATTGAGTTCAATAGATACACTTCTACTGGTTCTTTATATTCAACTGATAAGTTACTTGCATCACTTGTTTTTACCGTGAAATACTCTCAAGACAATCATTTAATAGTCGGGAGTAAGATTAATGGATTAATGATAATTAATCCAAAAACAAAAGAAATAATAAAGCTCAACAATAGCCAAAATGAAAACTCTGAATTGAATTCAAATAGAGTTTATACCACTTTTTCTGACAGTACAGGGAATATTTGGCTAGGCACAAAAGTCGGTATTAATAAATTAACTTATAGTGATAGCTCCATTGATTTATATCGCGTTAAAGATAATAGCTCACAGTGTATTACGAGTAATGAAAATCATGCCGTATTTTTAGATTCACAGAATAATATGTGGTTAGGGGCAAAAGGAAAAGGCTTAAATTTAATTAATCAAACCAATAATACTTGCAAATTTTTTAATAAAGATAATATCAATTTACCCAATATAACTTTCCAACTGATTATGGATATAAAAGAAGATCTAGAAGGAAATATTTGGATTGCTAGCTTCAACGAAGGATTAATAAAATATAACCCACAAACAGAAAAATTCAGCCAATTAAGCTTTTCTGATACAAAAAAAACACAAATAATCCAACACGGGGAAATTCTAGATATTTTTATTGATAGAGACAATAACTTGTTACTCGGAATGATTGATCATGGCTTAGTAAAGTACAATCAATCACTTAACACTTTGGAATTACTTGGGGAAAGCATAGCTAAAAAGCTCCAACGTAATAAATTAACCGTAAAAAGTATCAAGCAAATAAATGATACTCTTTGGCTAGGAACCGCCTTTGCTGGATTGATTTCTTATAATGAAGCAACAGGTCAGATAAAATCATATTTATTAGACAATAAAAATTTACGCATCGTTACAACCGCTCTCGATAACCAACAAAATATTTGGCTAGGTACTAGAGATAATGGAATAATCAAATTTACACCAACAACAGGTGAGTATATTAATTATCAAGCCAAAGATAGCTTAGCTAATAATAATATATTTGATATCCAAGTTGATAATAACAATAATCTTTGGATAGGTACCTATAACGGCTTATCTATATTTAATCAAAACACATCATCCTTTACTAATTATTATGAAAAAGACGGTATGCAATCGAATGACTCTTCACTAGGGAGTTTCTTTGATGCAAAAACCGGTGATCTATGGCTAGGAGGAATGAACGGTATTAACCGTATTCATACGAATACATTACGTAAAAAGGACGATAGTTCGTCTTTATACTTAACAAGTTTAAAGATTAATGGAGAGAAAGTTTCCGTAAGTGACGATAAAAAAACAAGCCCATTAAAAGAAAATATTATAAGCGCACAGCAATTAACGTTAACCCATAAAGAAAACAATTTTGCCTTTAATTTTGCAAATATTAATTACCAAAATACTGACAAGCTCAGTTATCAATACCAGCTAGCAGGATATGACTATTGGAGTGAGGTTGCCCGTGAAAATCTCACCGCAAATTATACCAATATTCCTGCCGGTGAATACCAATTTCAAGTGCGTGTAACGAATAACAATGGACAATGGAATGGTGCCGAGACAAGTATTTCTATTCTTATTTTACCCCCTTGGTGGTTAACGACATTGGCATTAATCATTTACTCACTACTGATCATTATCTCTATCTATTTAGTTATTCATTTTCGCACCCGAGTGCTTAGAAATAAGACCAATGAATTAGAGCGCTCCGTTCAACGCCGTACCATAGAACTTGCTCAAGAAAAAGATAAAGTAGAGCGACTGCTTGAACAAAAAAATGAAGAGTTTGCCAACCTGTCTCATGAGTTTAGAACACCACTAACCCTTATTTTAGGAACAAGTTCACAGTTACTCACTGCCCGCATGGCTGATAATCAGCTCAATCGAATTGAAGTTATTAAAAGAAATGGGTATCGACTCCTTCGAATGGTTGATCAGCTTCTGAATATAGAAACTTTTCGCGTGAAAGCTATCTCACAAAAATCGCTACAAAATACCGGTAATATCATCAAGCAACTTGTTGATGCTTTTACAGATCTTGCTTTAGAAAAAGGCATTAAATTACAAATAATTAATATCGAGGATATTGACTTTGAATTGGTGGATGATGCACTTGAGAAAATCGTCGTAAATTTACTTTCAAATGCAATAAAATACACCCATAACGGTGGCAGTATTACTTTAGAAACCAAACGCACTCTAAATAATGAACTCTATATTCAAATTGTTGATACGGGTATCGGTATACCCCGCGATCAGCTCGACAGTGTTTTCGAAAAATATAACCGAGTACTCAGTAAAGAAAGTGAGCAAATAACAGGAGCTGGCATTGGGTTGGCTTTAATCAAAGAACTTATCATTAGCCACAGCGGAAGCATTACCTTAGCCAGCGAATTAGGAAGTGGCACTACAATAACAGTATTACTGCCAATAATTAACGAAGGTAAAGAAAAGCAGCAGAGCAATGCCATACTGAAAAATGTACAAATAGATAATATTGTTGCCATGGAATTAATGAGTTTAACCCAACAGACCGCACTTTCACCTATAAAAAACAGTGCTAACTTTTCTTCTACTGCGCAAGAGGAAAAAATAAAAATATTAATCATCGAAGATAACCATGATATGAATCAATATATAGTTGATTGTCTGGCTGATGATTATATTGTACTCAGTGCCTATGACGGTTTAGAAGGTGTAAATCTCGCCATTCAAGAAGTCCCTGACTTAATTATTAGCGATATTATGATGCCAAAACTTGATGGTTATCAAGCGACCCAGAAAATTAGAGCAAACCCCATAACTGATCACATTCCCATTATTTTACTTACGTCTCGACATGATTTAGAGAGTAAACTTAAAGGGTGGCATCATCAAGTGGATGAATATCTGACTAAACCTTTCAATCTCGAAGAATTAAGACTACGTATTGAAAGTTTACTGGCAATTAGGAATATACTTAAAAACAAAAAAAATCAAAAGGCAGCAAAGTCGCCTCATATAGAACAAAGCCTGTTAGATAAACTTATCGATGCTGCTTCGATTGAACAGATTAGTAAACAAGATATTTTTATAGAAAAATTGAATGAAGTATTAGAAAAAAAATACCCTGACACATCAACAACAGTTAACAGTGTAGCTAAAGCAATGGCGATGAGCGAGAGACAATTATTTAGGAAGCTTAAAAGTATTTTAGGTGCGACACCTACTGATTATTTAAGACGTTTTCGTTTAGAGAAAGCATGCTTATTATTAGCACAAGGACAAAGCGCAATAAATACTACTTTTGATACCGGTTTTTCATCTCAAAGTTATTTTAGTAAGTGTTTTAAAAGTGAATATGGTTGCACACCAAGCGATTTTCAAAAAAAATTATTCGTGAAAAACGAAGAAGGTTTATAGCTTCGACCCTAAGCTCACACCACCATTAACTGACGAGTAAATACCCATCGAGTAACATATTCCAATCTTCTTTTGTCCAATGAAAAGTAAGCAGTTTATTTTTTTCTTTTTCAAAAGAACGTAGTAATCTGGCGATATTTGCTTGTTGCCAAGCTGATGAAACAGCGCGTTGATCACCACGATCAAAATCAATCAGCCAAACTTCTTTATTTGCATCCAGTAAAATATTATGACTATTTAAATCATGATGATAAATTCCGGCATCATGAAAACGACGAATAACCTTACCGATTTCTCGCCAAACCTCTTCGGCTAATGCTTCTTTTGATAATATTGCGACTAAATCCTGGGCATGTTCAATACGTGACGATAATAAGTCAGCCTGATAAAAAAGCCCTTTTTTAGTCACTCGAAACGCAATCGGTTTTGGCGCCGGTAATGCCAACGACTGTAAAATATCTAAAAGTTGGTATTCCTGTGCAGCACGTGTATTTTTTTGTCCTATAAATAAATACTTATCGTTAATAATTTTACCAATTAAGCCACCACGATAATAATGACGTAGAACCCACTGTTGTTTTTCGGATAACTTTGAGCCTAACGAATTATATTCAATAAACCAAGTCGTACCACGGCCTTGAGCACTTCCCGTTATAGCCTTTTTATCTTGCCAATATTGACTATTTAACATTTCGGGAGAAAAATCATCTATCGCATTCGCGTTATAACGACAATAAACATTACCTTCTTGATAAGTTTTTTCTTGGTAGGGTTTTACAATTGCTGGCTTGTTCAAGATAATAGGCTCAATTCAAATACTTTATATGCTCTATTGTGGTGATTCCTTTATGCTGGGTCAATTAACAGCGCCAAAAAATTTATGTTTATTACGTTTATCCGCTATTGGAGACGTTTGTCATGCCGTAGCTATGGTGCAACAAATTCAACATTATTACCCAAAAACTAAAATCACTTGGGTAATAGGAAAAGTTGAAGCTAATTTATTGCAAGGGTTACCCAACGTGGAATTTGTCATTTTTGATAAAAAAGCGGGTTTTAAGGGATATCAAAATTTACGAGCCGAACTTGCGCATCAAAAGTTTGATGTGTTATTGCATATGCAAGTTGCTTTGCGTGCTAGCTTAGCCAGCTGGTGTATCAAAGCAAAAGTAAAAATAGGTTTCGACAGTAAACGTGCGAAAGAAGGTCAATGGCTGTTCACGAATCACCAGATAGCACCTCAACACCAGCCGCATGTACTTGATGGTTTTATGGGGTTTGCAAAAGCTATTGGTGTGCCTACCGAGAGTCCTCGTTGGGAAATGCCTATCGGTGACGAAAACGAACGTTGGGCAAGTGAGCTATTGTCTGTAGAGTCTAATAAACCCATTGCCGTTATTTCACCTGCTGCCAGTAAAGCAGAAAGAAACTGGCATGCAGAAGGCTATGCACAAACAGCTGACTATTTAACCCAGCTAGGTTTTCATGTGGTAATTTGTGGTGGGCCAACCACATTAGAACAATTATTAGCCACTGAAATTATCAGCTTCAGTAAATGCGATATTGTTAATTTAGTGGGCAAAACTAATTTAAAACAACTGCTTGCTGTTCTTAAACTTTCTCATTTAGTCATTGCACCTGATACTGGCCCAGCACATATGGCGGTGACTGTTGACACGCCTGTTATTGGCTTATATGCACACAGTAATCCTAATCGTACTGGCCCCTATTTATATCAAAACTATGTCGTCAGCTGCTATCAACATACGGTACAAGAGCAATACAAACAAAAACTTGAACATCTACCTTGGGGCATTCGCGCAAAGGGCAGTGACTTAATGAACAGTATTACTTTTACGCAGGTGAAAGAAAAGTTATTACTTCTCATTAACGATTATTACCCAGAATTTATCATTAAATAAATTCCCCTCCGAATCTACTCCAAATAAATAAAAATCCGACCTAAGGCCTACGTTATCTAAACGAGGCCTATCTTCGCTTGCTTCCATTTTTCACTCATGGCAAACGCTCATCAGACTAAGTTAACTCACTGGCATGACCATTATTAAAAAGAACAATAAAACCAACTTACTTATTGCAAATGATAATCATTACCATTAGTATTCGCACCAAGTAATTTATCTCTCTCTTTTTCTCTTAGGAATAACAATGAAGTATTCACCTGTGTGCTTAGCAATTATCGTTGGCTTAATGCCTTACTCATCCAATGCCAATGGAGTCTCTGGCAATAATACCGCCGTTGAGGTTATTGAAGTAAAAGGTAGTTATTTTAATAACTATAAAGTTGATGAAGCACATGGCGCAATGCGTACCAATATCTCCTTATTAGAAACATCTCAATCAGTCACTGTTATTCCAAACTCAGTGATAACAGAGCAACTCGCAACGACTTTAGGCGAAGTATTAACTAACGACGCAAGCTTAACCGCAGGCTCTAAGCAGCGTAATCGTGAAGTTTTTAATTTACGTGGTTTTGAACTAAGTTCATCAAATGGTTACCTTAGAGATGGTCACCAACATTGGTCACATTACCAACAACCCATTGAAATATTAGAAAACATTGAAGTAATAAAAGGCCCTTCGAGTATATTGTATGGCCAGTCTGGCCCTGGAGGCTTAGTTAATATGGTGACCAAAAAACCAACAGCAAAAACGTTGTTTAATCTGGGTATAGATGTTGACCAAGAGGGGGCTACTCGATTTTCACTAGATGCTGGGGGTTCATTAACTGATGATAAATCCTTACGCTACAGAGGTGTACTCGTTAAGCAAGAGGCTAAATATCAACGTAACTATCAAAATAATGAACAGCGCCAGCGCGATCGTTTTTTAGGCGCTTTAGTGATCGATTATGATATTTCAGACAATGCTATGGTACGCGTCCATTATGACCGAACAGATGATGAAGCTGGATTAGATACTGGTGCTTGGTTAGACGAAAAGGGTAATATCATCGGGAATGAAAAAACCATTCGTGATATGTCTTGGGCATTTACTGATATTACCGTCGAAAATATTGGTGTTGATTTCAACTATGCATTGTCTGATCAATGGCAGGTTAACTTAGGTTACAACGAACAAAATTTTGAACGCCAACGTTTTGAATCATCTCCGAAGAAGCCATCAATTTTCACAGAAGTTGATACGTATACTTCAAAGCCCTATGACCGATTTGACGATTGGCAATTTAAAACTGCTTTTATTGATTTTACCAGTGAATTCACTCTTTCAGATGTTAAACATCAATTATTAATTGGCGCTAATTCTTTAGACTATTACTACGGACAACTAAAAGTAAATGGCGAATCGATTAACTACTCGGCCAACCAAGTAGAACCTGCTCGACCTGATATCAGCTACAAAACTGACGACTCGTTATACTCTAGTGCATATGATTATTACGGTGTTTATATACAAGACTTAATCACTTTAAATGACCAGTGGCAAGTATCGGTAGGAGGGCGTTACGACAAGCAAAGTAAAAAGAATGCTAACAATGAATCATTATTACCTAAAGCAGGGTTTTTATTTCATCCCGATGAAAAAACAACGTTTTACGCCAGTTACTCAGAAGGATTTGAACCGCAAAGAAGCGAAAAATTAGAAAATGATCGTGATATCAACAATGGTATGAAGCTCGATGCGATGACCTCTAAGCAAATGGAAATAGGTGCAAAATGGCAACTTTTTAATGAACGATTACTGTTAACAGCAGCCCTTTTTGATATAACCAAAACAGGAAAATTAATCACTGAAGCAATCAACGACAATCGAAATTTTGATACTCGAACAGAACAAGCGGGCGAGCAACGCCATAAAGGTTTTGAAGTGGCTGCACAGGGTGCAGTAAACGATAAAATTTTTGTGATGGCATCGGTGATGAAGTTAGACGCACAATACGATAAAGATGAAAATTATCAAGGAAAAACCCCTGTTGATGCTCCTCAGTGGTCAGCTTCAATCTGGTCTCGTTATGAATTTAATGACCAGCTTGCTGTAAATATTGGCGCCTTTTACGAAGGTGAACGTTTTGCAGATAGCAATAACACGATAACAAAAGACGCTTATACACGCATTGATGTCGGTGCAACTTATAAAACGGTTATTAGTAATAAAGCCGTTAACTTCCGCCTGAATATCCAAAACTTACTTGATACTGACTATCTTGGTGGTGGTGGCGTATCGAATGTAACCGCTGGAGACGGCACAAGTTTTCGTTTAGCGACACAAATTTCATTCTAAACTAACGAAGGCAGGAGTAACAAAAATCAATTTGTTGCTTCTGCAAAGACAAAATAAGCTATTGTTATTTATGCAAATCAATAAAAATACTTTACGTTTTTCTCGCCTTATACATATTTATGTTTCGATGGCATTACTGACTTTACTGCTCTTTTTTTCAGTGACGGGGATTACCTTAAATCACCCCGAGTGGTTTAGTGAAAATAAAGCAAGTATTGAAGAAAAAGAAATCATGATTGATTTAGCCCTTATTGAAAATCCTCCTTTATCCCTTCAGCAAATTGTCAATATTTCTGAGGTGATAGAACAAAAGTTATCAATATCGTTAAGTCATTCTGTTATCGAAAGTAGCAAAAACGAACTATTTTACAGCATTAAAAAAGCAGGGAAAAATACAGCGATTTCTCTCGACTTAGTCAGCGGCGAATTATTTTTTGAATATACCAACTATGGTTGGTGGGCGCTGATGAATGATTTACATAAAGGAAGAAACACCACTGTTTTTTGGGGATGGATCATTGATATAACCAGTGTGCTGTGCATTTTTTTTGCACTAAGCGGTTTTATTTTAGCCATGCCTCAAAAACGGTTTAATCGAACATTATCAGTGAGTTTAGCTGTTACCGTAGCGATAATTTTTACTTCTGTATTGTGGGCTTAACCCCTTAAAAACAATCTACGTCACCCTCTTTGGTGACTACACAAAGGAAATTACATGAATATAAAAACTGTTAGATTATTACTTATTGTCTTAACCTTTATAAATTTTACCGTTTTTGCAAACCCGAGTAACTCAACGCCAGCAGAATTAAACATTGAGCTTAATTTAAAGCAGCAGCTTGGTGAATATCACCCTCCCTATGTCGCTAGCTGGATTGAAAATTCACAAGGAAAACCGGTACGTACATTATTGCTTTGGCGAGAAAAAGCTAAATGGTTAAAAGATATTCGTCGGTGGTGGCGAAAAGTCGGTAAGAAAGATGCTGAATTTGTTGACGGCATAACCTCTGCTACTCGCGCCGCAGGAAAGTACCCTCTCAATTTTCTTGCACAAGATGATAGAAATACAACACTCAAAAAAGGACAGTACACTTTATTCATTGAGGTGGTTAGAGAAAACGGCGGCCGCTCTATTATCCGCCAGCCCTTTACCTTAAATGGAGAAAAAGAAACCTTTACGTTAGCGGCCACCCATGAAACGGATGAAATGTCATTTTCAGTGTCGCCTCGATAATTTAACTGGCTTTATATTAGTCAGCCCTCTACCACACACAGATTTAGGAATATTAAAAAATGAATTTAAAAAAAATTATCGCGCTAACAATTGCTTGTGCAATCAGTACGCAAACGTTCGCTCATTCTCGTTGGGTTTTACCGACACATTTTAATTTGTCTGCCGAGCAAGGCGAATGGATCATGGTAGACATTACTGCATCAAATGAAACCTTTAATGTTGATAAAGCTATGGGCGCAGATTTAGTAAGAATTATCACACCTGATGGAAAATCATCAAGACCCTCATCAACATATAAGGGCCATCGTAAAAGTGTTGCTGATTACTTTCTAGCAGAGTCTGGTACATATAAAATCACCAATAATAGTCATCCATCTTACATGACTTCTTACACGATGAATGGCGACCGTAAAAGGTTATCCGCTAATAAAGCAGAGTTAAGCGGGCAATTGCCTAACGAAGCGAAGGAGATAAAAACCACTTACCGTTACTCGAGAATTGAAAGCTATGTCACGATGAACACCCCAAGTGATAACTTTAAAACAGATGGTCAATTATTAGAATTGATCCCCGTAACTCATCCGTCAGACATTGCTGAAAATGAAAAGGTAACCTTTAAGTTTTTGTTTAATGGTAAAGCGCAGAAAGATGTTTCTGTAGAAATTACTGCCGACGGTGCCCGTTACCGCAATAACCCGCAAACATTAACATTGGTGTCTAATGAAAAAGGTGAAATTAACTTCATGCCAAAAGCAGCTGGGCGATATTTATTAATTGCTGAGCACCAAGAAAATACACCAAAATCGCCTTTAGCAGACCAACAAATGGGCAGTGTGTTTTTAACGTTTGAAGCTCAACTTAATTAAAGATGATTTATACCGATTCACCCTCAAAACATCGGTTTTAGTACCTATAAGTAGAATCGGTAATTCACTAAAGTAACGTCAATAATTGTTTCAAGGTGCGAGCACTTGCACCTTGGTTCTGTGTTACCACGCGGTAGGCATTATCCCCTAGTGTTTGCTGCGTTTTTTCTGACGACAAAATAGCGGCTACCTCTTTAGACAAATCATGCGCGACCGTTACAGTTGTTGCATCATCTTGCCTAGCCAGTTGAATAATACCTTGCTCCACAGCAAGTTGATGCATAACCTCAACAAAATTACTCATATTAGCGCCAACCACAATCGGCTTTTTAAATAACGCCGGCTCAAGTGGATTATGTCCGCCAACGTCTGAAAAGCTCCCACCCATAGTAACAACACTCGCTAATGCACACGTCGGTAACAGCTCTCCTAGCGTATCAAGTAGCCAAATTTGTTTATCGCTTGTAACCTTGTCTTTGCTACTTCTTCGCACTAAAGCATAACCTTGCTCTTGGCATAATGTTGCCACGTCATTAGAGCGCTCTGGATGACGAGGAACAAGAATTAAGAGGAGTTGTGGAAAGTTTTTTACTAGCAATGCGAAAGCATTTAATGCAATAGTTTCATCGCCTTTATGCGTACTAGCAACCACCCAAATCAATCGGTCGTCTTCAACAAAGCCAGCTAGCTCTTGCTGTTTATCTTTTACCGTTTGGTTAACACTAATATCGAATTTTACATTGCCTGATACCTTACAGCGGGAGACGTCAGCTCCTAATGCGATAAAATTGTCATAGTTTACTTGGCTTTGACACAGAACTTTATCAAAACGATTAATCGTCGGTGTGATTAACCAAGCAAGCTTACAATAACTGTTCATTGACTTTTGCGATAAACGACCATTAATCAGTAAGAGCTTGATACCTTGTTCACGACTTTGCGCAATTAAATTTGGCCACAGTTCAGTTTCCATAAAAACCATAGCCTGTGGTTTCAATTTATTCAAAAATGCCGCAACACAGAAAGTACTATCAAGGGGTAAATAACAATGTTGCACACGATCACCAAAAAGCTTTATAACTTGTTCAGAGCCGGTTGGGGTAAAGGTAGTTAAGGTTATGACACTTTTAGGTTTTTTTTCAAGTAACTGAGTAATGAAACTCTTCAGCGCCATAACTTCACCGACACTCGCCGCATGAACAATAATTCCTCCAGCCTTTAATTCCCGAGGTAAAAAACCAAAACGTTCACTTATTCTCTGTCGGTAAGCTTTCTGTTTGATTGAACGCAATAACAACAACACCCAAATAACGGGTAGTAAACAAAGAAAAACAACTCGGTATAACATTAAGGAAATTTGATAACGCACAGAAAAAGCTCTTTAGTAGTTTATGAATTCAGTATAGCGATTAAAGCAAACAATAAAAATACCCAAAACCGATGGAGTTTGTTATCGTCTGTATTCTATAAGATAAAGGGAATAAAATAGTCGTGTTTAAAATGGATGGTATTTTCTACAACAAGTTGTTATGCAGTCGTTTAATCACTGTTGTTAGTCTTTTATTTGTTGTGCCCTTTTTATCTGCGCAAGAGTCCTCTCAGCCCACAAATAATCTTTCTACTTCAACGTCCACAACAAAAAAAACGGCGGCACAACAAATAAAATTCACTGCTGATGACGATTTTCTATTATCGGGGGATTATTATCTTGGTGATATGCTTGGTCCTGGTGTATTGCTACTCCATGACTGTTCCCACAGCAGTAAAAGCTATGTAACACTCGGTGAGTTATTAGCAAAAAAAGGAGTAAACGCCCTTGCTATTGACTTTAGAGGCTATGGTGATAGTGAATCAACGGCGTTTTCTCACAAGACGATAAAACACCAAGTAAAAAATATTGTTAGTTATCAAGCTGAAGTTGCAATGCTCACCTCGTATTGGGAAAAAGATGTACTTTTTGCCTATAACTATTTGCGCAGTCAAATAGGCAACGACCAACCTATCTCAATTGTAGCAAGTGGTTGTTCAGTAAGTGAAGCCGTTCGGTTAGCTGAAAAAATGCGTATCCACAGCTTTGTTATTCTTTCACCAATAATGAGCCATATGGAAAAGGAGCATTATAAAAATTTAATTGATATTCCTGCTTACTTCGTTAGCTCAGCACATCATGCCGATAGTTTTTTAACCGCCCAGGAATTATTTTCGTGGAATGGTGACAGCAGCTCTACAACGCAAGTTTTTAAAGGCGTTAACCAAGGACACAATTTATTACGGCGTAATAAATTTTTACCACAAAACCTTGCTGCATGGCTTAACGAAACAATGAAATAAGTTATTCATAGGTTTTATTTTTCAAAAACAGTATCGAGAATAATCGAAGAATTTGTCCGTTCAATCCCTTCTAAAGAACAAACCATATTAAGAATTTCATTTAATTTCTCTAATGTTTGTGCCTGAATAGTCGCTAATAAATCATACTCACCGCTAATAGAATATATGTGGCTGATATTATGAATTTTTCTTAATGCGATACAAATATTACGTCTTAGATTAGGATTTACTTTTAGTGAGACATTAGCCGAAATTAATTTATTACTATACTCACTCCCCAAGACAATACTATACGCTTTAATAACACCACTATTTTCTAGCTTGGTTAAGCGGTTTTGTATCGCTGTACGTGAAACGCCTGTCGCTCTCGCAATGTCGGAAACACTTGCTCGGGCATTACATCTTAATATAGAAAGCAGTTCTTCATCTTTTTCTGTGATCATGTTAAATACTCAACAACATCGTTAAAAACCAATTAGACACCAATAATAGTCAATTTAACAGCATGACATGTCATTTTATCTAATGAAATAAGCATTAATTTAACTAGTGTCACTTTCTTAAAAGTTGGTCTAGGATAATAATACTATTATTATTCAAACCTATTAATAAGGAATTTTTGTGAGCGACTCTTCAAACAACGCAAGTTTTTACGCGCATTTAAATGATCAAATTGAACAAGTTAAAGAAGACGGCCTATATAAAGCCGAGCGTGTTATTACTACCGCACAACAACCCAACATTGCCGTGACAACTGGTGAAGCTGTTGTAAACTTCTGTGCTAATAATTACTTAGGTTTAGCCAATCACCCTGAGCTCATTGCTGCCGCAAAAGCAGGCTTAGACGAGCATGGTTTTGGTATGGCATCAGTACGCTTTATTTGTGGTACCCAAGATATTCACAAAACACTAGAAGCAAAATTAAGTACCTTTTTAGGTATGGAAGATACCATTCTTTATTCTTCGTGTTTTGATGCTAATGCCGGTTTATTTGAAACCTTATTAAGTGCTGAAGATGCCATTATCAGTGATTCATTAAACCATGCCTCAATTATTGATGGTGTGCGTTTATGTAAAGCCAAACGTTATCGTTATGCCAATAATGATGCGAGCGATTTAGAGCAACAACTCATTGCTGCTGATGCTGCTGGCGCACGTTTTAAATTAATTGCCACCGATGGCGTGTTTTCTATGGACGGTGTTATCGCTAACCTAAAAGCGGTTTGTGATTTAGCTGATAAGTACAACGCTTTAGTGATGGTTGATGATTCACACGCGGTAGGTTTTGTCGGTGAAGAAGGTCGCGGTAGCCACGAATACTGTGAAGTCATGGGCCGTGTTGATATTATTACCGGTACATTAGGCAAAGCGATGGGCGGCGCATCAGGCGGCTACACTTCAGGTAAAAAAGAAACGATTGAATGGTTGCGACAACGTTCACGCCCTTACTTATTCTCTAACTCGTTAGCCCCCGCCATTGTTAATGCTTCAATTACCGTGATTGACTTGTTAGCTAAGGGTGGCAAGTTACGCAAAACATTAAAAGATAACGCCCATTATTTCCGTACGAATATGGAAGCGGCAGGCTTTACCTGTGCCGGTGCCGATCACGCAATCATCCCCGTGATGTTAGGCGATGCAAAAGTAGCCAGCGAAATGGCGAGTCGCCTATTAGCAGAGGGTATTTATGTCATTGGCTTTTCATTCCCGGTAGTACCCAAAGGCCAGGCACGTATTCGTACTCAAATTTCAGCAGCTCATACCAAAGAACAACTTGATAAAGCCATTTCAGCCTTTATTCGTATCGGCAAAGCAATGAACATTATTGGCTAAGGTTACTCTTTAAGGAAACACGATGAAAGCATTAGCAAAGTTAAAAGCGGAACCCGGCATTTGGATGACTGACAGTGAAAAGCCACAATTGGGTCACAATGATTTATTAATTAAAATTAAAAAAACCGCTATTTGTGGCACCGATATTCATATTTACAACTGGGACGAATGGGCACAAAAAACCATTCCCGTTCCCATGGTTGTTGGGCATGAATATGCGGGCGAAGTCGTGGGTATTGGTCAAGAAGTTAAAGGTTTTACTTTAGGTGACCGGGTGTCTGGTGAAGGGCATATTACTTGTGGCCATTGTCGAAACTGTCGTGGTGGTCGTACGCATTTATGCCGCAATACTGTTGGCGTAGGTGTTAACCGGACAGGTTCGTTTGCTGAGTATTTAGTGATACCCGCTTACAATGCGTTTAAGTTACCTGATGAAATTTCTGATGATTTAGCCGCAATATTTGACCCCTTTGGCAATGCTGTTCATACCGCTTTATCTTTTGACTTAGTGGGTGAGGACGTTCTTATTACTGGCGCAGGTCCTATTGGTATTATGGCCGCAGCAGTCGCTAAGCATGTGGGTGCGCGCCATGTTGTTATTACCGACATTAATGAATATCGCTTAGACTTAGCCCGTAAAATGGGCGCTACGCGTGCTGTAAATGTAAGTACAGAAAACTTAACAGATGTGATGACCGAATTGGGTATGAGTGAAGGTTTTGATGTCGGTATGGAAATGTCAGGGGTCCCTATGGCCTTTACTGCAATGTTAGAAAACATGAATAACGGTGGCAAAATAGCCATGCTCGGTATTCCAGGTCAAGATATGGCTATTGATTGGAGTCAGGTCATTTTTAAAGGTTTGACGATTAAGGGTATTTATGGCCGTGAAATGTTTGAAACGTGGTACAAAATGGCGAGTTTAATTCAATCAGGTTTAGACTTATCACCTATTATCACTCACCATTTTGATATTGATGATTTTCAAAATGGCTTTGATACCATGCGTTCAGGCCTTTCTGGTAAAGTTATCTTAAACTGGGAAAGCTAGTTTTTCTGATAAAAATCAATAGGTAAACCCCGACGTTAAGCCAGCTCAATAAAGCTGGCTTTTTTAATTCTCATATCCTATATATCCCCCCAGAACACTGCAACTTTAGGGGTGAAATACCTTATCAATTCGTTATAATGTACATTATTTATGTGTTTACCTCTTTTAAAAGGCAATATTGTGACAACTCCCGGTAATTTATTTATTCTTTCTGCACCTAGTGGCGCAGGAAAATCTAGTTTAATTAAAGCCTTATTATCTCAAGAATCGGCCAGACCGATGCAAGTGTCGGTTTCTCACACCACACGAGCGCCTCGTCCGGGTGAAAATAATGGCGAACATTACCATTTTATTAGTGTTGATCAATTTCAAAAGCAGATTAAACAAAATGAATTTTATGAGTATGCTGAAGTTTTTGGTAACTATTACGGTACCTCAGCATCTGCGATAGATAAGCAACTTGCTCAAGGTATTGATGTTTTTCTTGATATCGACTGGCAAGGTGCCAAGCAAGTACGGATAAAACAACCCAGTGTTACCACGATTTTTATTAGCCCGCCCTCAAAAGTAGAGCTTGAAAATCGCCTTAAGAATCGTGGTCAAGACAGCGATGCCACCATTAAGTCTCGAATGGCACAAGCAAAAGCAGAGTGCTCACACTATACTGAGTTCGACTACATTATTGTTAATAACGACTTCACTCAAGCATTGAGTGAATTAACCACCATCGTTAACAACCAACGTCTAAGGTGTCAGCAACAAGCAATAACGCATCAATCGATGTTTGAAGAATTATTAAAGGACTAACATTACTGTGTCATTATTGCCCCTAAAATAGAACTATATCTTGCTTAATCGGCTGTAGCCCAGTAAACTACGGCACTATTTTATAAATTTTAAGTTGGAGTAACCAAATGGCTCGCGTAACTGTTGAAGGTGCTGTAGAAAAAGTAGGCAATCGTTTTGATTTGGTGTTAATCGCATCTCGTCGTGCTCGTCAAATTGCCACAGGCGGTAAAGAGCCTTTAGTGGATCCAGAAAATGACAAGCCAACCGTTATCGCTTTACGTGAAATTGAAGCCGGTTTAATCACAACTGAAGTAATGAACAGTAGCGATCGTCATGAACAAGTTCAGCAAGATTCTGCAGAGCTAGCCGCTGTAGCAGCCATTGTTGGTGGCGCTCAACCACAGCTATAAAATCTTTTGTCGCCTTATAGCGACAAGATGTAAACTAAACGCGTAATCATGACTAATGATACGCGTTTTTTATTGTCAGTATTTAACGAATAACGTATTGTGTAATGCTGACTCAAAGCATTGACTGGCGGTAATATTTCCGTTCAGCTTAATTATCAAGGATTTAATGCGTGTACCTTTTTGAACCATTAAAAGAACTTGTTTCAAGCTATCTTTCTAAAGTACAAATTGACTTATTAAAACAAGCTTACCTCGTTGCGCGTGAAGCGCATGAAGGGCAAATGCGTTCAAGCGGTGAACCTTATATCACTCATCCGGTAGCGGTTGCTTTGAATTTAGCAAGAATGCACTTGGACCACGAAACCTTAATGGCAGCATTACTCCATGATGTTATTGAAGATACGCCAGTAACTAAAGACGAGTTAGCCGAATTATTTGGCTATACCGTTGCGGAATTAGTTGAAGGCGTGAGTAAGCTTGATAAATTAAAGTTTGATAATAAAGAAGAAATGCAAGCAGAAAACTTCCGTAAAATGATACTTGCCATGGTGCAAGACATTCGCGTAATTCTTATTAAGCTTGCCGACCGCACACATAACATGCGTACACTTGAATCTTTACGCCCAGATAAACGTCGACGTATTGCCCGTGAAACATTAGAAATTTATGCACCTATTGCCAACCGCTTGGGTATTCACGATATTAAAAGTGAATTAGAAGTTTTAGGTTTTGAGGCCCTTTACCCGATGCGTGCACGTGCGTTAAAGTCGGCGGTAAAAAAAGCCCGTGGTAATCGCAAAGAAATTATTAATAACATTCAACAAGAAATCACTGCTCGCCTTAAAGAAAGTGGTATTGATGCGCAAGTTATTGGTCGAGAAAAACACCTTTACTCCATCTACAGAAAGATGCTTAACAAAGAATTAATGTTCAACGAAGTCATGGACATATACGCTTTTCGTGTCATCGTAGAAAATAAAATTGATAATTGTTACCGAACACTTGGCGCCGTGCACAACTTATTTAAACCGATTGAAAGCCGCTTTAAAGATTATATCGCTATTCCAAAAACCAACGGTTATCAATCGCTGCACACTTCGCTGATTGGCCCACATGGTATCCCTGTTGAAATTCAAATTCGTACGCAAGATATGGATCAAATGGCAGACAAAGGGGTTGCAGCTCACTGGTTGTATAAACAAGACGGCGATAAGAGTGGCACCACAGCTCAAATGAAAGCGCGTCGTTGGATGCAAAGTTTATTAGAACTACAACAAAGTGCCGGTAGTTCCTTTGAATTTATTGAAAATGTAAAGTCAGACTTATTTCCTGAAGAAATTTATGTCTTTACGCCAGACGGACGCATCATTGAATTACCCATGGGCGCAACTGCAGTCGATTTTGCTTATGCCGTTCATACTGATGTCGGTAATTCATGTGTCGGTGTTAAGGTTGATCGTAAGCCTTATCCATTAAGTAGAGCTATTGATTCAGGGCAAACCATTGAGGTTATTACTTCTTCTGCCGCTCGACCTAATGCAACGTGGTTAAATTTTGTTGTAACAGCTAAAGCACGCTTACAAATTCGTACTTATCTGCGTTCACAAGAACAAACAGAATCTTATGGTTTAGGGCGTCGTTTGTTGAGTCATGCTTTAGGTAAAGTTAAGATTGAAGATATTGATCAAACAAAAATTGATCAAGTTGTGAAGGAAACAGGTAATACCAATCTTGATGGCCTACTCGTCAATATAGGCTTAGGTAATGCGTTAAGCATCGGTATTGCAAGGCGATTAACCGATGAGTTTACTATAGACAGTGCTGAAAGTGGCTTCGCCGATCCGAACAGCAAAACAAAAATGCCAATAAAAGGCACTGAAGGTATGTTGGTAAGCTATGGTAAATGTTGCCGTCCTATTCCTGGGGATACCATTCTTGCTTACTTAAGCCCTGGCAAAGGTTTGATGGTCCATCAGCAAGGCTGTAGAAACATTAAAGGTCATGAACAAGGTAGCTTATTTCCAGTGAAGTGGGACAGCGACATTAACCGAGACTTCATTGCAAAATTACGTATTGAAATAATGAATCATCAAGGTGCATTAGCGGCTTTAACCAATGTTGTCGCTAAGTGTGAATCAAACGTTCATACATTAAATTCTGGTGAAAAAGACTCAGGTCTCTATGCCATTGACATGGAAATAACCTGTCGTAACCGAGTGCATCTAGCCGATATTATTCGAAAAATAAAAGTAATGATTGATGTTCAGCGTGTAGTTCGTAACAAATAGTCAATCATATTTAACAAATTACCTAGTAGGAAGTATTATGAAAACAATTATCAGTACAGATAACGCACCCAGTGCAATCGGCACATACAGCCAAGCAGTAAAAGTTAATAATACTGTTTATCTTTCCGGTCAAATCCCACTCGTTCCTGCAACAATGGCGGTTGTGTCTGATGACTTTACCGAGCAAACTCACCAAGTATTCAAAAACCTTGTGGCCGTATGTGAAGCCACTGGTGGTAATATTAACGATATGGTTAAAGTGAATATTTTCATGATGGACTTAGCTAACTTTGCAACCGTTAACGAGGTAATGAGTCAGTACTTTCAAAAACCTTACCCTGCCCGTGCTGCGGTGCAAGTTTCTCGTTTGCCAAAAGACGTATTAATTGAAATTGATGGCGTGATGGAATTACCTAACGTAGGTTAATTCAAGCGTTAAACGTTAAAGTATATTACCCCTTAAATATAAGTGTTACACATAACAGTTAAATTTTAGGGGAAGCCGTCAAATAAATTTAAACAATGAGCTTATGTTTTATAAGTGACTTGTTTAAATTTATTTAGACAATGAACCATAAAGTTTAAATGTGAAGTGTAATGACACCTGAAAGATTAGAAAGAATAAATAAGATGCTCGATAAACGCCAACCAGATTTAACGGTTTGCATGGAAGGAGTACATAAATCACATAACCTTGCCGCCGTTGTTCGCACCGCTGACGCCATTGGCGTTAGTGATGTGCATGCGATATGGAAAAGTGATGAAATGGAAGTCCGTGGTGGCAGTGCGGCGGGTAGTCAAAACTGGATAGATGTTCACAACTACAGTAAAACGAGCGACGCAATTGACGCATTAAAAAAGCAAGGCATGCAAGTTTTAGTCACCAACCTTTCTGATAACGCTGTTGATTTTCGTGAAATCGATTACACCAAGCCAACGGCTATTATTTTAGGCCAAGAAAAATTTGGTGCTTCAGATATTGCGCTTGAAATGGCAGACCAACATATTGTCATACCGATGGTAGGCATGGTGCAGTCGTTAAATGTTTCCGTCGCCTGTTCTGTTGTATTATATGAAGCACAACGCCAGCGTCAATTAGCCGGAATGTATAACGCTCCCCGTATAGATGAAAGCCGTCGTCAACGTTTCTTATTCGAAGGTGGACATCCTATTTTCGCCGAAGCCTGTAAACGCAAGGGATTATCTTACCCAATAATTGATGAAGAAGGACAAATCATTGCCTCTGAACGATGGTGGGAACAGATGCAAATGACCCAAGCGGCATGGAAAGCACTCGATAACTAACCCTAGTGTTGCTGAACTTTTAAACCTAAATTTTTAGGTCAATGATAGAAAAGGACTAAAATCCGTGTCAACAGGGCTAGCAAAGCTTGCACAAATAGCCATCACCAGTTTAAAGGGTGTTGGACCAAGCATGGCTGAAAAGCTTGAAAAAGTCGGCTTGCATTCGCTTCAAGATTTACTTTTTCATTTACCCAATCGTTATGAAGACCGGACGCGTGTTACCGCAATACGAGACTGTTTTCCTGGTGTTTTCACTAATATTATTGGTGAAATCACCGGTAGCCAAATCATTAATGGCAAGGGACGTATGTTACTGGTTACCGTTCAAGATGCTTCAGGAACCGTAAACTTACGTTTTTTTCGCTTTAGCGCTGCACAAAAAAATAGCTTAGCATTGGGGCTGAACATTCGCTGTTATGGTGAAATTAAACGTGGCGCTCGTGGTTTTGAAATAATTCATCCTGAGTATAAATCCCTTGATGAGGACCAAGCTTTAACCGAGGTAGAAGAAACACTAACCCCCGTTTACCCAACGACTGAAGGCTTACGGCAAATAACTTTACGTAACTTAACCGAGCAAGCGTTAATTAAATTAGAACGAGGCCAAGTTGAAGAGTTATTACCCGATGAGTTTAATTTGCAAAATTATTCTCTCGCGCAAGCTTTGGCGCTTATTCATCGTCCGCCCCCTGAAACTTCAGTAATACAGTTGGAAGAGGGTAAGCATCCCGCACAGTTACGATTAATAAAAGAAGAATTATTGGCGCATAATTTAAGTATGCTGAAATTACGCCAGTCTAGTGATGCTCATCGATCAATCTCTTTAATCGATGATAAAGTACTCAGTGATAAGTTTTTAGCCTCATTACCTTTTTCACCCACCAATGCTCAAGTAAGAGTGGTACAAGAAATTCGTCAGGACCTGATAAAAACTCAGCCAATGATGCGCTTAGTACAAGGTGATGTAGGTTCAGGAAAAACCTTAGTCGCGGCACTTGCGGCACTCACCGCTATCAGTAAAGGCTTTCAGGTTGCTTTAATGGCGCCAACAGAAATATTAGCAGAACAACATGCCCTTAATTTTAAAAACTGGTTTGAACCGCTTGATATCAGCGTCGGCTGGCTAGCTGGAAAAACGAAGGCAAAAGCAAGACGTAGCGCACTAGAGCATATCGAAAATGGTAATATGCAGATGATTGTTGGTACCCATGCTTTATTTCAAGATAAAGTTATCTTTCATAATTTAACACTGATTATTATTGATGAACAACATCGCTTTGGTGTACATCAGCGTTTATCACTGCGCGAGAAAGGCGCGTTTGACGGTAATTATCCGCATCAATTGATTATGACAGCAACGCCAATCCCTCGCACATTAGCCATGACTGCCTATGCCGATTTAGACACCTCTATTATTGATGAACTTCCCCCAGGAAGAACCCCGATAAATACCATCGCCTTACCTGACACACGCCGTGAAGATGTCGTTGAACGCATTCGAAAAGGCTGTGTAGAAGACAATCGACAAGCTTATTGGGTGTGTACGTTAATTGAAGAGTCTGAAGTATTACAATGCCAAGCAGCAGAAGATACGGCGGTGTATTTACAAGAGCAACTGACAGAATTAAAAATTGGTTTGATACACGGAAGAATGAAAGCCGCTGAAAAACAGTCAGTAATGGAAACGTTTAAAAAAGGTGAACTAGACTTATTGGTGGCAACAACCGTTATTGAGGTCGGTGTTGATGTCCCCAATTCCAGCTTAATGGTCATTGAGAACCCTGAGCGCTTAGGTTTAGCGCAACTCCATCAGCTAAGAGGCCGGGTTGGTCGAGGCAAAGTCGCTTCACATTGTGTCTTAATGTATAAAAGCCCGCTTTCAAAAACAGCAACCAAACGCTTAGCGGTATTGCGTGAAAGTAATGATGGCTTTGTTATTGCACAAAAAGACTTAGAAATACGAGGTCCAGGTGAATTTTTAGGGACCAAGCAAACGGGTCTCGCTGATTTGAAAATAGCAGATTTGCTCAGAGATGCGCATTTAATTCCAGAAGTACAGCAACATGCTTATCTTATTTGGAAGAAGCACCCACAAAATGCCCAAGCAATTATTCAGCGTTGGATGGGCGATCGCGAATACTTTACCAATGCTTAGGCTTCCTTATATAACATTCAGATTTGAAGCTTAAGCAAAGGCTAAGATTGAGCTCAGCGTATTACTTTCTAACGATTCTTAAAAAACATAAAGCCAATAATAAACCAACCCCCATTGAGCCACCGCCACCTGAACTCTTCACTTTTGACGGAGCCACTACCACTGGCGCAGCACTCACAGTAACACTACGTGCGGCTTTAATACTAAGCCCCGTACTATCTGTTAGTGTTAATTCAACATTATAATTTCCAGCCTGAGTATAAAGGTGACTTGGGTTTTGTATATTACTACTACTGCTATCACCAAAATCCCAAGCATAGGTATATTGTGAATTGCCGCCTACTGGGGTTGAGGTAAAGTTCACCGCTAAATCATTCGCTGAATGAGTGAATGATACGCTTAAATCAGAAGGCTCGGTGGAACTTGAAAGTGTTACCGTTGCAGAGGTACTATCAGAGCTTTGCAAATCGACCTGCATACTAAAATCAAGTTTGGGTAAAATCAAACCAGACTCAGGTTGTTCCGGTGAAGAATAATCATCGGAGTCTTTAAATAAACTTGTCGCTACACTGTGGCTGTCACCGCTAAATGGCTGTTGATCATACAAGCTAAAAGCAGCATCATGGAGCTGATACGCTGAATTTCGGACACTACCATTTACAGCTTTAACAAGATTTTGGTCGGCATCAACAACGCCTATAAATAACTTGCCCGCATGTTCATCAACTTTGTTATCAGCAATATTATCATTACGATACCAAAGTAAAACACCCGCATCATAACCGATGTTTTTTAAACGACTATCAACGCTCGTATGGCTGCGTAATTGAATATAATAATGATGAGGTAAACCAGCAACTTTATCAGATAATCGCCTAAAGCCATTCAATGTTGCTTGGTTTTCAGTTTCGCCATCAATGATAATAAGCTCACTTCCCCCATTGGTTACTTTTATTTCATCGGTCACAAAACCATAACCACCTTCTGCTTGGTCAGTCACATAATTCATTTTAATCGTGACACGTTGACCTACAAAGCTAGAGAGGTCAAAAGTTAAGCCGACCCATTTTAAGTCGCCCTCTGCACCAACAATACTGGCAGATTCTCCACTGAGATACTCTCCTAGCAAGGGGTAGTAAGGATTGCTGTCTTTAGTATGATTTCCTTTTATCGCTGTATTGTTGACGAGCACCTGCACGTAGTCATAATCTTGTTCAATTTCCCAACGAGCTTTCATCGATAATGTCGAAGTACCGGCAGGTAAATCGACAGAAAATGACAGACTGTTTTCTAACATATTGCCTTTATCAGAATAAAATTGGTATGCACCGGCATAAGCCACCGGAAAGTCTAATGCTAAAGGAGGTAAATTCACCTTGATTTGGTTAATTGCGTTATGATCAACCGTGCTCACCAAGGAGATACTTTCATTATTTAACGTAGCGAAATTGACTTCACGTTGGTTAATCCAATTACCTTGATAGCGCTCTTGTAAATAATCTCTCGCTAAAGGGCTAAAAGCAGAGGGACGAGTTCCTGCAGGAGTACCTAACCAAGTACCTGAAGCCATGACTGACCACTCTGAAACAGGTGCGCCGATATCACTACTGTCAATATCGTATTCATCAAGCAAACCTAAATCATGTCCAAATTCATGAACAACAACACCGGGAGCGGCATCAATAGGGTTAATTGTATAACCAAAAGCTTTAATATCTGAACCGAGAATAGTTGCCGGTTGTGTTCCTGCTTCATTGAGCACAAAACTACGATGTGACCAAATAGCATCTTCTGCTAAACCTCCGCCACCTGCCTCTTCACCAATACTGGCATGAAAAAGCATAATATGATCAATAATACCATCAGGCTCATTAACATTGCCGTCACCATCAAAATCAAACAAATCCGTTTTATCGTAATCCGACAAGTCAAGCCCATTAGCAACAAGCTGCGTTACCGCTTCAACAACAAGTTCCTTAACATTTTGATCATTGTCGGTTTCTTCATCATTACCACCATAGTAGCTGGCATCATTTGCCGCGGTTACCCAGCCATTAACACCACCGGTAAAGAAGAATTGTTGACCTGATTCATGTTGGTAATATTGGAAAGCGGATTCAATATTTTGCCCTGAAGGGCCATCAAATCCTGTTGCAGAGAACAAAAGCTCATTGTAATGTGCAACAGAATAATTTGGGTAAAACATATCAGTATCATTAGACGTCAAGCCATTTTCATCATGTTTGAGATCATTGAAATCGATAAGTATCGCTAAAATATTAACGGTCGTTTCAACGTCAGCATCCGCCGTTCTTTGTAATAAATGATGTGCTAATTGAGTTTTTTTCAACTCGTTATTAAAACTCATACTTTCACGAAATTCACGACTATTAAAACTTTCCGCTGCAGAGACTTTCTTTGATAATGCTAACGGCAATACGTTAGGCTTGAATGATTTTTTAGTCAGATAGTCAGTCAATGCTTGTTTTTTCTGCTCATCCGTTGCATTAATCGACAACTCACCTCTTTTTTCTAACCAATAGAGAATCCGCTCTTTATTTATAACGCCTGCATCTGCTGGCGCACTTTTAGAAAAAGCGTTAACCTTATCAACATTTTTCGCTTGTAAAGGTAAGTTATTGATCAGCAAAAACAAACCTAATAAGTGTGCTATTTTCATGAGTTTTCCTACTATGAGTTCTTATTTCTGACAGCTTTTAAAGGCCGCATTTTTCTTACGAATATACGCATTGACTTGGCGCTGTATCTCTTCTTCAGATAATGAAGCGTCAATGGTGCCATTGGTCACTAACATCTCTTTTAGCTTTTGGATATTCTTAAGTGGTGGGGTCGTTGATTGCTGACAAATAATTTTATGGTTAACGACTTTTTCACTGCTGTTTTTAGCGACTAATGGTGCTGATTTTTGCTGGCACCCCTGTAGTAATAAAACAACTAAAAATAAATAAAACTTCATAACGTCGCTACCTGTAACAATAATGTTAACCATAATACCGCATATTAATTAACGGATAAAGTTTAACCAGCACAGTCCATTTAATAAAAAACACCACCACTTGATTTGAAGTGTTAATAATTGCTAAAAAATGCGGTAAACTATCGGTAATTTTAGTGATAAGTGAATGTTAGATGACTGCTCAACAAGATAATCATCAGGAAAATAGTTCAGATTCTTCAAGTGACAACACCACACATTTTGGCTTTCAAACGGTAGATAAAAACGAGAAAGAGTCAAAAGTTGCCAGTGTATTTCATTCTGTTGCCGCACAATATGATGTAATGAATGATTTAATGTCTTTTGGCATTCATCGTTTATGGAAGCGCTTCACTATTGATGCAAGTGGTGTACGTCCAGGCAACAAAGTGCTTGATTTAGCTGGCGGTACTGGCGATTTGACCGCAAAATTTTCACAACTTGTTGGCCGCGAAGGTAAGGTAATTCTTGCTGATATTAATAGCTCGATGCTAAATGTTGGTCGAGATAAGTTACGCGATAAAGGTTTAGTACAAAATATTGAATATGTACAAGCTAACGCACAACACTTACCCTTTGAAGATAATACCTTTGATATTGTCACTATCGCCTTCGGTTTACGTAACGTTACTGATAAAGACATGGCTCTGCGCTCTATTTACCGTGTATTAAAACCAGGTGGGCGCTTATTAGTGCTAGAGTTTTCCAAGCCAGAGCACGAATTAATCAGTAAAGCTTACGACTTTTATTCTTTTAACATTCTTCCTAAAATGGGTGAGTTAGTCGCTAAAGATGGTGACAGCTATCAATATTTAGCAGAATCGATTCGTATGCACCCTGACCAAGATACATTAAAAGATATGATGGATTCGGCGGGTTTTGAACAAACCAGTTTCAAAAACCTAACGGGTGGCGTTGTTGCTCTGCACAAAGGTTATAAATTTTAATTGTGATAAAAATTAGCCCTCAGTTAATGCCTCAGCAAATACTCTGTTCAGCACTAGAGTTTGCAATTAACCAAACACTGTTACTCAGTGTTAAGGGGGCGAGTGTCTTACAACCTTTAGAACAAAAAACATTAACCCTTTCATTAAAAGAATTAGGTTTCCCTTTAAGTTTTTCTATTAATGACAATAAGGTTCTAGTAACCCGCTTAATCGAGCGCAGCAACTGTACAATAAAAACCAGTATAAAAACCTTACTTGAACTCAAAAAAGAACAACAGATTACCGAACTGATCAAACAAGAGAAACTCGATGTTCATGGAGACATCAAAGTTGCTCAGGTGTTTGCGAGTATCGCACAATCACTCGAAATTGATTGGCAAACAGAAATAGCCAAACATATCGGTGATATTCCAACATATAAGCTCTCTCAGATAAGTAAAAATTTAACGAAAAAATTTAATTTTGCCACTCAACAAATACAAGCTGACGCTAGCGAATGGTTAGTGCATGAAAAGCGCTTAGTGGTTACTTCAAGTCAAATACAGTCTTTTAGCCAAAAAGTTGCCGATGTATCTAAACAAGCAGATACTTTATCTGAACGTATTCAGCGACTTGCTAAAAAAGCCAGTACGCCAACCTAATTTTCAAGGAACATTGTGAGCAGTTTACGACTTTATCGCATCATTAAAACATTTCTTCAATTTGGTCTTGATGAACTTATCCCCAGCCATATGCTACCTTGGTATGCGAAACTTATGCGCTTTACCTTGTTTTGGTTACGTAATAAACACAAGAATAAGCCTGAAGCCTTGCGTCTTCGCTTAGCGATTGAATCTTTAGGACCTGTATTTGTAAAGTTTGGTCAGATGCTTTCAACCCGCCGAGATTTGCTCCCTGATGACTTTGCTAAGGAACTTGCCTTACTTCAAGATCAGGTACCTGCCTTTGATGGCGAGTTAGCCAAAGCGATTGTTCTAGACGCGATTGGAGAAGAGACATTTAATCAACACTTTAACCATTTTGACACCCAACCACTCGCTTCAGCGTCAATTGCACAAGTACATACGGCAACATTAATACAAGACGGACAGCCTATTGAAGTCGTGCTTAAGGTTTTGCGCCCAAATATTACCAAAACAATTGTAGCTGACGTAAAAGTGATGTCTCTCTTTGCGGGTATTGTTGCCAAATTTTTACCCGATGGTAAACGCCTGCGTCCGAAAGAAGTCGTTAATGAGTACCGTAAAACAATTATTGACGAGCTTGACCTGAACCGTGAAGCGGCTAATGCCACCTTACTAAATCATAACTTCTCTCAAGGTCGTGCTAGCGATAGCGTATTATATGTGCCCAAGGTTTATAGTGAGTTCAGTCATATCAACGTAATGGTGATGGAACGGATTTATGGTATCGGCGTAGGAGAAATAGAGACACTTCAACAGCTTGGAGTAGATATGAAATCACTTGCTGAACGTGGTGTTGAAGTGTTTTTTACGCAAGTATTTCGTGACAGTTTTTTTCATGCAGATATGCATCCTGGAAATGTATTCGTTGATGCAACAAACCCTGAAGATCCAACATGGATAGCCATAGATTTTGGGATTTGTGGTACATTAAATCGTGAAGATAAACGCTATTTAGCTGAAAATTTTGTCGCCTTTTTTAATAGAGATTACCGTAAAGTAGCAGAACTGCATGTCGATTCTGGCTGGGTACCCAGCAATACCAGTGTTGATGAATTCGAATTTGCTATTCGCACCGTTTGTGAACCAATATTTAATAAGCCATTAGCTGAAATATCTTTCGGACAAGTATTAGTGAGTTTATTTAACACCGCACGACGATTCAATATGGAAGTGCAACCTCAATTGGTTTTATTACAGAAAACCTTACTCTACATCGAAGGACTTGGACGACAACTTTACCCACAGCTCGATTTATGGCAAACCGCCAAACCTTTCTTAGAAAATTGGGTAAAAGAGCAAATGGGTGTGAAAGCAGTGTTCAAAAAAATAAAAGAAAACTTGCCATTTTGGAATGAAAAGCTGCCTGAGATGCCTGATTTAGTTTATGACTATTTGAAAACTGGCCGGAAAGGTCATGAGCAACAAACACAGTTAATTAATCAATTAAAAGAACAACAAAGCAAGCAACATAAACAGTTAATATTGACCATCATTTTTGGTGCAATCATGATCAGTTTAACTCTATTCTTTAAGTAACTTCATTAGCTGACATAACGTCAGCTTAAAAGAATTATCGATCCAACAATGATAGTGACTTTACCTGATAAAGTATCGACATAATACATATCATCAAAGACCTCTAGCTATTCGCTATCATCCGTTCGTTGAGTAATACGCAGCCGTTCTAAATACATAAAGATCATCCATTAAGCCTACATCGGGTATGTCATTTTTTATATAATCTTCAGGTAAAAAATAATAACTGAGCGCAGAAACCGCGATATTTTCAGGCCTCGTTGCTAAAAGTGTCATTAAAATAGATATTTGAGATATTAATTCAGTATTCATTGATGACTTACTATTATCTAAATCAACCGTATAACTATTAAGTTCGTCGACTAACAGCAATTTAATCATCACTTGAGGTATTCCAACTAAGAACTTGACCTTATCTTGATGTAATATGCAATACAACATGTTTTCTAAAAACTGACTCTGGTAGCTAAACCCTTAATTAGAAATAAAGTTATATAAATTTATTATGGAAGTGCTATCTATAAAAAAGCCCCATGGTTGTTAAAATTTTTGGTTAGAGAGAGATCCATATATAACTTTAGGTCTAAATTCAAACTGATGTTAAAAACCTAAATCGCTTATGTACGTGTTAAATTTACTTTTCACCAGCAGCTATACCATGCATCAAGCAGGTTAACAAATGTTTAAGCTGTGCATTGTTGTTTTGAATAAATAGCTAATAACCCATTAGGTGCACGCAAAGTACTCAAATAATACAGCAAGAGATTTTTGACGAATTTCACCCATATCATCTTTCATTTCCACAATAAAATGATTAGGAAGTGGACTGTCAGCAAAAGCCCTTGATTCAGTTGTTATTTTTCTGAAAATTGGATCTAACTTATTGTTCAACAAATTGCTCGAGGTCATTATTTAATAATCTTCCTATTCCAGAAGTAATATTTCTAGAAGTAATATTTCTAGAAGATACTTTACCTCTATTTTAACCTTTTCAATCATAATTCCTTATTATTTAGCGTGCAAAAAAAGGAATATAACTACTTTTTATGAGCATGTCCTAACCATAAGCTAATTGAAACTAATAAAACGATAATAGCAAGATATAAGGTTTCGATAATACTCGATGGTCTTAACTCAATTAAATATGCAAAAACCTTAATCACTAAAAGCATAACAATGACATTGCCTAACTTTGTTTTTAGTTGATCAATACTATTAATTTGAAAAGCTTGAGAGGTATGTTTTCCAGTTTCATCAATAGAACTAATAAATAGTTCATATAAACCAAAAGAGAATATAAATAATATTGATGATATTAAAAAGGTATCAAGCACTTCTATTACGCTTAATACTAATACATCTCTGGTAATATTCTCATTACCACCGATGAAATAAGTAACAAGATTGCCAATAAAGTGAATAACTTCATAAGCACCTAAGCCAATTAAAGAGAATGCTGTAGCAAGGCAACAGACAACTGCAACAATTAAAACTAAACGACTTTTCCACAATAATGATTCAAAAAAATTTTCCATTTCTCTCTTCTTTTCTAAGCTAATATAAAGTTAAGCTAACAAATAACAACTTCGTGCTCTGTAATTTTTTTCGGAGTGTTAGCTCTTAATAATTTGATGACATCTAAAATGGGTTTGAAATGAGCCTCTTTAGATTCAACAAAATGATGTTTTTGATCACTTAAAATGATGCCTCCTGCCATATGAGCATGCCCGCCTCCAAAACCTCTTTGCTTATAATTTAAGGTCTCTCTTAGCAGCTTTCCAACATTAACTTTTGGGCACTCGGACCGCAACGATAGTTGAATACCTTGATTATAATTCATTGCTACAATCACAATATCGTATTCATTTACACTTAATAAAAAGTCAGCTAAAACACCGAGTAAATTTTTTGCACATGGTTCTTTTAATAACACCATAGCAATACCATCGGTACTAGTGACGCTATCACACACTTGATAAAAACTTGTCAGCTCATTCTCAACCAAAGAGTTACGACAAATTCTATTCACTAAATCTAAATCGGCCATTTGATTAAAAGCTAAAAAGGCTTTTAAGTCAGCATTACAAAAACCACGGGTTAAGTTTGCTGTGTCAATATTAAGTCCGACCAGTAATGCGGTAGCAACATTCTGTGGTAATTCAATATTCAACAATTGAAAGTACTCATAAATAATTGTCGCTGTCGCACCATAATGTGGTCGAACATCACAGAACCAAAGCTTATTGGGTGGCGTAACTGTATGGTGATCAATTACCGCTATTTCAGTACCTGGCATATCCGTGACATTTTTCTCACCAATACAACCGTCTACGGTAATAATTTTATCATGCGGTGTTAAGCTAGCTTTACTACAATGTACAATAGGTATTTCTAGCCATTCAATCATGTTTGACAATGATATCCTGTCTATATTTCCGTTATAGACAATCAAAGTTTTCAACCCTAATGATTGCAAAATAATGGATAAACCATAAGCGGCTGAAATCGCATCATGGTCAGGGAAGTCATGTGCTTGTATAACGACTCTTTTAAGGGGTTTTAACTGCTTAAAAAATTGACTAATAGTATCTCTATCCATGGTACCCCTTAAAAGAAGAGCTTAGCTCTCCTTTTATTATTGCTTTATCTTATTGATTTAATAGCACTGTTCATTGAACATATATAGCCTACACACTTACCTGATAACATAACAATCATGCCTTTTTTCAGCGTAGGAGCAATATCGCTATCGACTTCAATGTAAGATTTTTTACGTAAAACATTTTTTGCATCCATCATCTCACCTTCAGCAATTAAAACGAGTTCGCCATCAATATCTTGATAGATCGCAACTTGTGCTTCTTCTTTAGCTCCGTGCAAGCGGCCTAAATTGGTTTCGAAATATAAGTCACCACCAAAAGTTTTTGCACCCGTAATTACACCTTGTGAACCCACATATTTGCTTAACGTGACATAGTCGTCATCACCTTTTTCAAGTAAGTCACCAATGGCACCCGCAATGACACCGTTATACATTGATGACTCTTTACATGAACGGCTCGGTGGATTTTCTTTACTGCTTGTAGAGCGTCCTTCAACATTAAATGACATGATTTGCTTCATTGAAGGTAATTCTCGAATTTGTACATTCGCTTTAGCTTTAGCACTGTAATCACACTCAGCGGCATGATGTGTTGTTTTACCTTTTTTATCGGTTGTGCTGTATGATTTTTCATATTCACCACCATAAGAGATGTCAGTAATGGTTGGAATAACAGCAAATTTCGCTTCTACAGGACCTTCATAAGCTCGATAGTCTTCACTAAGATTTTCTTTTAATTGTATTTCATCAATAAATCGTGAGGCCATTTTTCTATCAATAACTTCTGAACCGCTATCAACGATAATAGTCGTTATTTCACCCGAAAAGCGAGTTTGCATATGCTCAGGGATATCAAGTTTAACACCTGGTGCAACAATAATTTTACTATTCTTTATATCAAATTTATCGCCCGTGTAGCCATCAATTGAAGGAATATTTACATCTGCCAAGGTGGGCATTGGAGGTGTGGTAGAGCCACAACCTACGGCCATGATTGACGAAGCGACTAATGCTATAGTTTTAAGTGATTTTTTCATTTTTATTCCCTTTTATTACGACTTTATAATGAGTGTTTCTATTTTTTTTATTAAATTAACAACTGCTTTTCTACTGGCTTCTTTTTTGTTATTAAATGATGAACCTTTGCTTTTGAATTTTACGTGCTTTTTAGTGTCACCAAATTCATCTAATACACTCACTTCCGCACTGATGATATTTAAGTGGTTTTTATATGCATAGGTTTTTTTTTCTGTGAATTTAACGTCGATTGTTCCGGCATTTTTTTTCTGGTTCGTGACTTTGTAGCCTTGTTTTTTCATTAATTGTTCAAACGAGTTTTTGAAATCAATAGGTGTTTGCTTAGGGTAGTTAATTGTATATTTATTTTTATATTTGCAACGCTTTAAAAGGCGATCGAAACTTGTTGCCTGTTTCTTAAATGTGACCGTTGATTCTTCTTTCATACCGCTACCAATATAGGCAGGGATCAAAGCGAATAGTTTTTCTTTTTTATGATTGTTTGTTGTTAAAGCATACCAACACGCAGGACCTTGAGATTCAACAAAGTCTTCAAGTAGAAAAGAAAGCTCATCATTTAAATCTTCAAGTTGTTGCTTCAGTGCTAATTGTACAAGTTTACGTTCTACACGAATTAACACTCGCCATTGGTTATCTTTTTTAACACTTTCCAAAACATGAACATTAGGTAATTCTATTTCTTGTGATACAGCAGTTGTTCTTTGTTTAGTGTCTGTATTGGTAACATTGCCACTTTTACTTTGGCTAATACCGACACTTGATTGTACTCTGGTTGATAATTTTTGCGTGATATCAGCAAGCGCAAATTTCTGTGCATTGCTGTGATCAGCATCGATACCTAACCCATAAATATAAGTTTCATCATCCGCTGGAATTTTTTCAATCGCGTTCACAATAGGCGCTATTAACAATAATAAAACTACGATTATTTTGTTCACAAGCTATGCCTTTTGTTGAGTAAAATATTTTTTACTTTCAAGTACTTTATCTAAATATCGTTGTGTTTCTGTATGAGTCCGTTTTTTAATAATGTCGTAAACTTCATCAGGCGATAGCGTATTAATCACTTTCATTGCTTTAAGGCGGCCTTTTTTTCCCTTATTAAAAGCACGGGCAATATTACCAATACCGGTATTATAAGAAGCAATTGCGCAATACAAGCGGCTGGTTGGATTTTTAATCTCTTTTAAATATCGAGTCATTAAAATATGAATATAGGCAGAACCATATTTAATATTATCGCGGCCATTAAAAAGAAGGCTAGGTGTAGGTTTTCCCTTTTCGCCTAATATTTTTGTTTTAACGTCAGCACCGGCCGTTGATGGCACTATTTGCATTAAACCGTATGCTGGAACATATGACTTAGCAAGTGGATTAAAATGACTCTCTGTTTCCATAATCGCTAAAATAAATTGATCCGAAAGTGACCATTTCTCAGCATTATTTCTGACCATTTTCAAATACTGCTCAGCTTTTTTATACCGATCTCTTTTCAGATTAATTTTATAGGTTTTAATGTTCTTTTTAGTCAGCTCATTGGCGTCATGAATAACCACACTCTTTTCTTTTTTTATACTAACGATAAGTGCTTTTGAGGCTTGAATTTGTTCAGAGGCAACGTCGGTATTGTTGGTGAAGTTTTCTAAGTTAGCAATTTGCTTTGCTAAACGCGCCTCTGTGCGCTTAACAACAACTTGTACTTGTTGCTTTGCAGGAACAATTTCAATACTTTTAAGCAGCATGTTTAACTTTTCTGGGGACTCTATGCCTAAGTGTTTTAAAACTGTTGGTACGAGGCTTTCAATAGGTAGAGGGGGAAGCTCTTTTGTATCATCGACAGTGTCAAATTCTATTTGACTGTGAGCAATAACCTCTGGTTGTTTATCTAATGAATCAATAATCGCTTTACGTATTATTGTATCAACGTCTTGATCAGATAAATCATCACTTTCTAAAATGCTCACTTCTATTGTATCGTGTTCAAAATCCGTTAGGACTTTAGTTTTATTTTCTTCGTTATAGTAAACATATTCAGTTTTAGAACTAAGTTCGGCAACGCCCCATTTTTCTTTTATTTCGGTGCGATACTTTTCATAGCGATCTAAGTAATCAGTCTTAAATTTTTTATATTTTTCTTTTTGTTGTTTACTATATTCTGTAAATTTACTATCTTGAGCGGCATTTGTTGCTGGGCTAGCGCCAATAAAGCAAACAATCACAGAGACAAGCACCATTTTAAAAAAATGAGACATGATATATCCTTATTATTTCTGTCAATCCTACTGTTTATAGTAAAATGAATACTCAAAATTTGTTAGCACTGAATCCGCAATCACAGACAAGTCGACTTCACCTGCTCCGTAAAAGTTATTTCTAGCTTTGCGACTTATTGCTAATGCTTGTTCTTTGATTGATTCACTTTCTTCTTCAAGGTTTACTTGATCATATAACTTGCGTAACTCTGCTGAGCTAAGATTAATATCTTTCTGATAGCCTAGAGCACCAAAATATTGGTTAATAAATAATTTATCTTTACCTTGCTCTTCGCTCACTAAAAAGAAGTCGACATTATTATGATCTAAAGTGAAGTTCATTATTTCTTTAGTGTTGTCGGCAACGGTAAACTTACTTCCTGATGGAACTTTATTGAGTAAGCTATTAGGTATGAAGTCATCTTCCAATGCGCTAATCGTGTATGCCGTGACTCTGTTTTCTTTTAAAATTAAAGTAAGTATATATTTGTCATGTAGATAATAAGCGAAGCTAATATCATCGACATATTTACTTTTTTTGATGAGTTGGGGGGAGCCAAACGTTTGTGAAATATACTCAACATTACTACCAATATTAATCGTATTTAAACTTTCATATTCATATTTATGAGTAAAATTAGAGACAAAAGCTACATAAGCCTCTTCAGCCATTTCTTTAGAGTCAGCCCACTGACCAAGCGCCATGATAGATATTGCAACAAAAAGGAACTTTTCTTTAAACGTCCCTTTATTAAACTTCATTTCTTCCCAAAAAAACATACAAAAACCCTATAGCTTATTTTATTTTTATTTGAGTATTAATTATTTAACTGAGTTTTCAGACTTCATAAAGTTCAAATATAATAAGGTTTCGTTTTCAGGATCTAATTTAATTGGCGCTTGTTTTAATAGCTGGCTAAAAAGTTCTTGAGTTTTATCTTCTGATAAAGTGACCATCGCACACAAGTTTTTCACTTTATCCATTTGAGCGTAATCAACTTTAACCACTTTTGAGCCACGTAAGTATTGATCAGTTAATTGAGCCGTAGTGATACTGATTTTACTTTCGGTATTGCTATTACCCATCGAAGAAATTTTCGTACTATATTCTTCTTGTAAAGTAGAAACTCTTGTTTCAATTTGGCTAGCTAATTCTGCGCGAGCTTGTGTCGCAGCTTGAGATTTGTCCATTGAAAAACTGTTTGAAGCGCTAACACATGACGATGCGGCTAAGCCTTTGTCAACTGTTGGGTTAAGTACCCATTGAGGAATATTCATGCCCATATCTGCAGCATTATTTTTTGGGGTAGAGTTGCAACCTACGACAAATATTGAAATGGCAATTAATGATGAAACCCTGGTATATTTATTAAACATTTTATTCCCTTAAACTTTGTTTTATAAGTAATTACTTACGTAAATGTAACATTTATTAACGCTAACCTATAGTAGCCAAAAAAAAAAAGAAATCAATACATTTTGTTGCAAACAGGGAATTCAATATAAATACCAACACCTTATCTAAAAAAATCAACACTAATTTTACAAAGTATCGCCGATAATGGGTGATACTATCCTTTTTTCTTCAGCATATCGCGTAAATTCGCTACACCCATTTTGGTGGTTTTGTCTTTATGTTCTTGGCTTTTTTTAGTTTCTGTTAGCTCCCAACTTAAATCGTCTTGCGGGAGTTCATGCAAGAATCGGCTAGCTTCAGTGCGAGAAACTTCTCCGTATTGTCGACGTTCACGGGCATAAGTGAATATTAATTCTCGTTGTGCTCGCGTAATACCCACATAAGCTAAGCGGCGCTCTTCTTCAACGTTTCCTTCATCCATACTGGTTTGATGAGGTAATAAACCTTCTTCCATACCAATCAAAAATACGTAGGGAAATTCTAGCCCTTTCGAAGCATGCAGTGTCATCAGTTGTACTTGGTCGGCATCATCTTCATCTTCGCCACGCTCCATCATTTCACGTAACGTTAAACGAATAACAATCTCAGGCAACAACATCGGGTCATTTTCATCATCACCTTCTAACATTTGAGTCACCCAGCTAAAAAGTGTTGTGACGTTTTTCATGCGCATTTCTGCGGCTTTGGGGCTAGGGGATGTATCGTACAACCAATCTTCATAATTTATTTCACGGATCATCGCGCGCAAAACCGCAGGGGTGTCGCCTCGTTCAGCGTGATCACCCGTTTCAACTAACCAGCGAGTAAAGCGTTGTACGTGCACTAAACCTCGGCCCGTTAAATGCTGCTCAAGCCCTAATTCAAAGCTAGCGGCAAACATGCTTATTTGCCGAATATTGGCGTAATTACCCAGTTTTTCTAACGTAGTTGGTCCAATTTCTCTGCGTGGTACGTTTACTATTCTTAAAAAAGCATTGTCGTCATCTGGGTTCACAAGTACGCGTAAGAACGCCATCATGTCTTTAATTTCACTGCGAGAAAAAAAAGACGTTCCGCCACTAATCTTATATGGAATACGATTGAGCATCAGTGACTTTTCTAATAAGCGTGACTGATGATTACCCCGATATAAAATCGCATAGTTTTTGAATTTACTTTTATTTAAGAACTTATGGCCAATAAGCTCTCCAACAACACGCTCAATTTCATGCTCTTCATTTTTAGCCTGAATAACACGTAGCTCTACACCGTAAGCGAGCTGACTAAATAATGCCTTGTCATAAACATGAGGATTGTTGGCTATTAAGGTATTAGCACATTTTAAAATACGGCCACTAGAGCGATAATTTTGCTCTAATTTAATGAGTTTAAGTTGTGGAAAATCTTGGCCGAGTAACACTAAGTTTTGCGGCTTAGCGCCACGCCAAGAATATATAGATTGGTCATCGTCACCAACCACTGTTAAAAGACCTTGTTCTCCGGCAATTAATTTAACTAATTCATATTGGCTAGCATTGGTATCTTGATATTCATCGACCAACAGATATTTAATTTTTTTCTGCCAGCGAGCGCGCACTTCTGGAAAGTTTTTTAATAAAAGGGTTGGCGCTAAAATCAAGTCGTCAAAATCAAGCGCATTATAAGCTTTCATATGCTTTTGATAGAGTTGATAAAATTCGGCGAACATGATGGTGTCTGCATCACCAGCCATTTTTAGTGCCGCGTCAGGCAATAACAAATCATTTTTCCAATTGGAAATCATACTTTGTAATTTGCTGAGTAAGTCTTTGTCGCCATCAAGCTGTTCGTTAGTGAGTTCTTTCAATAAAGACAATGAGTCTTGATCATCAAATAAAGTAAAACCTGGTTTATAACCTAAAGTTTTAATTTCTTTACGAATGATATCAAGGCCCATGGAATGAAAAGTAGAAACCGTGAGACCACGCGTTAAGCTTTTATCCATCATCTTTACCACACGCTCTTTCATTTCTCGGGCGGCTTTGTTGGTAAACGTTACTGCAGCAATGTTACGTGCTTTGTAATCACATTTTTGAATAAGATAAGCAATTTTCTGACAAATAACCCCTGTTTTACCGCTACCCGCACCCGCAAGTACTAAGCACGGGCCAGTAACATATTTTACCGCTTCATTTTGTCCGGGGTTAAGTTTCATCGTATTTCTACTTTAGTTTGTCTGTTTTCTGGGCGCTGATTTTACCCTGTTTGCTCTAAACCGTATAGTGAAATAGACCTTGGTAAAATCATTAAATGCATTACAATAAGCGCATTGATGAACTATGGATAAAAATAATGTTTAACGCTAAAAAGATTGAAGAAATCGCCCAACAAGTTGCTGATGCTATTCCACCTAAATTCAAAGACATTGCTAACGATATAGAAGAGAAAACCAAAGTGGTTTTACAACGTAAATTATCACAGCTTGACGTAGTGTCGCGTGAAGAGTTTGATGTGCAAACACAAGTATTATTAAAAACGCGTCAGAAACTCGCTGAATTAGAAAATAAGCTTGCTGAAATTGAAGCTAAATTAGCTGAATAACTCGGGTGATTACGATAAGTTATTGCCATAACAAATAACTTATCGCTTGCTTGAGCATTACAATGAGGATGTTTTATATAAACGTCTTTCTATAATAAAGCCCATGATGCCCATTATAAAGAAAAACACACCCGCGATTCTCAGCCAAGCATTAACGGGGTTAGCAATCAATTGACTACTTCTGCGACTATATAGTCGTAAACCTTGGGGTAAGTTCTCTACAAATTCTTCTCCTAAAAATTGAGTAGAAAATATATACTTTACATCCCGACGTTGAGTCATCTCAATCTTCTTTTGGTTATGGATATTAATACTGGCTTTTCGTGGAATTAACTTTTCCCAGTCATCAAATATATCTTTTGGCTCACCTGCCAACACAATCCCTTCTGAGTAGTATTTAAACTGTAACTCAGGAAACAGTATTTTACTTTGCCCTGCGTAAAATAATGTAATAGCGAAAACAATTAGTGCGCTACATAAATAGAGATACCTACGCTGGTTCATCACTTGTGATTGTTGTTGCTGCTTTAACCAATGTTCAATATCAGGGATTTGACTTAATTGAGTCACTAAGTAGTTTTTGTCAAAATCAGCGATAAACTGAGGTAACGATAACTCAAAAGCGGCTAACAACTTTCTAAAGGTATCGTTGGAGGGTATTGATTTATCATTTTCTAACTTGGATAAATATGATTGTTCTATCCCAGCGATACTGGCTAAATCAGGTTGACTCATTACTTTTGCATTTCTTAATTTTTTTAATTGTTCACCAAGCGTCATTTGCTTTTCCTTTTTAAATAATTATATTGAAATGCCGTCGACAGCAGAACTATTCTTGGTTATTCCTGCAATAATATAAAGGTGAATATTTAAGAATACCGTTGAATATAGTGGTGTTTTTTAAGTTTACTTAATAATTATAACAATTTTTACCTTTAAAAATAAAAAAGCAGCCAACGGCTGCTTGTTATTTTTACGCATAAACGCGGGTAAATTTACAGTACTTATAACTTCATTGTCTGCATTTTTTTATAAGTTAAACTACGCCATAACCATTCCATAGGGCCAAACCGGTAGCGGTTTAACCACCATTTAGACAAGAATATTTGCGCAACAATAATCGCTAAAACAATCAGCATTTGTGGTGCTCTTGATATTTCTCCGTATTGACCGCCTGCATAACCATAAAAGATACTGGTTAAGATAACAGAGTGCATCAAATAATTGGTCAGTGCCATTTGCCCCATAGGTGAAAATGCTGAAAAGAATTTTTGCCATTTTTGCTTATTTAACGCACAAATAACCAGACCTAAATATCCAGCCGACAATAAATATTGACCCACATAAAAAATCATTTGTCCTACTCCCTGAAGGACTCCAGAAATAGCGGTAGCAGGGTGTTGTATAATTAAAATACTCGCAATATTTAGTGGGATTCCAATACCTAAGCCAACACGCGTTAACACTTTAAAGAAACTATGGTGCTCTTGGTGTTTCGTTATTTTTTCGGTAACAACCAACCAAAAACCTAAGATAAAAATAGGCATGAGAACCACAAGTGACATTACTGGCGCGAACATCAACATAAAGCCAGTAAAACTAAAACGATATTTTGTTGCCTCCCAGTAATTGCCTTTCATAAAGGCTGCGTCTTCTTCAGCGATATCGGCGAGTAACTCTTTACGCTGCTCTAATGTATCTGCAATCGTTATTTCTCTTATTTCTTCATCTGAAGGCATAACAGATGAAGTTTCTGCTGATATTGGGTCTAAATCCTCAGTAATTTTATTCGTTGGTGGAATAATCTCAACATTATTTTCTAGTTGTTGCTCAACAACCGTAAAAATATCAAGTTCGTTTTGCCACATTTCTTGATACTTAGGCTCACTAAAAAACATACCAAAGATAGAGGCTCCAACACTGACAATAAAAATAGGTATCATGAGCCACATCAATGCTAATTTAAGATAAGCTTTTGGGTCTTCTGTTTTCTTATAAGAAACCCATGCTAATAAAAGTAAGCCTGCAATAGCGTAGTCATGTAAAATATCGCCACCCCATAAGAAAATCATATGGGCTAGTCCGATAATTAACAGCACAACCATGCGACGAATAAACCAAGCGCCAAAGGGCCGACCGACTTCTTTGGCACGTAAGAGCATAACCGCAAAGCCCATTCCAAAGATAAGGGCAAATAATTTATAAAATTTACCTTCAACAAAACAACGAATTAACCAACCAACCGCATGGTCAATACCCGTTAATGTTGTGTCGTGGGCACCTAAAGAAATAATTGCACGGTTAAACCATTCAATATTCATCAATAAAATACCCACGAGGGCTAGCCCGCGTAAAATATCTAAGGCATCAACACGTTTATGTTTATCTAAGGGTTGTAACTGAGGAGTGGGTATTACTGATTCATCTTCTTGGCTTACTTGCATCATGAATTGTCCATATAATTTTTATGGATATAGAATAAACTAATTTTTATGCAATTGAAAAGTATAAAATGTAAAAAGCCACTTCAATTAAAGTGGCTTTAGTACTTGATCAGTAAAGGTTATTTAAATAATTTCTCGACTTAACTTAAAAACGCTTGATAGGCTTTATTTTCCGTTTCTTCTTGCCATTCATAACCTAAATCTTTGAGATGATTAAAAAAGGCGAGCTGGTCATCATTTTTGACTTCAAAGCCGGCTAATACTTGACCAAAAGCAGCACCATGATTACGGTAATGAAATAAAGTAATATTCCAATGCTCACCTAAGGTATCTAAGAATTTTTCCAATGCGCCTGGGTATTCAGGAAACTGAAAACGAAAAATACGCTCTGGGGTTGGTGAAGAATTTTGGCCGCCAATCATATAACGGACATGAAGTTTAGCTAATTCGTTATCTGTAAGATCTGTTGCTCGATAATCTTTTTCAGTTAACTGTGAAAGTAAGTGATATCTGTCTTCTTCGCCACTGGTTCTAACACCAACGAAAATATTAGCATTTTTATGACTACCATCAGCTTTTGTTGCATAACGATAATTAAATTCAGTGATCACTCGTCCGTCTAAGGCATGACAGAATGTTCTAAAACTCCCTTTCTTTTCTGGAATTTTTACGGCGAGCACCGCTTCTTTTTGCTCACCTAATTCACATCGCTCTGAAATATATCGTAACGTATGAAAGTTCATATTAGCGCCAGACAGTATGGCAACTAATGCTTCATTTCCAACACTCGTTTTACAATACTTCTGTAAACCCGCCAATGAAAGTGCGCCAGCCGGTTCAGAAATCACCCGTGTTTGTTCAAATATATCTTTGATAGAGCTACAAATTTCATCCGTTGTAACAGTGATCACGTCATCGCAATAATGTTTAATGACATTAAAGGTGTGTTCTCCAATCCTCTTTACTGCAACCCCGTCAGCAAAAAGTCCCACTTGTTCCAAGTCGACAGGTTTACCCGCTGCCATCGCGGCTTTTAAGCAAGCAGAATCTTCTGCTTCAACACCGATCACTTTTATATTGGGTCGTAGCTGCTTTAAATAAACCGACATACCTGCCAGTAAACCACCACCACCGACTGGAATAAAAACGACTTCAACTTTTGGGTGCTGCTGTAAAAGTTCTTTGGCAACCGTGCCTTGTCCAGCGATAATATCAACATCATCAAAAGGAGGAACTATCGTTTTATTTTCATCACGAGCAAAATCTAATGAAGCCACTTGCGCTTCATTGAAGCTTTTACCCACTAAACGTACTTCGGCGCCAAAACGTCGAACATTATCAACTTTTATATCAGGAGTTGTTATCGGCATAACAATCGTGGCTCTAATACCGAGTTTATTTGCCGCAAGTGCCAAGCCCTGAGCATGATTACCAGCAGAAGCAGCGATCACTCCATGAATACACTGTTCTTCGGTTAAATTAACAAGCTTATTATAAGCACCACGGATCTTAAAAGAATGAACAGGTTGCTGGTCTTCACGTTTAAGAAAAATTTGATTACCTAACCGTGATGACAACTTAGTGAGCGGTGTTAAATCACTTTCAATAGCAACATCATAGACAGGCGCCAAGAGAATTCTTCGTAAATAGTCGAGCGCTTGTTCTTGAGTTTCTTTCGCAAGCACTAAAGCTTGCTGTTCAGCTTCAGTCATTATATTTATTCCAAAAGGTCATCAAGAAATTCACCTTACGCCCCAACTAAACCGTCAAGTAAATCACGGTTACGTACAGCACCTTTGTCAGCACTTGTTGCTAACATCGCGTAATTTTTCAACGCATAGCTAATAGGGCGTACACGGTTAAGTGGTTTCCAAGCATCCTTGCCTTTTGCTTCCATGTTAGCGCGACGTTCAGCTAATATTTCTTCGCTGACATTTAATGTAATCTCACGATTAGGGATATCAATATGAATAATGTCACCTTGCTCTACTAAGGCGATAGTGCCGCCACTACCAGCTTCAGGAGAAACATGACCAATAGATAACCCAGAAGTACCACCAGAGAAACGGCCATCGGTTAACAACGCACATTCTTTACCTAAACCCATCGATTTTAAGTAAGTGGTTGGGTAAAGCATTTCTTGCATGCCTGGACCCCCTTTAGGGCCCTCGTAACGAATAACAACCACCTCACCAGCAACAACCTTGCCCGCCAAAATACCAGAAACCGCATCATCTTGGCTTTCAAAAACATGAGCTGGGCCGGTAAAGACTAGATTATCATCGGATACTCCAGCCGTTTTAACAACACAACCATCAGGGGCAATATTGCCGGCTAATACCGCTAAACCGCCTTCCAATGAATACGCGTGCTCAAGTGAACGTATACAACCGTTTTCACGATCGTCATCAACGGTATCCCAACGACAATCTTGGCTAAATGCTTTAACCGTGCGGATACCCGCTGGTCCCGCACGGAAAAAGTCAATAACACTTTGGTCTTTCGTTAACGTGATGTCATATTTTTCTAACATTTCATCAAGTGTTAAACCGAGCACGTTTTTGATATTCATGGTTAATAAGTTGGCGCGTGCTAACTCACCTAAAATAGCAATGACACCACCAGCGCGATGCACATCTTCCATATGGTATTTAGGGGTAGAAGGCGCAACTTTACATAACTGCGGCACAATTCTAGATAAGCGGTCCATGTCTTTCATAGTAAAATCGATATTAGCTTCTTGCGCTGCGGCGATTAAATGCAGCACCGTATTCGTTGAACCACCCATCGCAATATCTAAACAGGTGGCATTTTCGAACGCCGCTTTGTTAGCGATATTACGTGGTAAGGCTGATTCGTCGTTTTCTTGATAATAGCGCTTGGTTAATTTTACAATTTCTTTACCTGCATTTAAAAATAATTGCTCACGGTCAGCATGGGTTGCAAGCATTGAACCGTTACCCGGTTGTGCTAAACCTAACGCTTCAGCTAAACAGTTCATTGAATTAGCGGTGAACATGCCTGAACATGAACCACAAGTAGGACAAGCGGAACGTTCAACTTGATCACTTTGTGCATCAGAGACTTTTGGGTCAGCCCCTTGAATCATCGCATCAACAAGATCAAGTTTGATAATTTGGTTTGATAGTTTAGTTTTTCCAGCTTCCATTGGGCCACCGGAAACAAAGATCACAGGAATATTTAAGCGCATAGCGGCCATTAACATGCCCGGTGTAATTTTGTCACAGTTGGAGATACAAACCATGGCATCAGCGCAATGAGCATTGACCATGTATTCAACTGAGTCGGCTATTAAATCGCGTGATGGCAAACTGTAAAGCATGCCGCTGTGTCCCATAGCAATACCGTCATCAACCGCAATGGTATTAAATTCTTTAGCAACACCACCCGCTTCTTCGATAGCGCCAGCGACAAGTTGCCCCATATCTTTTAAATGCACATGACCTGGTACAAACTGAGTAAAAGAGTTAACAACCGCAATAATTGGTTTGCCAAAATCATTATCCGTCATTCCTGTTGCGCGCCATAAAGCGCGAGCACCAGCCATATTACGGCCTTGAGTAGAAGTTGCAGATCTTAATTTAGGCATAATAGTTACATTCCAATTGATAATGTGAATTAATACTGTGAAAGTTTTATTTTGAAAGCGACTTAATCGGTAAGCTTTTAAAATAAAACCTTAAGGGTTTTATTTATCGTTTTCTGTGATGACTCAACTCTACGTCATTTAGCTCTTTAACAAAGAAGGAACACGGAGCTTATAAGTATAAATGAGCATTCCGGATGCCGATAAAGTCTACATAACAGTGAGTTGAGTTATTACAACTATTTAACTGGATCTAACCAGTTGTCAGGTACTTCTGTAGTTCCGTTAAAAATACCAAAAAATGCTTCTTGAATAGCTTTAGTAATAGGCCCACGAGAACCATTACCTACTAGCATGCCGTCAACTGATTTCACCGGTACCACTTCCGTTGCTGTGCCACACATAAAGAACTCATCAACTAAGTATAAAGACTCACGAGAAATGGGCTCTTCACGAACTTCATAGCCAAGCTGCTCGGCAAGGAAGAATACGGTATCGCGCGTTAAACCTTGTAAAATAGAAGCCGTTCCAGGAGGTGTATAAAGAATACCTTTGCGGATCAAAAATAAATTTTGTCCTGCACCTTCACTGACCATATTATTGATATCAAGTGCGACACCTTCAGCATAACCATGACGAGCAGCTTCCGCTGAAATCAATTGTGATGAAAGGTAATTACCGCCAGCTTTTGCAGCTGTTGGCATAGTATTCGGAGCTAGTCGATTCCAACTTGACACCCCAACTTCTACGCCGTTTTCAATAGCGTCAGCGCCTAAATAGGCTTCCCAGCTAAATGCGGCAATCATGACATCCGCTTTTGCATCAATAGGTGGACGTAAGCCCATACCAATATCGCCTAGAAAGGCCAATGGACGTAAATAAGCTGAAGCTAAACCATTTTTAGCAACGGCATCTTTACAAGCTTGAACAATTTCTTCTTGGGTAAAAGGGATATTCATGCGATAAATTTTTGCTGAATCGAATAAACGTTTAATATGTTCTTCTAGACGAAAAATACACGTGCCTTTGTGAGTATCGTATGCGCGAATACCTTCAAATACTGAAGAACCATAATGCAACGCGTGACTCATTACATGTACGGTAGCGTTTTGCCACGGCATGAGTTCGCCATTAAACCAAATGAGTTCTGCATTTACTTTAGCCATTTTGTTTCCTAATTTATAATATTTTTAACGAGTTAGTTGTAGTTTAATCACCCAACTAACTCTAAATTTTTATGGGTGCTTGTCGCGCAATGATTATAACTGGTTATGCGCGATATTACTGCGTGGTATTTTTGTCTACCTTAACGTCTTTGATATCAATCAATTTATTAATTTGATCAACCAAAAGTGAAATAGGTCGCTCACTTCGCACCATTAATTCTATCGTGCCAATATTAGTCCCTGTATTAACCTTCGCTTTAATACCTTCGATTAGAAAACCACGGTAGCGAGCAACTTGTAAAATACGTTCTAAAACCACTTGCTTATCATCAGCCTTTATACGTAATTGATAATGATTCATCTTAAGTACTCTCCATCATTTTATCATTGGCTGTATTAGGGGGTACTAGCGGCCAAACATTGTCTGCTGCATCTATTTTAACTTGTAAAAGGTAAGGGCCGTCATGTTCAAGCATCTCTTCTATTGCTGCAGAAACCTCTTCTTTACGACTCACCTGTTTAGCTTTGATATCAAAAGCATTAGCGAGCATGACAAAGTCTGGGTTGTCAGAAAGATCGGTTTCACTTAAGCGCCCTTGAAAAAATAAATCTTGCCATTGGCGGACCATACCTAGCTTGGCATTATCTATTAGCACAATTTTTACTGGTAACTGAAAACGCTTAATTGTCGCTAATTCCTGAATATTCATCATGATGGAACCATCACCAGAAACAGTAATAATGCAATCTGTTGGACGACTCACTTGTGCACCGATCGCTGCTGGTAAACCAAAGCCCATAGTGCCCATACCAGCACTGGTTAGAAAGTTACTCGGATGATCAAATGACATATGCTGTGCCGCCCACATTTGATGTTGACCAACATCAGTGGTAACGCAGGTGTTTTGGGGCATTTTTTCACTGATTTCTTTAAGGACGGCTGGCGCAAAAATAGTCTGACCAGGATGATTGTAATCCCAACCAAAATCAGCTTTCATTTGTTGACATTTTTGTTGCCAACTTTTGATTTCTAAAGGAATAGCTAAGGCGGGCAAATTTGTTTTTAAATCACCTAAAATAGCAGAGTCAGCCGCTCGGCGTTTATTAATTTCAGCGGTATCAATATCAAAATGAATAACTTTTGCATTGGGCGCAAATTCACTTAACTTCCCCGTAACCCGGTCATCAAAACGTGCACCAACAACCACTAATAAATCACTTCCTTGAACCGCTAAATTTGCCGCTTTTGTGCCGTGCATGCCGAGCATGCCTAAGTAGTTTTCGTTGTCTGGTGAAATAGAACCTAAGCCTTTTAATGTTGAAACGCTCGGTATATGAGTAATATCAATAAAACCGCGCAATTCATCAACAGCATTTGCCATGCCGACGCCACCACCCACATATAAAACAGGTTGTTTAGCATGACAAAGCATAGCAATTGCAGAACCAACATTAGCAGGTGGTAAGTTAACTTTATTTTTCAACGTTGATACAACACTGCCTTGGCTAACTACATGTGCCATCTGAATATCTTTAGGAATATCAACAAGAACAGGTCCCTGCCTGCCTTCAAGTGCTATAGCAAAAGCTTGGTGCAATACTTTTTCGAGATCATTAATATCTGTCACCTGAAAGGAATGCTTGGTACAGGCTAATGACAAACCAAAAATATCAATTTCTTGAAAAGCATCAGAGCCCATCACCGAGGTAGCAACTTGTCCGGTTATGGCAACAATCGGAATAGAATCAGCAAGCGCATCAGCAAGGCCGGTAATGAGGTTAGTCGCACCAGGACCAGAAGTCGCAAAACAAACCCCTACTTTGCCGGCGGCTCTTGCATAACCTACCGCTGAGAATGCGGCACCTTGTTCATGACGACACAAAAAGTGTTGGATATCACTATCGGTAAGTGCATCATAAATTGGCATTATAGCGCCACCAGGATAACCAAAAACATGCTCAACACCATGCTGCTGAAGTACGTCAAAAAGTAAAGAACCGCCTGTTTGTTTCTTTTCACTTGTCATCTTTTTTTTAACCCCACCCAACTGAATATATTTTGCATAACTGTTAGTTTGAGCTTTCTCCCTTATGCTAAATTTTTATGATTTATTGATACAAAATATTGATTTAAACGCTGCACGCTATTATTCAAATATTTATCTATAAAAAAACCCCCGTTCCTTTCGGAGCGAGGGTTTGTTTTTTGCTTAAATTTTTCTTAGCTCAACAAACAACCCCGCGATGATTTAATAATCACCACGACGAGAATGCTAATAATCACTGAGCTAAATATTTGCATGTTTATTCAATTACCTTGATTTTTTATAAAAACAAAATGAAAATTTTTTAAATGTGTTGGCTGTTTCACTGCCTATTTAAATTAGTACCATAGCTCTAATATCAAGTGCAAGTTTTTTTATTAGCCTTTTTAAATTTAAATAAAAAATTTAGTTATATGCTCTGTTGGCGCTTTGAATAAAGTCTGCCTAAACTAACGTTATAGGATTGTTAATAAAATGGAATTTTATGAGTCTCGCTTGTATTTACAGTAGAGCCCGAGTTGGCCTTGAATCTCCCCTTGTTAGCGTTGAAGTACATTTAGCGAATGGACTGCCTGCTTTTAATATTGTTGGTTTACCAGAAACTTCAGTACGTGAATCAAAAGATCGCGTTCGCAGTGCAATCATCAATTGTGGTTATGAGTTTCCAGCGAAGCGTATTACCATAAACCTTGCGCCAGCTGACTTACCAAAAGAAGGTGGCCGCTTCGACTTACCCATTGCCCTAGGTATTTTAGTCGCTAGTGATCAATTACCTAAGGCAAATTTAAACCAATATGAATTTGCTGGTGAACTTGCACTTTCTGGTGAGCTACGCGAAATTTTGGGTGAAATTCCTATGGCAATGGCTTGTGCTGAAAGTAAAAGAACCTTAGTTATTCCTAAGCAAAATGCTGAACAAGCCAGCTGGGTTAAACAAGCCAATATTTTATCTATAGAGCATTTAAACCAGTTATATCCACACTTTTTAAAGCAAAGCCCTCTACCTTTGGTTACCACAAAAGAAGTCGAACATTATCATCTGCCAACCAGTAAAGACATTGCTGATGTTATTGGACAGCCTTTAGCAAAAAGAGCCTTAGAAATTGCTGCTTGTGGTGCCCACAATCTTCTGTTTATTGGTCCACCCGGTACAGGAAAAACCATGCTAGCGTGTCGTCTACCTGGAATTTTACCCCCCATGAGTGAAAGTGAAGCATTAGAAGCCGCTGCTATTGCCTCCATTAGCCATCAAAAAATAAACCATAAATCTTGGTTAACTCGACCTTTTCGTGCCCCACACCATACCGCATCGTCAGCAGCACTTGTTGGCGGAGGCAGTCAACCGCAGGCAGGAGAGATTTCTTTAGCACATAACGGCGTTTTATTTCTTGATGAGTTACCAGAGTTTGAACGTAAAGTGCTCGATGTTTTACGTGAACCGATGGAGTCAGGCGAGGTCACTATTTCACGTGCGATGTACAAGCAAACTTTTCCAGCCAAGTTTCAGTTAGTGGCCGCGATGAATCCTAGCCCTACCGGATTTTACAATGATAATCGTAGTACTCCCGAGCAAGTTTTACGTTATTTAAATCGTTTATCCGGCCCTTTTCTTGACCGCATTGATATTCAAATTGAAGTCACCCGTTTACCAAAAGGTATGTGGGCAAAAAATGACCATCACAATGAAAGTTCTGCACAAATTCAAGAAAGGGTTGCGCTCTGCAGAGAATTACAATTACACCGACAGGGAAAAGCGAATGCTCATTTAAGCAGTGCTGAAACACGTGTATTTTGTAAACTTAGTGCTATTGAACATGAACTCTTAGAGCTCGCCGTTGAAAAACTAGGTTTGTCTACCCGCGCCCACCACAAAATATTGAAGATAGCGCGCACCTTGGCAGACATGAATGGCATTGAGGATATACAGCATGAACATATCATCGAAGCTTTGTCTTATCGAGCCATGGACCGACTGCTGAGGCACTTAACCGATGCTGTTTCTCTTTAATCAAACATTACACTCAATAATTTTCAAGCACTCTTCTGATAATTACTCAGCAATAGACCGACTACTGAGACAACTTCCGATACTGATGCGACTTGTCTTTAACTAAACATTACACTCAATAATTTTCAAGCACTCTTCTGATAATTACTCAGTGATAGAGCGACTACTGAGACAACTTTCAATACCGATGCTATTTCTCTTTAACTAAACATTACACTCAATAATTTTCAAGCATTCTTCTGATAATTACTCAGTGATGGAGCAACTACTGAGACAACTTTCAATACCGATACTGTTTCTCTTTAACCAAACATCCACTCAATAATATTCAAGCATTGTTCTGATAATTACTCAGCAATGGACCGACTACTGATACAACTTTTGATACTGATGCTACCGTTATTTAATCGCTTCAAAAAAGGCTTTCACTAAGGTTTTTTCTCTACTTTGGTTTAAACAACAAATCACCAAATCAAAAGGCGCTATGTCACCAATGTCTTTTAAATATTGAACACGATCTTTTACAGGGCTATTCGCAACAACCACTTTAAGGGCAATACCCATCCCACAGCCTAAAGCAACCATACTCATCAACACATCATGCCCTGAAACTGTGGCATAAATGTTTGATTTTCCTTATTGCTTTTTTCGATACCAATATTCCAAGCGCGTACGTGCTGCATCGAGTTCGGGTAAATGATTGGAGTTTTAGACCAAACAATAATGTCTTCTTGAAGTTGTTGATGAACCCTACAGGCCATGTTTGGCGCTATCGCAGCTAAAGGTACATTAGCAATGTACTGAAAATAAAACATACATGACAGACTTTATGGTTTTATACCCATGACAAAATCAACTGCTTGCTGTTGAACTTGATCAAAAGCATGAGCCGCATTCCCAGTTATTAATACTATTTCAACTAAAGGATGTTGATTTCGAAAACTTTACAACAATGAGGCAAATGGCTGTAAGCCGCTGTAACAGAGCAATAGAGCAATAGAGCAATAGAGCAATAAATGTAAAGTTTACCTTGTAATTCCGCTCACCGCCAACTTATTTAACAAAAAATATACATCTCATTGACAAGATTTAAAAAGTCTACCAGAATGATTCGTGTTCAAAAAAGCACTAACCGTATTAACATCCGCGCTTGTCATATCAAGTTCACTATCTTTTGAGGTCAAAGCAATCGACAACAGTTTTGAACCACCAACAAGCTGTTCCTATGGAAGAGACAGAACAAGTTGGACTCTCGGAGAAACTCGTGTTGAATTTGATTTCAGGTACAACGAAAGTGACGAGCAAGAGCAAGATAGAGAAGCCGAAGAAAAAGAGGAGCTATTGAGGAAAATAGTGAAGATACTCGAAGTTTCTATCGACTCACTAGACTACATAAGAATTGAATCACCTAACTATGTTCTCCAAGGACGCGAGTTCAGGGCTAAGGGCAACCTTTTTGACAGATTTGCATACACTAGATTTCACAATTCGGAGGAAGGATATGTAGGCAAAGATAAATCAAACTGGGACGGTAATTCATATTTAAATATGAAATTCACCGACACGCACGGCTTGGGGGTAGTTTGGATCACTCGGGGAGATCAGTCGGAATGCTCTATGGAGCCAGTTTACGTTCAAAAAGTACCTACAATTAGAACAGCTAGCGCAGATGCGGGATATGGGCGTATAGACGTTGATTTATCTTACTTTGTAGATCACTACTCAAAAGCAAGTATAGAGTCAAATACTGACGTGAGAATTATGGTTACTACAAGGAGCGATGGATTTGGCACAACTGAATCTAAATCTTTTGATTTTTCACAACTTGATGGAAATGCTTCAGTATCTGTTTATCCCTCAACTGGCGGTGGCCCATACTCGGTCAGAGTTCAAGTATTTGATGGTACTTACGCAAAAAGTGAACAATTGGGTTCAGTGTTTGTGCCCGGTAAATCGACGCCGCCTTGTCCAAACTGTAACTTATTGTAAAAACTTAGTTCTATAAATATTAATATAATGGAGTCAGAGTACACTATCACTTAAAAAGTACTCTGACCCTTTTCTATTATGCCACAAAGGCAATATCATCACGCTTTGTATGGACAACCGACAATATTGGCTTGCACCATCAAACGGGCTGTTTTATGAAGTCCTATTACATGACCAAGCCGATTGAGTTCAGCTTATATCCAACGCTTTCCATAACTATTACGAAATTTATATGAGATGCTTGTAATCATCGTGAGAAAATTTATATCGGTTAAATTTGGTGGAACTAACTTCGAGTAATAACTACTCACACTCAAGTTAAAAGCTTCACATAACTCGGTCACACTATATTTTATATGTACTTTCTTTATATCTTTTATTAATTCACGTTTTGATTGTCGCGAATGAAGAAAGCGGTGGCCTTTTTTAATATTTCGTTATCCCTTTGTGCTCGTTTTAGTTGTTTTTCCAGGGATTGAATACGTTGCTGATCTGGTGTTAATGCCACTATATCTTCAGGCGTATGACCTGACTATTCTAATTATATTTCTTCTTCAACCATTAATTTTACATATTCAAGTTTCTGCGAAGGACTGATTGTTATTTTTTGCTTACTAGTCATTTTGATACCTTAAGTTTTACTTATTTTAAGCTATCAACCTATACAGTTTCATTAGACCATTACAGCTTCAAAAAAGGCTTTCACTAAGGTTTGTTCTCGACTTTGATTTAAACAACAAATGCCTAGGTCGAACGGTTCAATCTCACCCACATTTTGTAAATATTGCACCCGGTCTTTTACTGGGCTATTTTCAACCACAACTTTTGGTGCCATGCCGACACCACAACCTAAAGCAACCATGCTAACAAGCGCTTCATGACCTGAAACGGTTGCATAAATATTGGGTTTACCTTGTTGTTTTTTCCGATACCAAAGCTCAAAACGCTTACGCGCTGCTCCATGTTCAGCTAAAATGATCGGTACTTCTGACCAAGTGATAGTCTCATCTTGTAATTGTTGTTGAACCCGACAAGCCATTGTTGGTGCAATAACAGCGAGTGGTACATTAGCAATATGCTGAAAATAAAACATTCTTGATAAAACCTCTGGTTTAACCCCAAAAGCAAAATCAACTGCTTGTTGCTGTACTTGGTCAAAGGCATCAGCCGCATCACCAGTCGTTAATACTATTTCAACTAACGGATGCTGCTGACGAAAACGCTCCAGTAAAGGCGGTAAATGGCTATAAGCCGCGGTAACAGAACAATAGATATGGAGTTTGCCCTGTAATTCAGCCTGCTTTTGATCAAGCGATAATTGCAATAGTTGCCATTGTTCAAGTTGCTGTTCAGCATATTTATGAAACAATACACCCGCCTCTGTTAGTGCTACAGAGCGATTATCACGATGTAACAGCAAACAACCCAACTGATCTTCGAACCTCTGAATAATTCGACTTAACGTAGAAGTACTGACATGGTGCGCTTCAGCGGTTTTCCCAAAGTGGAGGCTATGGGTTAAATGCACAAACATTTTTAACGATTTAAGATCCATTATTTACTCTTATTATTCAATAGCGACTTATTTTCCCAACCAATTATTGCAATTTACGCAACACAACCTTGCGAATATATCATTTTAAGCAACATTAATCTTGCGCTATGATGATTCCATTGTCGAAATAATCGATAACCCTATTTAATTTATCACATCGCCAGCATAACGCTGAGTCGATTTGAGACAGAGAGGACAACCCTATGAGCAATTATTTTAACACTTTAAGTTTACGCGAAAAATTAGGCCAATTAGGCAAATGTCGTTTTATGCAGCGTGAAGAATTCAGCGATGGCTGTAATTTTATTAAAGACTGGAATATTGTCATTGTCGGTTGTGGTGCTCAAGGGTTAAACCAAGGGTTAAATATGCGTGATTCAGGGTTAAATATCTCTTACGCATTACGTGAAGCCGCTATTTCGTCAAAACGTCAATCTTGGCAGTGGGCGACCGAAAACGGCTTTACCGTGGGTACTTACGCTGAATTGATTCCACAAGCTGATTTAGTCTTGAATTTAACACCTGATAAACAACATACTTCTGCTGTTACAGCTGTTATGCCACACATGAAGCAAGGTTCAACTTTAGCTTACTCTCATGGTTTCAACATTGTTGAAGAAGGTATGCAAATTCGTTCAGACATTACTGTAGTCATGGTTGCACCTAAATGTCCCGGTACTGAAGTACGTGAAGAATACAAACGTGGTTTTGGTGTGCCTACTTTGATTGCGGTTCATCCTGAAAACGACCCCCAAGGTAACGGTCTAGCGATTGCTAAGGCTTATGCATCAGCTACTGGTGGCGATCGTGCCGGTGTACTTGAGTCGTCATTTATTGCTGAAGTTAAGTCTGATTTAATGGGTGAACAAACAATTTTATGTGGCATGTTACAAACGGCAGCGGTACTTGGTCATAAGCAGTTAGTTGCCCAAGGTATAGATGCTGCATATGCACGTAAGTTATTACAATACGGCATTGAAACAACGACTGAAGGTTTAAAGCATGGCGGCATCACCAATATGATGGACCGCTTATCAAACCCAGCAAAAATAAAAGCGTTTGATATGTCCGAAGAGTTAAAAGTCATCTTGCGTCCGTTATTTGAAAAACATATGGACGACATTATTGAAGGTCGCTTCTCTACCACTATGATGGAAGATTGGGCGAACGATGATGAAAATTTATTAAAATGGCGTGAAGAAACCGCAGAGTCATCTTTTGAAAAATCAGCTGATTGCGACATTGAAATTACCGAACAAGAATACTACGACAAAGGCATATTTGTGGTTGCTATGGTAAAAGCCGGTGTTGAACTAGCCTTTGAAGCGATGGTTGCTGCGGGTATCATTGCGGAGTCAGCGTATTACGAGTCATTACACGAAACACCGTTAATTGCTAACTGTATTGCCCGTAACAAATTGTACGAAATGAACGTAGTTATTTCAGATACCGCTGAATACGGTAATTACTTATTTACCCATGCTGCACAACCTTTACTTAGGGATTTCGCCAGCAAATTGTCACTTGAAGAATTGGGTGAAGGCTTAAAAGAAACCTCAAATGGCGTTGATAACGTGCGCTTAATTGAAGTTAACGAAGCGATTCGCAGCCATGGTGTTGAAAGCGTAGGTAAAAAATTACGTGGTTATATGACAGATATGAAGCGCATTGTAGAATCAAATCAATAAGTAAGATAATAATAGCTTTGTAGTACACTAAAGGTAAACACTTAGGCCAGATAATCTGTTGATATTATCTGGCCGATAAGTGCTAAGCTGCAACGCTTTATTTTATACTAAAGAGGAAAATCATCATGACAGAATTAAAGAATGTGACACTCACCAAGGCCGCTAATGTTTATTTTGACGGCAATGTAACCAGCAGAAAAGTAACGCTCGAAGATGGCTCAGTGGTAACCTTAGGCATTATGATGCCCGGTGAGTATACCTTTGCTACCGCAGAAAAAGAATTAATGGAAATTATCGCTGGCGAAGTTGAAATATTATTGCCTAATAAAACCCAGTGGCAAAGTATTTCTGCAGGTGGGCATTTTTATGTTGACGCTGATGCTAAATTTGACATTAAAGTAAAAAGTTTAGCTGATTACTGCTGTTCTTATATCGCACAATAAATACATTTCAGCACTCTTTGCTATCCATAGCACTGTGACATACCATTCGTCCTGAATATAAAAGACATACATCGAGTATGTCTTCTTATATTATATGTGCTGTTGGTTAGGCCTCGTTAATCAGAAATGCGGGCTTTCTGTAATTTTTGTGATGCCTCTAGTGCTGATAAATCTTCTTTTTTAACAATCGTTACTTCACCAATTTTAAAATCAACATTAGGTAAGAATCGTCCTAAATAAACGGTATTCCCGGGTAAAACAACAAATTCTAGCATGTCATGCTTTGACTGTTTTTGTCCACTTACATACTTTCTCACAACACCTTTAACGGCATTACTTTCATTATTATTGGTTAAATAATGAAAACGATATGATTTCTCTATATCTGAAAACTTTTTATTTTTATAAACATTTTCCATTTTATCAGTCGAGGTCCACCTCTGTGTAGGTTGATAATACTGAGTCGATGACTCAATTGGACTGAGTTTTTTTGATAATGCTAACTGACTAACTACATCTCCTGCAAAAGCTCCCTGACTCATCGCAAGGCAAGCTAATAGAATATATTTTTTCATAAATCCCTCTATACTGTTAATTTAATGAAACATAATAAAGAAAATAGATTAACATTTGACCTTTGTCAAAAACATAATATTGCTCGTTCACTTGTTTACAACACGTGAGAAGTATTTCTTACCATTAATAACGTTCTGATTTACTATCAATATTCACCGTTTAATGAAAAAATTACAGATAATAATCATGGCTGAAATATAAAAATGAAACTTAATAAAACCACGCAAAAGATTGACAATAATGTTTGTAAAGCACTCACCATAGCCTGCGAAGAATTCACTACTGAGGTTGACGGATTTTGTTGGTTAACACACCGCGCTAATTACACTAATTTTCCAGCGAGTTTAATCGTGACCTGTGTTTTTGATATCGATGCAGAAGTGATCACAGCCAAAGCGCAAAAAGTTGATGACCGCTTGCGAGATGTTATTCAGCAACAGCTACTCAAAGTCGGTATTGTCTTAAAGAACGTTCGTCACAATGTACATTTAGATAGTGAAGAGTCTTGCTTACGCGAACATAGCGGCCAATGGCCTGAACGGCTAAAACTGAGAGTAGATAAACAAAAACCGACAAAAAGTAGTCATTTTCGTCGATAAATGATTTATTCGTTGATACCTTATCGGGTGTTCACCCTGCTTATATTTGCCCATACCTAACATTGTAAGCGTATCGACTAAGAGCAGTAAGAGCAGTAAAGGTGGTGAGCGGCTTATAAAATAACTAAATCATCACGATGAATTATCACTTTACTGGGGCAACACCCCAGTAGCGCTATTATCTCGTCACTATTACTGCCCATAATACGGAGTAAATCTTGTTTACTGTATTGGCATATACCTTTAGCAATGACTTGTTGTGTATTCGCATTGATAATATCAACGGATTCACCTGCGACAAAATTTCCAACCACCTGATTAACGCCTGACGGTAATACAGACGCCCCCTTATTAATAACCGCATTTACCGCACCAGCATCAAGCTTTACTTGCCCACTGCTTTTTAAAATGTACTTTAACCAGTGTTTGCGTGCTTTGTTTGCCGCTTGTTTAGCCTTAAAGTACGTGCCAGGATTTTCACCTTTAAGTAATTTTTCAAAGATGTTACTACGACTACCGTTTAAAATATAAGTATCGATACCATTTTCAACTGCTTTTTCAGCCGCTTGTATTTTTGTTTTCATACCACCCGTCGCAATAACATTTTGGGTTGTCCCAGCCATTGCATAAATCTCAGCAGTAATTTCGTTAATTTCAGGGATCAATTTTGCCTTGGGGTTATCACGAGGATCTTGATCATAAACACCATCGATATCACTTAAGATAAATAAGCAATCGGCCTCGCTCACTAATGCCACTAAAGCAGCTAAATTATCGTTATCCCCTACTTTTAATTCATCTGTTGCGACGGTGTCATTTTCATTAACAATAGGTATGACACCATTCTCTAATAAGATACGCAGGGTATTTTTAATATTGATGTAGCGTTGGCGGTCTTTTAAATCACCGTGCGTAATGAGTAACTGGCTACAAGGTACATCAAAAAAACGCTGCCAGTTGGCCATCATTTTCATTTGACCGACAGATGCCATCGCTTGTTTTGTGGGAATAGAGGGGATAGGAGAGCCATGCTTAATCAGCTGCCTTCCGGCAGCAACACTGCCTGATGAGACAAGAATAATTTCTTTACCTGCCTGTTGGCACTCTGTTATAAAGCGTGCAATAGCGAGTAAATACTTACCACTACAACCTTTATTCTCTGGTGAAACTAAAGCACTACCTACTTTAATTACCGCACGATTAAAATTCATTGTTTTGCCCCTAGAATCCAACCACTAGCATGCCTTGATATACGCCTAATTTGCAATCAACTTTTTGCCATAATATAGAAGAGTTTGTTCATTTCAGGCTATTGCCTTGTGATATTGAATTAATTCGCTGTTTATCTCCTTTAAAGCTTACAATATGGCGAGTTACTTATCTTGAAATAAAAAAATGGTGCTTTTTACCTCATTTTAAAATGTCACCAATATACACCTATAATGGCATTCTCTAGTGATTGAGTAGATGAGTTTCTCTTAAGTTTTACTCGTTTCAACAACTTGATGATTAATTGTTTTCAAACAGTCATTAGTCACTATTAATTTATTTCACTGTTTTTGCTGAAAATAACTTCAATTCAGCTTATGATCGGTTATATATTAAATTTTGGTTTATTGGGCAAATATTCTATGTTGAATTTTTTACCTCGACTGCTTATTCACATTCTTTCACTCACTCTTTACACCATAAATACGATTTGTTGGTTAATTCCCATTATTGTATTTTCATTTTGTAAGGCAGTTATTCCCCTAAAATTTGCTCAAAAAGCATTCAGTTATTTATTAGATCAAATGGCAAGTAATTGGGTCGCCGTAAATACGTTAATTCAAAAGCTGTTTAATAAAACAGAAATCAAGGTAACTGGTTTAGAAAAGCTCACCATGAAAGAATGGTATTTAGTGATTTGTAATCATCAAAGTTGGGTTGATATTGTTATTTTGCAGCGAATAATGCATAAAAAAATTCCTTTTTTAAAGTTTTTCTTAAAAAAAGAACTTATCTTTGTACCTTTTTTAGGTTTGGCTTGGTGGGCACTCGACTTTCCATTTATGAAACGCTATAGCCAATCATTTATTAAAAAAAATCCGCATTTAAAAGGTAAAGACGTTGAAACTACTCGTAAAGCTTGTGCTAAGTTCAAGCATAAGCCAGTAAGTATAATGAACTTTATTGAAGGGACACGCTTCACTAATGAAAAGCACGATAAGCAGAATTCTCCTTTTCAAAACTTACTAAAACCTAAAGCGGGTGGTATCGGTTTTGTGTTGGAAGCCATGGGTGGCAACCTCCATAAAATAGTTAATATTACGATTCATTACCCTGAGGGCATCCCTACATTTAGTGACTTTTTAGCGGGTAGAATTAGACAGGTCAATGTTAATGTTGAAGTTTCTAAAATTGGTGATGAACTAATTGGCGACTATGTTTGCGATCGTGCTTTTAAAATTAAATTTCAAAAGTGGGTTAATCAGCTCTGGCTTGATAAGGATAAAAAACTTATCGAGTTTAATCGCAGCAACCATTCTAAATAACATTAACCGGTAGAAAGGAAGTTAAAATGAGTGAGCACATTAATATATGGTTAAATAACCAAGGTATTGAACAAGCCTATTTAACAATGAGCACAATAATTGTTGGATGCTTGCTGATTTTTATCATATCAGCATTAGGGTATTATCTCGCCAAACATCAAGTACTTGTACTTGTGCACAAAATTGTCAGTAGAACAAAAAACACATGGGATGATCTTTTATTAGAGCATAATGTATTTTCTCGCTTCGCTTTTTTAATTCCTTTGTTATTACTACTATTTTTAACGCCTATCTTTCTTCCTAAACATGCATTGCTTGGCACCGTTGTAGTGGTTTTTGTAAAAATAGCCTTAAGCTTTCAAATTGCCCGTTCTATTAGTGCTGTTTTAAACGTCATTAGAAGCCTATATCAAAATACCGCACGTGACCGTTACTTGCCATTAAGCTCAACGATTCAAGTAATAAAATTACTTGTTTATTTAGTTGCCACTATTTTAGCCGTTTCATTTGTATTAGATAAGTCACCTCTTTATTTACTCAGTGGCTTAGGAGCATTAACGGCTGTTTTATTATTAGTGTTTCAAGACACCATTAAAGGTTTAGTCGCTAGTATTCAAATTTCAGCTAACAAAATGGTTGCTCCTGGTGATTGGATTGAAATTCCTAATTATGGGGCTGATGGCGATGTCATTGATATTGGTTTAAATACGGTTAAAGTGAAAAATTTTGATAATACGGTCACAACTGTTCCTACGTACGCCTTAATAAACGGCTCGTTTAAGAATTGGCGAGGCATGCTCAATTCAGGCGGTAGAAGAATTAAGCGTAGCATTATTATAGATATCAATAGTGTTTTGTTCTATCAAAATGAACAACTTGAAAAGCTTAAAACAATTAGTTTATTAAAAGATTATTTGCAGCAAAAGTCTGATGATATAGCGATAAGTTTAAAAACAGAAAATTTATCTGGTGATAATGTTAATAGCCGACAATTAACCAATGTTGGTACATTTCGCGCTTATATTACCGCCTACTTATCTGCACATGACAAAATACATCATGAAATGACATGTATGGTCCGACAGTTAGCGGCAACAGAGTCAGGCTTACCGCTGGAAATTTATTGTTTCAGTAATGATCAAAATTGGATAAATTATGAAGCTATACAAGCCGATATTTTTGATCATTTATTTGCCATGGCACCGATATTCAGCTTACGTGTATTTCAACATCCTACCGGTTATGACTGGCAAAAAAATAAGATCTGTTAACTCTAGCGCTGGCGAACTACACCTTCTTGCATCGTCGAGGCAACAAGCTGTCCTTGGCGATTAAATATTTGTCCTTTCACCAAACCACGCCCCCCACTTGCCGACGGACTGTCCATGACATAAAGCAACCAATCATCAAAACGAAATGGGCGATGAAACCACATGGCATGATCAATAGTGGCAATTTGTAAATTTGGCTGCCAATGACTCAAGCCGTGTGGGAATAAGGATGTAGGTAAAAAAAGGAAATCAGAAGTATAAGCCAACATATAAGTGTGGATACGTAAATCATCAGACAGTTTACCGTTTGCTTTTATCCACATTTCAGATTTCGCTTCAGTTTTTTCTGGTTTAAGCCAGTTATAAGACTTAACTGGACGCATTTCTATTGGTTTTTCAGCTAAAAATTTGCCTCTGATTTCTTCTGGTATTTTATCTTGGTTATCAAAAATAAAATCAGTATAGGAAGGTAACTCTTCAGGTGAGGGTACATCTGGCATAAGATCTTGATGTTCAATACCTTCTTCATGTTGTTGAAAAGAGGCGGTCATGTAAAAAATATCTTTACCGTTTTGAATAGCCTTAACGCGGCGGGTGCTAAAGCTTTTACCATCACGGATATTCTCTACCTCATAAACAACCGGTTTACTCGCATCACCAGGACGTAAAAAATAAGAATGAAGTGAATGGACATTACGCGCAGAATCTACTGTTTCTTGTGCGGCTGAGACGGCTTGACCCATGACTTGTCCGCCAAATAGCACTCGAAAACCTAAATCTTGACTTTGACCACGATAAATTCCTTCTTCGATTACCTCTAATTGTAGTAACGAAGATAGATCATCCAACACTTGACTCATAATATTTAGCACTCACTGATAGAAAATTTCGACTATAACATATTTGTAATTGATATCTTTAGCGGCATTTTAAAATTGTTGAAAATTCATACGCTGCAAGGTAGTATCTATTTATATTGATATAACCGTCTAAAAATACGAAGAGATTGTAATGGAAGCGTTATTAGAAAGAGAAGTGTTATTAGAGAGAAGACAATATACTCCTGAAGAAGCATCTTTATGGGACAGACTATCACTCGCACAGAAATTTGCCGCAAGTAGCATGACACAGTTTGGTTACGACTTATCTTTTATCAGAAATAGTCATAGCGGTAGTTTGGCTATATTACAATGCAATGATAAAACAGCCACAATTAATGGTGAAGGTGAAGTAAATTCAACACCAAGCATTACTATTCGTCCTTAAAAATAAGCGATCGTATTTTCGATTATTTTCAAAAGTTAGGTGTTTGAGATAAATGCCTTAATTAAAATTTTTCCTTTATATTACCAAGTAATCGGGCTTCAATTAAAGAAATAAAGCTACAAAATGATTACTTGATCACATATGCTTGATGCTCGCATCTTGTTTAGACATATAAAAGACTCATTTATTAAAGCTTTCATCGCCGCCACTTTCATAACACTTTTTAACGATAGGTTGCAGCTTATCCTTTCCTTTTAAACACTCAAAGCACTGTAATAGATAATACAAATATCATATAAAACCTATAAATATAGCAACAATATTCTCTTACGCTTTAGTGGTTTCACTTAAACGTGACAAAAAGATATAAGGATCAATATCTTGAGCTGTTGGCAAGCCGTAAGCGTAACCAATTTTCACTGAATAATCTCCCAAATTGGCGAAGAATCTCATCTTAATTGCCTCAGCTAGACCATGTAATTTAGCGGCTATTTCACTTTCTGTTTGATGGGGCCCTAAGAGTAAATATTCGCCGTCGTTAATAATGCCCGCGTCATCAAACTCACCTTTTGACTCATTAAGTAAAGTCGCTAATGTTTTCGAAACCTCAAGCATAATTTTGTCATTAAAGTGAAAGGATAACTCTTGCCAATTGATCACTGACAAATAACCAACTGCGAGTGGGTAATCATATTTTCTCGCCATCTTGTAGTTTAGCTGATAGCTTCTTTTGGTTTGAGAGGGAGTGACTAAATAAAATATTGGTTGTTCAACTTCATCATAGACCTGTTTCAAGCGTAATGTTCTTTGTCTTAACCAAAAAGAAGCAAACGTAATTAGCAAGAGTAAAACCATAAAAATTAACAGATATATTATCTCTTTTTGGGCGATATACTTGGCACTGAACTCATTGTGTAAGTTACTTTCTTCAGTCAAATTGAGAATTAATTTTAGACTTTTTTCATTGGCACTCAACATGTGAGGAGCATTAAGCACTAATGATGGCTCAGCCTTTTTTTGAAACTGTTGAAGAAGCTCAAGATAATTTTTGTGCAGTTCTAAGGCACTTTTATAATCGCCATTTTGCTGGTACATATCACTGAGTAAAAGTAACAATTTACTCTGTTTTACTGATAACTTTACATTTTTAGCCATTAATTCAGCTAATTGAAGATAATGTTGATATAAAGCATTGTTGCCTAAATAATTTGCGGTCTCAGCCAATAAAATTAGTGAAGTTAAATAAGGTTTATTTAAACTTTTTTCATTAAATGTGGTGCTTGCCGATAACAGCCAGCTGTGTGAATCTTGAAACTCTCTTTGCTTAAGTAATACCTCTGCCAAGCCTAATTCAGCATAGGCAACCAGAATTGGGGCATTTTTATTTTCACTATTTTTTTGCGCTTCCCAATATGCATTATAGGCATCATCAAGTAAATTTAACTGAAAATAAGCACGCGCTAAATGTAGGTAAGTTTGATCAATATTTGCTAGTTTATCTAAATCAAATTTTAGCGTTAATAATTTATTTTGCATAGTAAGTGAAGTTTGATAATCCCCTAAATAATAATGCGCTGTTGCCAATATTTCTAACAAGTAAAGATGATCCCTATATTGAGGATTCGCTGATATTAACACCTCTACTTGTTTAAGATCATTCGTCGCTAAATCATTTTGACTTTGCAAAGCATAGCTAACCGCTCGATAACTGAGTGCAACCAATCGATATTTCAAAACATCAGAGGACTCTGCCATTAAAATTACACGTGTTGCGAAATCTTGTGTTTGTGCATAGTTTTCCTGTAAATAATAACCATGCGCAACTTTAAGGAGTAAATTGAATTTTATCGAATTATTAAGTCCTTGCAAAGAGAGCCCGTCTTGCGCAAATTGCAAAGCATCAGCATCTTCGCCTTTATTATTAGCAACATCGGCCAGTAAAATAAAGATTTTACCACGGGTTTGCGTCGTATAATTCTCTCGGGATTCAAGAATATTGATTGATAGGGTAATTATTTCTTCATACGGAAGATTTTCAGATTCTTGTAAAAAATACCGTTCGGTATCTTTAATGTTTTGTTCAATATTGAGAGTATCACTAGCAAAGCAAAATGAATTAACCATAAAACAGCAAAGAATCACCAGCAATTTATAAAACATTATTAGCTAAAATCCTTTATTTAATTAGTAGTTATCTACTGTAAATTTATATTTTATTTATAAGTTTAAGTGAAAGTTCAACGAATATTCATAATAAAGGTTTACAAGCATAGTTCAACGCTTATAATGAAATTCGAGTTTCTAAAACTCGAAAAGGGCAAATCTAGTGAAAGCTAGAGACGCAAAGTTACCGGTCTAAGGGGAAACCTAAGATAGCGGAACTGCCAAATTTAGATATAGTGGGGGCTTGTCTATTCTTTGAACAGTTTGCTTTCGGTATACTTTGCGTGCCTTCCTACCCTTTTCTCCCACTAGACACTTAATAACAAGTGTTAATAAAAAATATATGGCACTTTACTTGTTTTTATTAGAAAATAGACTAACGAAATTTTACTTGGGTGCTTATATTGAGATGGAACGATGAAATATCATGATTCCATAATACAAGCTGAACAAAAAATGAATATGGCCGTAAAAGAATTACAGCGGTGGTGTTTACCTGTCAGCCCAATTAATTACGCAGTAAGCTACGAGTATATTAATAAAAAAAATATTCCACTTAATAAAACCATCGAAAATCAACTTACCTTAGGTAAGAAACTCGATAATTTCTTTATTGAAGAAAACTACCGTCAATACATTTTAGGTCAGAGTAACTTCAGAGACGAAATTATTGATGAACTTGAAGAAGTTGTTACTCATGTCGAGAAAAATAACCAAAAATCATCTTTAAATATTGATACACTTATTACCAACCTAGATAATAATATAGATCACTTACAATCTTCTGATAAAGAAACAGCAATTTCTGCAGCAAATAGCATACGCCATGCATCTCAAGCATTTAAACTAAATCAACAAAAATTTGCTGAGCATATTTCATTGACCTGTGAAAAGACACGGGCATTACAAGTTGAATTGAAAAAAGCACGTAAAGAGATTTATATGGATCCCCTGACAGGACTTTATAATCGTAAAGCTATGTCTAAACATTTAGATTTATGGTTAACACAAGATCCAAACCGACAGGTTGCGGCGATTTTAGTCAATGTGAATCAACTATCGGAAATTAATACACAATTTGGTCATTTAATTAGCGATGTTCTCCTATCAAAAATAGCCAGTAAAGTTAATAGCTATGTTGATGACAGCGGTTTACCTATTCGTTCTGGCGGAGATGAGTTTTTAATACTCTTACCTGACGTTGATAAAGCAAGCGCAAGAGAAATTGCTGATAAAATATCACAAGGTGTTGAGAAGCTTCGCTTTGTTAGCAGCAAATCTGGCGTTAGATTACCTAAAATGACTTTATCGATTGGCGTGGAAATATTTAATATCGCTGAAAATGCAAACAATATTTTAAAAAAAGCTCGACGCTTGCTCCCTGATTATCCCCTAGACAATAACGTATTAAGTTTTTAATAATTTACGAATAAGTCGATTCAGACTTTAGCTAATAAAAGTTTATTCTGGTTTATAAATCAAAGAATTATACTTTGCGATTACTTAGCTTAAGAAAGTCAACGACAGCCAACCTCTTTTCTCATATACTCAAGCAAGTATAAAAATCCTAACGACTAAGAGAGAAATAAGTTATGAAAAAAATTACTTTAGCTGTTGCCGCTACTTTAATGATGGCATCTCCTGTTTTTGCTGGTGATGTTGCTGCTGGTAAAGCAAAAACTGGTATGTGTGCCGCTTGTCATGGCGTTGCAGGTATCTCTGCAGTTCCAATGTACCCAAATCTTGCTGGACAAAAAGAAGCTTATACGGCGAGCCAATTAAAGGCCTTTAAAGCTGGCACACGTAAAAATGCCATAATGGGACCTATGGCTATGGGTTTAAGTGATGAAGATATCGCAAATATTGCGGCTTATTACGCTAGTTTAAAGTAAACTCCCTAATTATTGTTGAACTTCGTTCATCAATAATTCATATTAAAAAACGCTCAATTGAGCGTTTTTTGTTTTAAGCACTATGCTGTTGAATAACTTGTAAAAACTCATGGCCATAACGGGCAAGTTTAGTATCACCAATACCATTAATATTTAGCATTTGCTGTGATGTTTTTGGCTTTTCACGCGCAAGCTCTGATAACGTTGCATCGTTAAAGACAATGAATGGCGCAATATCCTCGGCATCTGCAATCGTTTTACGCAAACTTCTTAATTTAACAAATAACACACGGTCATAACGTTTATCAGTTTTATCTTGTTGCCAGTAGCTCGCTTTTTGTAACCTCGGCGAAGCTAACATTAAGGGTTCCTCACCTTTTAACACCGAACGCGATGCTTGTGTTAAAAATAATGCAGATTGTTGGGATATATCTTGTTGTAAAAACCCTAAATGAATCAATTGCCTAATAATTGCAAACCAATACCCAGGTGTTTTGCTTTTACCAATCGCAAAAGTTGATACTTTTTCATGTTCTAGCTGTCTAACCTTTTCGGTTAATTCTCCTCTGAGTACTTGTACAACGTGTTCAATGTCCCCCTGTTGCTGAATACGAAAAACACAAGACAGTACTTTTTGCGCGGCTTCCGTGGCGTCAAATTGAGTCGGAGGATCTAAGCAAATATCACAATTACCACATTTTTTTGTGGTGAATTCTGCAAAGTAATTGAGTACAACTTGTCGACGACAGGTTTGCGCTTCGATAAAGCCTTTCAACGCTTGAAAACGCTGCTGCTCGACATTGACCCTTTCTTCATTATCACCATCGGCTATATACTTAGTAATGCGTTCAACATCTTTTTCATCATACAAAAATAACGCTTCTGCCGCTAAACCATCTCGCCCAGCACGGCCAATTTCTTGATAATATGACTCTAATGTTCTCGGTGGTTCAAAGTGGATCACAAAGCGAATGTTTGATTTATTGATACCTAATCCAAAAGCTACGGTGGCAATAACCACTTGAATATTATCTTTGGCAAAACCATCTTGGACAATATTGCGCATGTCTGTTTCCATGCCAGCATGATAAGCAGAACAATTTATACCTGCACTTGCTAACATTTTAGATAACTTTTCTACTTGCCAACGGCTACTACAATAAACAATACCGCAATCATCGCCGCGCTTTTGAATGTAACGTAAGACCTGATGATCTCCTTTATATTTATCGGCCAGCGTAAAACGAATGTTAGGCCTGTCGAAGCTATCAAGGTGAATGTAAGGGTCATTTAATGCAAGCTGGAGTAAGATATCTCTGCGGGTAGTAACATCAGCAGTCGCTGTTAATGCCATAACAGGTACCGATGGAAAACGTTGTTTTATTGTATGGAGTTGCGTGTACGCTGGGCGAAAGTCATGTCCCCATTGCGAAATACAATGCGCTTCATCAATCGCGAACAAGCTTATCTGCATATTCGCTAAGCCTTGCATAAAATAATAATTTTTTAACCGTTCCGGTGCAATGTATAACAGCTTAATTTCACCAAGAGATAAGCGCTGTAAAATATCATTTATTGTTTCTTGATCTAAACTCGAGTTCACAAAAGCAGCTGAAATACCTTGTCGAGTTAAACCATCAACTTGGTCTTTCATTAAAGCAATTAGGGGTGAAACGACAATCGTTATTCCTGGTAATAAAACAGCAGGCAGCTGATAACACATTGATTTTCCACCACCTGTTGGCATAAGCACTAAACTATCTCGCCCCTGAAATAGTTGCTGAATAATTTCTAATTGCCCGCTTCGAAACGTTTGATATCCGAAATTATGCTTTAACGCATCTTCAAGCTGAGATTGTGAAACTGTAGGGAGAGCTTTTTGCAACGGAATAAGCTTTATTTAAATATAATTATTGTTATTTTACCCCAGCCACAAAAAAGTCGAGAGCACTATTTTAGTATTTCTTGAATGCTTAGAAAGATAAGTGCTAAGCTCAAATAAAGTCATCAGACCAGTTACACTAAACAACTGATTTAATTAGGATCATTATGACGAATAATTTACAACAAAAACAATTAATTAAACAACTTACACATTTTTGGTCAAACAATCTTCCCTTCAATACACTATTGGGGCTTCAGATCAGTAAGTTTGATTGTAATACTTCGGAAATTCGTTTTTTATGGCAAGATAAATTAATGGGTAACCCATTACAAAAAACGCTACATGGCGGTGTAACTGCATCAGCCCTAGATTTTGCTGGTGGTGTTGTCGTTGCCGCAAATATGATTGAGCAGCTTGAGCACAAAACACCCGCAGCTATCCAGCAAAGTTTAAGTTGCTTAGGCACAATAGATCTTCGAACCGACTATTTGCGACCCGGGCGCGGTGAGGCGTTTATTGCAACAGCTCATATCATTCGAAGTGGGAATAAAGTCGCCGTTGCTCGAATGGAATTACATAATGAAAAAGGTGACCACATTGCTTTTGGTACAGGAACTTACTTAGTGGGTTAAATCTCTCCCAAATCAAAGTTCAAGGGACTTGAGGTAGTTTTTATTAACCATGTTCTTAATAAAAGTGGCTTGAGTATAGTGCAAGTAAACAGCTGAATTTAAAATCATTGTGCTATAATTCGACTCCTTATTTTTAATGCTAAAATTTACTTAAACAATGACTGTAACCGATAACAAAGACCGTAATGGTGTGATTAACGCGATTAGTGCTTATCTGCTTTGGGGTTTAGCACCCATTTATTTCAAATTAATTTCTATGATTAGCTCTGATGAAATTATGGTTCATCGTATTATTTGGTCAAGCCTGCTGTTATTTTTAATTGTTATCATCAGTAAGAGATCTCGCGTACTACTCGGCACGCTCAAACAACCAAAGTTATTGATGAAACTTGCCTTATCGGCTTCTTTTTTATTAGTAAATTGGTTTTTATTTATTTGGGCAATAAATAATGATCATCTACTTGATGCCAGTTTAGGTTATTTTATTAACCCTTTATTTAATGTTGCTCTCGGCGTGATATTTTTAGGGGAGCGTTTACGAAAAATGCAAAAGTTTGCCGTTATGCTTGCGTTATGTGGGGTCTTAATTCAACTGGTTGCGTTAGGTTCATTACCCGTTATTTCATTAGCACTGGCGGGAACATTTGGTATTTACGGTTTGTTGCGTAAAAAAATGCACCTGGATTCTTTTGTTGGTTTATTAATTGAATCAAGCCTGATGTTGCCACTAGCACTTATTTATTGGTGGCTGTTTGTTGATAGTAGCACGGCTAATATGCTTGAAAACAGCCTGAATTTAAACATGTTATTAATCGCTGCGGGTATTGTTACCACAGCCCCTTTACTGTGCTTTACCGCGGCTGCAAAAAGATTAACATTATCAACACTGGGATTTTTTCAATACATCGGCCCCAGTATTATGTTTTTTTTAGCGACTTTTTATTATCAAGAAGCATTACAACCCGCTAAATTATTTACCTTTGCAGCCATTTGGTTAGCGCTCGTTATTTATAGTTTTGACTCGTTAAGATCAAGAAATGAAAAACGTCAATTAGCGTTAAATGACCAGCTAAAAAACTAACTATGTGTGTAGGGTGATAACAACTGTACTGTAGAAAATATTCAAAGGTGATAGTGCTGCCTTCAAAGATATCGTCTATGGTCAACTCAGAGCTAAGCCTTCAGTTTCATTGGCAGGGTAATGTGAAAATTTGAACCGTGTTCAAGTTTACTGTCTATTTTTATGTTGCCTTGAAGTTTTTGACAAACAATAATAATATAAACAATATTCAAAGGTGCTAGTGCTGCCTTCAAAGATATCGTCTATGGTCAACTCAGAGCTAAGCCTTCAGTTTCATTGGCAGGGTAATATGAAAATTTAAACCGTGCTCAAGTTTACTGTCTATTTTTATGTTGCCTTGAAGCTTTTAACAAACAATACTAATGTAAACAATATTCAAAGGTGCTAGTGCTGCCTTCAAAGATATCGTCTATGGTCAACTCAGAGCTAAGCCTTCAGTTTCATTGGCAGGGTAATATGAAAATTTGAACCGTGTTCAAGTTTACTGTCTATTTTTATGTTGCCTTGAAGTTTTTGACAAACAATAATAATATAAACACTATTCAAAGGTGCTAGTGCTGCCTTCAAAGATATCGCCTATGGTCAACTCAGAGCTAAGCCTTCAGTTTCATTGGCAGGGTAATATGAAAATTTGAACCGTGTTCAAGTTTACTGTCTATTTTTATGTTACCTTGAAGTTTTTGACAAACAATATTATAAACAATATTCATACCTAAACCCGTACCACCTGAATTTCTTTTAGTGGTGAAAAAAGGTTCGAAAATATTATCTAAAACATGTTGGTTCATACCATGACCATTATCTTTAAATAGAACCACGACCTTATTATCTTCTGTTTTTGATAGGTTAATCGCAATATTTCCCAATTCCTTGCTTTCAAAAGCATGCTTTAATGCATTGGTCACTAAATTGGTGAGTACCTGTGCTAAAGCACCAGGGATAGTGGTGATTATCAATTCACTTTCACCGCTGTACTGATAACTCACCCTAAAGCGTTTCATCTCTGCTGATAACGTCGACATAACTTCTTCAATGTAACTCACTAAATCTATCTCTCGTTCTTCGCCAACCATTTGATCGGCTGCCACTTGCTTAAAATTATTCAATAATTCAATAACGCGCTCTAAAGCATTAGTATTTAAGTTTGAAGATTTTTCCATACCATTGAAGTAACTTTCCATTGCGGTACGTGTTAAATTGCCAGTTTCAAAATTTGCTCGTATTTTTTGAGTACTTTCTAAAGCAGAACTTGTCGATGTTACTGCGATACCAAGCGGGGTATTTATTTCATGCGCTACTCCAGCCGTTAACGTGCCCAACGACGCCATCTTTTCAGATTGAACTAATTGCTGCTGCATATTCTGTAAGTTTTCGAGCGTGCGACTTAACGTGCGTGTTGTCTGTCTGTTTTTAACAAAAAGTAAAACGACTAGACCTGAAATCAACACCAATAATGTTATAAAAAACGCCATTAAAATAAGATAAAACCGTTGTTTGTCTATACGTTCTTCGCGTTCTACCAACTCTTCATTTTTCTGACTTAACTGTACACTTTGGTCGCTTATTTGTTGCTGCTGCTGCTGTAATATATTTCTATTAGTAGCTATTTTTTCAGCCATAATAACATTCTCTTGCTCCTTACTATGCACAGAGCTTTGTTGATTTTCTAAATTAGCTTTAGCTACTTTTAATTGTGTTGCGACTTGTTTAAGCTGCAACTCTTTACTTTTTATAGATCCTTGCTGTTGTTCAATATCTTTTTTTAAGACGTTAAGTTCTTGTTGACGCTGACCGGCAACTTTTTCTTGCAACGTTAAGTTCTTATTTAAAGTTTTTAATTTTATTTTTACTGAAGATATTTGATTTCGCTGGTCAGTAAGCTTCTCGTTCAGCTTAATTTCTCGTCTTCTAATTACTTGTAATGCCAATTCTGTTTCGCGATACAAGGTTGCAACGTCAAGTTCAGTTCCCCCTAGCAGTAGTAATTCTGCTGACATAACCAAACCTTCAAAAACAATATTGGATTTATTGACTTCAAAGCTGATGGCCGAATTTTCAGGATTATCCACCAAGTTAATCATGACACTATGTTTATCAGTACTATTATCAGTGATCAATAGTGTATTACTGCTTCTAAGGATTGAAGCGATGCTGGCAATTTCTGTATTTTGATTTGCAGCAGAAAAAAACAAATCTGTTTTTTTCCCTTCTTGAATATTTTTAATGGTAATGACTTTGATGGTTTTATTTTTTATTACCCGTTTAGAAAGGGTTTTATTAAGCTGTTCAGCAAAGTTATCATCACCATAGATGCCGATTATAAATTGATCTTTTTCGTTTTCATTTAGCCAAGTTACATTTTTAACAAAATTATAAATGTAAACGGCTTTTACTTGTTCGCTATCAAGTTGTTGAGCAAAAATTGAAGTCGAGGTACAAATAAAAAAACAAAATAACACCGGCAAATATTTGCTCATGAGTATTATTTTCTTCTTCATTTAATGCACCTTATTGTTGATTTAATGAGTTACCTTACTTTTTTTGTAAAAAAAACCCCTAAAATTCATTAGGGCTTTGAGGTTATTTAACAAACAATAACCTCATGGAATTAACTAGTCATCAACACCAAAAATGCTAAGTTGATTACGGCCATTTTCTTTAGCATTGTAAAGAGCACTTTCCGCTTGATTAAGTTGTTTAGCAAACGTCTCTGTACTATTACAAACTAAGCCTATACTGATGTTAAAGGCAATATGGTGCTCTTCAAAAGTTAGCTGGGAAACAGAAATATCTCGACGAAGATCGTCTAATTTAGTATAAAAGTGATCCTCATCGGCACCGTACATTAAGACAGCAAACTCTTCACCACCTAAGCGGGCCAGCAAACCTGATCCCAGATGTTTACGCATATATAATGCCAGTACTTTTAAAACATGATCGCCAGCGTCATTTCCGTAGTTATCATTGATTTTTTTGAAAAAATCAATGTCGAGCATAGCAACACAATAAGGCATATCTCTTTTAATATATTGAGGCACCAGTTGTTCTGCTTTAGAGAAAAAAGCCCGTCTGTTAGGTAAGTCGGTCAAATAGTCTACATTTGCTGCTTTTTGGATTTGTTCAATATTGTTTAAATTTTCAATATTTTGGGTTATTCGACAGTAAAATTCTTCTGGGCAAAAAGGTTTACGTAAAAAGTCATCAGCACCATTTTTAATAAAGCGTGCCGAATGCATACCGTTGTCTGCTCCAGAGATACCGATAATAGCGAGTTGATCACGACTATAAATTTTACGGATTTCATTGGTTAATTCGATACCGTCCATTATAGGCATTTCCAGATCGGTGATCACCAATTTAATGTCTTTGTGCTGCTTTAAGCGTTCTAGCGCTTGTACACCATCATTGGCTAAATAAACATTAAAGTTGCGGCGTTTTAAGAGCTGAGAAACATAATTTCGTGCCGCTAAAGAATCATCAACAACAAGAATACCTGTGCTGCTGTTCGTTATTTGCCAATGTAAAATACGTTTTAAATAAAGGAAAGCTTGGCTATTCTCTTTAGGGATATAGTCAACAACGGGCTGAGCAAGTATTTGCTGTCGAGTAGTTTCATCCATTTTTCCTGTCATCACCACACTGGGAATACCATGTGAGAGTACACATGCTATTGCCTCGCCATTAGGAGCATCAGGTAAAGCGTAATCAATTGTTGCAGCAAAAAAATCATTATTACCTTGTAAAATACTTTCCACTTCGGCAAGCGTGGTCGCAACAGTGACTTGGTAATTTAATGCCTCGCCAATTTGCCTAATAACACGAGCAATAGGCTTACTGTCTTCTACTACGAGTAATTGCATTGACATATATTTTTTAACCTTCTTATTATAATGACATCAACTGAAAATAATCACTTTCATCTGACATCAAACGGTAGCTTGTAAATTAGCATAAGCGACAACGAGCCATTTACTGCCTAAATCAGTAAAATTAACTTGAATACGGCTTTGGGCTCCTGAACCTTCATAATTCAAGACCACACCCTCACCAAATTTAGCATGAACAACAGATTGTCCTAGGCTAAAGCCTGTATTTTCAAATGTTTCCAGTGTAAATGTAGATGAAAACTTCCCTTTAGTTGAAGGGCGAGTTACTTGATTTTGTAACCTTATTTCCTCTGTGCATTCAGGGGGTAATTCGCGTAAAAAACGACTGGCTTTATGAAACTTTTCTTGTCCATAGAGTCGACGACTTTCAGCATGACACAAGTATAGCTTATTCATCGCACGTGTCATGCCTACATAGCATAAACGGCGCTCTTCTTCTAAGCGTCCTATTTCTTCTACTGATTTTTGTGAAGGAAACATACCCTCCTCCAAACCAGCAATAAACACTAATGGAAATTCTAGCCCTTTCGCTGAATGCATAGTCATCAATTGCACAGCAGGTTCATAGTCATCAGCTTGCGACTCGCCAGCTTCGAGAGCTGCATGTGTTAAAAATGATGTTAACTTGGTTTGTTCTTCTATTAATTCAGGATCAGCTTCAAACGTTTGGCAAGCGGTAACGAGCTCATTTAAGTTTTCTATTCTTGCTTCAGCACGTTCACCTTTTTCAGCTTGGTACATCGCTTTCAAACCACTGTGTTGAATAACGTAGTTGGCTTGCTGGTCGAGATCTAAATGACTAGAGTCATCTTCAAGCTGGTCAATAACACTGATAAAATTCTGAATTACTTTAGCGCTGCGACCTTTTAATTCATCATTTTTGAGCATGAATTGACAGGCTTCCCATAGAGTCATTTCTAAGCTGCGCGCTGCATCACGAATTAATGAAAGGCTGGTGTTGCCTATACCACGGGTTGGTGTATTAATAATACGCTCAAAAGCAGCATCGTCATCACGGTTATTCAGTAAACGTAAATAAGCAAGGGCATCTTTAATTTCTAAGCGTTCAAAGAAGCGTTGCCCACCATAAATTCGATAAGGTAAACGACTCTGTAACAGCGCTTCCTCGAGTAAGCGAGACTGTGCATTACTACGATATAAAATCGCAACATCATCTAAGCTGCCTTCCTGACGCCAGTCAGTAATACGGCCGGCAATAAAGCGGGCTTCATCAATTTCATTGAATGCGGTGTAAATTGATATTTTTTCACCAGCCTCATCTTCTGTCCACAATTTTTTCCCTAAACGGTTATTATTATTAGCAATAAGTTTATTGGCCGCATTTAGAATATTCGCTGTGGAACGGTAGTTCTGCTCTAAACGTATTGTTTGTGTATTATCGAATTCATTGAGAAAGCGCTGAATATTTTCAATTTTAGCTCCACGCCAGCCGTAGATTGATTGGTCGTCATCGCCAACAATCATCACCTTGCTTGACGCGTTGCCTAAAATATTTAACCACGCGTATTGAATCGCATTGGTATCTTGAAACTCGTCAACTAAGATATGCTTAAAGCGTTGCTGATAATGGGCAAGCAGTACGGGATTATTTAGCCAAAGTTCATGCGCACGAAGTAATAATTCAGCAAAATCAACTAAACCCGCACGGTCACACGCTTCTTGATATCCTTGATAAACTTTTACAAACGTTTGTTCGGTCGGATCGTCATACACTTCAATGTGTTGTGGGCGAATACCTTCATCTTTTTTTCCGTTGATATACCACTGCATTTGCTTAGGCGGCCAACGTTTTTCGTCAATCCCTAACGAGCGCACGATACGTTTGACTAAACGCAATTGATCATCAGAATCGAGTACTTGAAAATTTTGTGGTAATTTAGCTTCCTGAAAATGCATACGAAGTAAACGGTGTGCTAAGCCATGGAACGTACCTACCCACATGCCATGAACATTGCCTTCAACGGTTTTTTCAACCCGTACCCGCATTTCTGCAGCCGCTTTATTCGTAAAGGTAACCGCTAAAATACTATGAGAAGAAGCATTTTCAACTTGCATTAACCAAGCAATACGCTGGACTAAAACTCGAGTTTTACCACTACCTGCGCCGGCTAATACCAACATATTTTGTAGTGGCGCGGCAACAACATCGCGTTGTTTTTCATTGAGTGACTCAAGTAGTTCAGAAACGTCCATAACGGAAAAATAACCTTAGAAAAGTGGAAAATTTATATTGAAAGCAAAGTATAGGCAAAATTATCACAAGTGGCGTAGTTCGCTAATATCAGCTAGCTCAATATTAGGTAAAACCGTCAGTGGTTGTCCAACATCATAGCAAGAAATCCATGCTGTTTGGCAACCCGCATTGATCGCACCTTGAATATCAGAGCGACCACAATCACCGACATGTAATAATTGTGCTGGTTTAATTAATAGTTTTTCACAAGCCTCATCAAACATATCAGCGTAAGGTTTTTGTCGAAGTTGTTTATTTTTATTTAAAGACGTCGTTGATAAATCCCCCGCATGAAAACGATATTGAAAGTAATGCGAAATACCTATTTTATCCATATCAACGTTGCCATTACTGATCGCCACCAAAGGATACTTTTTCTGTAAACCTGTTAATAATTGATGAACGCCACTAGGAACAACAAAATCACTGCGTTGTAGCACAAAATAATCTAATGCTTTTTGTGCTGCCTGTTTAGCGGCATCTTCAGTCAACCCTAGCGCTTTCATACCCAGTATATAAGTAACAAAGCGCATATCACCGACATGATGAACTAATTGAGGATTCTCTTTGAGTGCTTGTTGACGAAAAGGAGACCAAAAAAGATAATCAAACACAGTGTTTTGTGCACAATATATATTTGCTTTCGCTGACAAAAAAAATGTCGAAAAATAAGCAACCATTTTTGCATCGGTTGCCATCATGACTGGATAATTACTATACAAGGTATCATCAAGGTCAAAACTGATGGCTTGAAAAGGCGCTAAGCGACGATAAAATTTCATCTACTGTGTTATTTATACAGTTGTTGAAAAAGAAGTTTTGCCACAAGTTTTCTAAATTGGCTGAGTAATAATGTGTCCATACGCGGATCAAAATGGTCTGCATCAGCACTGCTTATCGCTATAAATCCAAGACTATCATTGAGGTGATTTAACTTAATTAAGACAACAGAACCTTCTTGGTGTTGTGAAAAAATAAGTTCTTGCTCACTTTTTTGTAAGCGGCCAAAATAATAGTCATCTTTGGATAAGCGGTTATGCATCACCCCAGCACAATCATTTTTAGCAATACTGGCATGGTCAACAACCGTATTTTCTTTTAACCATACTTTTAAACCTGATAACGATAATAATTCTGTTGTTGCTTGATACAAACAATCCAGTAATTCGTTTGCCGAACTGCAATCTAATAAACGTAAATACAAATCACTGTATAAGGCAAAAAGCTGTTCATTTTGATTAGCAATCGCCATTAATTGGGTAATTTCTTCTTCTAGACTATGAATTTTTTGACGCTGCTGGCTTTGCTGTCTTTGCACTAATGAAACTGTACCGCGGTTAATGTCAGATAAGCGTAAGCTGTTGATCAGCTCAGGATTACGATTAAAGAATTCAGGGTTGTCGTGTAAGTAATCAACAATGAGATCATCTGTTAAGCTTACTTCATCTAACTGTATTGGGTTTGAGTCGTTCAAATTAATTCTCTACTTCTTGGGTTGTTGTCACGTAAGCTAATTTTATGCTAATTACAAATTTAATTGTCCATCAAAAACATGTACCGCAGGACCCGTCATTTTCACCGAATTCCCAGGGCCTTTCCAATAGACTTTTAACTTGCCACCCGGTAATTCTACCGTAACATCTCGACCTAATTTATTTTGTGTTTGGCCAATAACTACCGCTGCACAAGCACCACTACCACAGGCTAACGTTTCAGCCGTGCCTCGCTCATAAACGCGTAGTTTAATATAATCAGGGGAAACAATTTCCATAAAGCCAACATTAACTTGTTGAGGGAATCGTTCATGGTTTGATAACGCTTTACCCAATGTAGTCACAGGTGCCTCAACAACAGAATCAACCGTCAATACACAATGCGGGTTACCTAAAGAAACAACGCCACATAAAACTGTTTCTTCGTCGCTACGCAAAATATAAGTTCCTTCTACTTTTTGAGCAGTAAAAGGAATTTGGCTGGGTTCAAATTTAGGGGTTGGCATGTTTACTGAAACATTACCGTCGCGCTCAACAAATAGGGTCATTTTACCTGATTGTGTTGATACCTTAATTTTATTTTTATTCGTTAATCCTTTTAAACGCACAAATTTAGCAAAACAACGTGCACCATTACCACACTGGCCAACTTCACTACCATCCGCATTAAAAATACGATAATGAAAATCTAAATCGGGGTCGTATGGCGGCTCAACCACTAAGACTTGGTCAAAGCCAACACCAAAATTTCGGTCGGCTAAATGCTTTATTTGTTCATTCGACAAATAAACATTTTGTGTAACATTGTCTAGTACTAAAAAGTCATTACCTAAACCATGCATTTTTGAAAAATTAACTAACATTTACTACCCATATTAAATTTTTATACTTATTGTGGCAACAAAGACTCGCCTTGCCACAATTGCTCTGTTGTTTCACGAGCACGGATCAAATGATTTTCTTCGCCATCGACCATAATCTCTGCCGCTTTTGGTCGACTATTATAGTTTGAGCTCATCGAAAAACCATAAGCACCTGATGAACGAATCGCTAATAAATCGCCTGCCACAATACTTAATTCACGAGCTTTACCAAGAAAATCACCGGTTTCACAAATAGGACCAACAATATCGTATGTTTGTTTTTCAACAATGTTGTTTTGCTCAACCTCAATAATAGCTTGCCAGGCCTGATAAAGTGATGGACGAATTAAATCATTCATCGCAGCATCAACAATAGCAAAATGTCGGTCCTGATTAGTTTTTAGCAATTCAACTTCAGTGACCAATATGCCTGCATTAGCCATAATGGCACGACCGGGTTCATAAATCAGCGTAATATCACGATCGGCTAATTTCTCTGCAATCGCTTTCGCATATTCGTTTGGGTGTGGTGGCGTTTCGTCGTTATAACAAACCCCTAAACCTCCACCTACATCAATATGCGATAAAATAATATTTTTTTCTACAAGGCGATCAACAAGCGCTAAAACACGGTCAAGCGCATCTAAAAAAGGTTGTACTTCAGTTAACTGCGAACCAATGTGGCAATCAATTCCCTTTACAGCAATATTTGATAATCCGCTAGCGTGTTGATACAACTCAAAAGCGTCATCAATACTAATACCAAATTTATTTTCTTTTAGGCCTGTCGATATATAGGGATGGGTACCTGCATCAACATCAGGGTTAACTCTTAAAGAAATGGGAGCAATGAGCTTCATTCGCTCTGCTACCTGCTGAATACGCGAGAGCTCTGCGGCTGACTCAACATTGAAGCAGTAAATGCCCTTTTCTAAAGCAAAAGCAATCTCATTTGATTTTTTACCAACACCTGAAAATACAACTTTACCGGCATCGCCCCCCGCTTGTAGCACTCGAGCAAGTTCACCTTGGGATACAATATCAAAACCGCTGCCTAAACGTGCCATTACATTCAACACAGCAATATTGCTATTGGCTTTCACTGCATAGCAAACTATGTGGGGTTTATCACCAGCGGCTTGGTCAAAGGCATGCCAATGACGTTCAATCGTCGCACGCGAATATATATATAACGGCGTACCATGTTGTTTAGCAAGCTTAGTTACGGCACAATCTTCAGCATAAAGTGAAGTGTTTTTGTAATTGAAAAAATCCACGGTTAGTTTTCCTGCAATAATCCTGCTGATGAATTTTGTTTCTGCTCAGTTTTAGCGTTGTTAGTTTTTTCTTGCACAGATTTTTGCGTTAGTGGACCTTTAATTCCACATCCACTTAAAAGCACTGATATAATAAAAAACGCTAAAATAATTGAATTTTGTTTACGCATACTTGATTTATTCGATTTTTTTCTCATGATAGACGTTTTATAATCTCATGACCAACAAATAGCTAGCAAAGATGAATAAATTTCATTGCGCTAGAAAAGGAAGCATTAATGAACGACAGCCAATACAATTTACTTGCCGATGAAATTATTCTTCTAATAGAGGAGGCCGTTGAAGATTGTGGTACCGACATTGATTATGAAGGGGTTGGCGGCATGCTAACGCTTACCTTTAAAAATAACAGTAAAGTCATCATTAACAAACAAGCACCCTTGCATGAAATATGGGTGGCAACTAAATTTAATGGCCATCATTTTCAGTTTGAGAATAGCCAATGGACAGATAAACGTGGTGGTGGCGAGCTTTGGCAATTTTTATCAAAAGCCATTAGCATTCAGGCTGATACCGAAATAACCATTAGCGCAGGATAATTTGAATGAGCACTACAACTGTACGCATTGCCACACGTAAGAGCGCACTCGCTTTATGGCAAGCAGAATATGTAAAAACACAATTAGAGCATTTTCATCCCGGTATTACTGTTGAACTTGTTCCTATGACCACCAAAGGTGATATTATTTTAGATACCCCTTTAGCTAAAGTAGGTGGCAAAGGACTGTTTGTTAAGGAACTTGAAGTTGCCATATTAGAAGGTCGCGCCGACATCGCGGTGCACTCGATGAAAGATGTACCCGTAGAATTCCCAGAAGGCTTAGGGTTAGAAGTTATTTGTCCGCGTGAAGATCCCCGTGATGCATTTGTATCGAACACTATAAAAAGCTTAGCTGAACTGCCACAAGGTGCTGTTGTGGGTACCTCAAGTTTACGTCGTCAATGTCAAATTAAAGCCCTGCGCCCAGATTTAGACATTCGCGATTTGCGCGGTAACGTAAATACCCGTTTGAAAAAACTGGATAGCGGTGAGTATGACGCAATTATTCTTGCGGCTGCTGGCTTAATACGTTTAGAGATGCCTGAGCGAATTCAAGAGTTCATTGCACCCGAAGTCATGCTTCCTGCCAATGGACAAGGCGCTGTTGGCATTGAGTGTAGAACGAACGATTCAACACTTAAAGCTTTGCTCGCACCATTAGGTTGTGAAACCACCCGTATTCGGGTGTTAGCCGAACGCGCAATGAACCGCGCTTTAGAAGGTGGTTGTCAGGTGCCAATTGGTAGTTACGCGATTATTAAGGAAAATGGCGAAATATATTTACGTGGCTTAGTTGGCGCAACCGACGGTAGTGAAATATTAACCAGTGAAATTAGTGGCTCAATTGATAATGCAGAAAAAATAGGCAATACACTAGCTGATCAATTACTTGAAAAAGGCGCTGATAAAATATTGCGTCAGGTATATGCTGAACAGAAGTAATATACAGGTTTTGATTACACGCCCTGAAAAATCAGGGCGTGCTTTAGCACAACAGCTAAAAAGTATCGGCATAAAAAGTTGGTGCCAACCATTTTTTGATTATCAAACGCTTGCTAGCAAAACGACTATTCAAAAACTCATTGAACAATATCCACATGCCACGCTTATTTTCGTGAGCGTAGCTGCAGTAGAGTTTGCGCATCGCACTTTTGACTTATCTTATTGGCAACAAAAAACTATTATTGCGGTAGGTAATGCGACAAAGGCAGCCTTAAAACGCTTTGGTGTTAACGCTATATCTCCTGATTATCATACCAGTGAGGGTTTGTTAACGCTTGATGAACTCGATAAAAAAAACATCAATGGTCAAAATGTTATTATTATTCGTGGTGACGGTGGACGAGAACATCTCGCCCAGGAACTGAGTATGCGCGGAGCAAACGTTCATTATTTAGAAAGTTATAAAAAAATTTGGCTTGCGTTAACACAAGACCCCGTTGAACAATGGAAAAACCAGCAGATTAATTGTATTGTGATTACCAGTAACGCTTTACTAGAAAGCATAATACACTTAATAAACAATTCAGACAGTGACTGGAAGAACAGCTGTTTATGGATTGTAGCGAGTGTACGTATTGCAGAACGAGCAAAGCAATTAGGCTTACTCAACATTGTTAATGCAAATGGTGCTAATGACCAAGCTATTCTTAGCGCTATCAATTTACATGGAAAAAATAATGACTGATAAAAAACAAGATGAGTCAAAAACGTCAGAAGAAAAAAAGTCTGAGCAAGGTTTTTCAACCTCTATTTCACTCCCCCCTACACCTGAAAAATCTCCGAGTGATGAGAAGCAACAATCTGTAACGAATAAAAATAAAGCGCCAGCCAACGAGAAAAAATCAACAATGAAATCGCCTGAAAAAGTGTCTACTCCTTTACCAAAGAAAAATTCTACTACAAATATACAAAAATTATCTAAGACCGCTGTGCTTTCCTTAATCATAGCATTAGCGGCAAGTGCTGGTGTCGGTGGTTTATATTATTGGGGTATGCAAAAACAAGCGGGTATCAAAGAAAATGTGTTGAAACAAACCCAGCAAATCTTGGCCAATAGCGAGCAAAAAACACAGCAAAACTTAGCCGGTATTGAACAGAAATTTAAGCAATTACTCGATCAACAACAAGCAGAATTCTCCAATCGCTTCACCAAGGATATCGCAAAAATAAGTGCCGACAGCCAAGTTAAAATGACTCAACTTGAAAAGACTGTTGAACGGTTATCACAAAATCAGCCGAGTGATTGGTTGTTACACGAAGCAGAATACCTTATTCGTATTGCCACGCGCACTATCTGGCTTCAGCATGATACAAGCGCAGCGATTGGTTTGTTGCAAGATGCGGATATGCGTTTAAAAGAACTCGACGACCCTTCTTTATTACCTATTCGTCAATTGATTCGTGAAGACATTGCACAATTAAAATTAATGCCGACTATAGATAACGAAGATACCGTTTTGACCTTAATGGCGATGAATAAGCAGCTTAAAAACTTACCGGTTAAATCTGAACGCATACCAAAAGATTTTGTAACACGAGTCGAATTGAATTTGTCAGAAGATATCGTGGACTGGAAAGTAAATTTAGATAAAACATGGCAATATTTTGCAGATAGTTTTTTCAAGATAAGCGATAGAAGTGGGACAAAGGAAGCCATTTTGTCACCGCAATTCCAACAAAATTTGCGTGAAAACCTGAGCCTAAAGTTACAATTAGTACAATGGTCAGCCAGTGAAGGCAAACAAAAAATATATAATCAAACCTTAAACGATGTAAAGCTCTGGTTGGAGCAATATTTTGACATGGATGAGATAGAAAATATAAATTTCTCTAAAGGTATTGAACAGCTAAAAAGTGAAATCGTAACTTTCGACTTCCCATCAACTCTTTCATCTCTCAAGGCACTTCGACAAGTGATGGCTGATAAACCTTTAAAGCCTATTATTGATAAATTGAACCAAGAAAATAATATTTTAGAACCTGAAGATAGAACACCTGAAGTCAAACTTGATCCTAAGCTAAAAGATCAGCGTAAAAGTTCAAGTGAGGCCGTATAATGAAACGAATAATATTATGGATCTTCTTAATGTTAACTTTTTTTGTTGTTATGGCTTTAAGCCCGGCAATAAGCGAAAAAGGTTACATTTTAATTTCTATGGGCGATAAAATTATAGAATTAACGATTGTTAGTGCTTGTATTATGTTAACGCTCTTATTTATTTCTCTCATCTTTCTACTCAAAATATTTGGTACTATTTCTCGTTTTAGTTTTAACACCTGGAACAAAATTGCTTTTGCTAATCGTCGCCGTGCCTTAAAAGATTTCAATCGCGGTATTGCTGCTTTTATTCTTGATGATCACCAGCAAGCTGAACATTTGTTAGCTAAAGCTGCTGAACCATCGATGTTTACTCGTACTGCTTATTTAATGGCGGCCGCGGCGTCATCAAAACAATCATTACGCTCGAACACTACTCATTATTTAAGCTTATTAGCACAAGAAGATCACACGGTTAAAACCTCAGGCTTAGAATCAATATTAGTGACGATTAAATTGTTGATGCTACAAGAAGATTTTACACAAGCACGCACCATTATTGATGAGCACCATAAACACATTGGGCATGACGCACGTTTATTAAGTTTAGAAATTGAATTAAGTTTGCATGAACAACGTTTTAATTATGTTATTGAGCAGTTGGTTTCAGCCCGAAAACAAAAAACCATTACTGATGAAAAAATAGCACAATGGGAAGTTATTGCCTTTTATGGTGCTTTTAGTGACACAATACGCCAAGAAAGCAACGACTCGCTTGCACAAATGTGGCAAAAGCTCGCACGTAAATTAAAACAACGTGAGTCAATACTATTGGCTTATTGCCAAGTATTAGCTGAGCATAAAATAACTGAACCACTCAACAAAATATTATTACCGGTTATTAAAAAGGGCGTAGATGATGCGTTTTTACAAAAAATTCGTCAGTTACCTATTTCTGCTACTGATGAGTTAATGAGTGCCGTACAAAAACACTTACACCATGATCCCCATAGTGGAAAATGGTTGAGCTGCTTAGCCAATTTAGCGGCTAAAGCTCAGCAACTTCCCATGGCAGAAAAAGCCTTTAATAGCTTAGTGAATCTGGAAGATAAGCAATACGACAGCATTGATTTACTGACTTTTTCTCACGTATTAGAACTACAGGGTGAATATAAAAAAGCCAACCAAGTATTGAACAAGATAGTCGCTCAAGCAGACAACCTCAACAATAATGCCCTAGCTATAAATAATGGAAATCAAGAAAAATGAATTTAACAATCGACTTTAAAAAACCTGAGATTGCAGGTGCTTTTGATTGGCAGCTTTGCCAAGAAATTAATGTAAAAAATGACAATGGCGACATTATCGCTAAAGCTGAAATTGAACTGATAACAATCAATAAGCACCGTGACGCTTTAGGCACTTATACGTTATTAGCGAATGAAGATACTGATTGGGAAATTCCATTAAACCTTTATTTTAAAGGCCAAAACCTTACACAAGATTTATGTGACCAACTCAGCATTATTTATGACACTAAAAAAGCTAAAACACATATATTACTTGAAGCGATCAGTGTTCTTCCCCAATACCGAAAACAAGCAGTAGGCCAATACTTACTTAAAGAGATTGTTAAGCACCATGAGAAAGCGCAATCTATTACGGTATTAAGCATGCCAATGCACCAATTTCTTGATGCGGATGAATGTGAAGATGAAATCATTAAAAATTATTATCAAGCTGTTGATTTACCAAATATAAAAGTATCATCAGATGAACTAGTCAACTTTTTTACGCATAGCGGTTTTATTGAATTTGATGTCGACGAAAGCCTACTAGAAGAGCCGTTGCCCTATAAAATATTTGTCGCTAGTCCAAAGAGTATATTAAACACTCTTAATTAAAGGTTTTTTATATTAATCATTCTATATTAAAGCATAAGAGAGGTACGTTATATTTCATATACACGGTGAATGGAAAATTGAAGTTCATGAAAACATTGTTGTCCAGTGGTTTTCTAGTTGCTGGAATGAAGAAGCTGCAATTGCATATGTTAAAGAATTTCAAGCTAAGACGACCCCTTTAAAAGGACATAACTGGGCTATTATTTCTTTATTTGAAGACTGGGAACTAGGTGTTCCTGAAATAGATAAACATATTGAAGCACATTGTAAATGGTTTAAGGCTAATGGTTGTATCAAAGATTGTCATATTTATACCCCAAGTGCCGCCAAAGAAATGCAACTGGAAAGGCTAATACCTCACACCGACGCATTTTATGAACGGCAAGTGTTTACTCATACTGAAGACGCAGTCAGTTGGTTGGCGAGTCACGGTTTTTTTATTGACCCTTTAGATGTAAAAAAAATAGCGAAGAAATAATCGTTATTTCTTCGCTATTGTTCGTCTCAGGTTTACCCTTTAGCTGAACTGCCAGTAAATTTTAAAAGCCTTATTTAATCAATGCTAACGTACTAAGCATTGATTAAATAAGGTTCTCTACCTTGATGTTTGCTGCTACGTTTGAATGACCCTTTACCTTTTTTAGCCTGCACCACCTGCAGTTTATAAACTTTAGAGGTAACAATAGCAGCAAAGAAGTTATCTTTAATCTGACCTCGCCCTATATCTGTCGCCATATTTTTCAATACTTGACCTTCGGTATTTTTACTCATTAATTTTACTCTTAAATAATAAAAGCCATCATAGTGATAGCTTTTTTGGGCTTATTTACGTGAACATGTTATTTTACATTAAATGTAGGCGAAAGCATCAGCAAACATATGTTCAACTAAAGCGCCTTTCGCTAAAAAGTCAGTGCGAACCGCTCCCACCATGTCAAAACGACCTGCTAGGTAAATATCATAATCGCCTAAATTATGAATATCCTGCATCACAACGTGGTGAACCATACCAACTTGCCCTTGCCAATTGTCATCTGGATTCTCTACAACCGGATGAAAAGCACCATTTTCTAAACTTGAAATGATTTTAGCTGTTTTTTCAAGCTCATAACAAGCACTTTGATCACGTAAGCCCCAATATACCACAACTTTTCGTGATGACTTTTGCGCAGCTAAAAGTTCATACATTGATTTTATATAAGAGAACCCTGTGCCTCCGGCCAATAATAATAGCGGACGTTCACTTTCGCTGCGAAGTTGTGCATTACCTAGAGGCATTTCAATGGTTACTGTATTGTTTGCTTTGATATGCTCAATAACTTGCATTGGATAACTGTCAGCGCCAGAAGCACCGATTTGTAATTCAATTAATACGGCATCAGGCGCACTAGCAATAGAGAACGGACGTTTATCATCGTCACTCAACACAAAATTCAAATATTGTCCTGCTTGAAAATCGACTTGCTCACTTGGCTTTAATAGCGCCTTATAAACAAACTCTGTCAGTGATGTTAATGACTCTACCTGACACGTAATTTTATTCATTTATTTAAACCTTTCATTTTTTAGTTCTTGAAACTTGTTCAAGATAGCCATTATTAATTTTTTTCATCGGAGGTTGGAAAAATATTGAGTTCATCCCAAATATTATCAACGTCAGTTTTAATTTTTTCAGTCATCACAATAGGCTCACCCCATTCCCGATTTGTTTCACCAGGCCATTTGTTTGTTGCATCCAGTCCCATTTTTGAGCCTAAGCCAGAAACTGGAGATGCAAAATCTAGGTAGTCGATTGGCGTGTTTTCAATTAATACCGTATCACGACTTGGATCCATTCGTGTAGTCATTGCCCAAATTACATCTTTCCAATCACGCGCATTAATATCATCATCACAAACAATAACAAACTTAGTATACATAAATTGACGTAAGAATGACCAAACGCCCATCATTACCCGTTTTGCATGACCCGCATATTGCTTTTTAATCGTGACAATGGCTAAGCGATATGAGCAACCCTCTGGTGGTAAATAAAAATCTTGAATTTCAGGAAATTGTTTTTGCAAAATAGGAACAAAAACTTCGTTCAATGCCACGCCTAGAATTGCAGGTTCATCAGGCGGACGTCCCGTGTAAGTACTGTGATAAATAGGATCTTTGCGATGTGTAATATGCGTTACCGTCATTACTGGGAAGTTATCAACTTCGTTATAATAGCCAGTGTGATCCCCATATGGTCCTTCTGGAGCCACTTCTGTGGGGTCTAAATAGCCCTCTAAAATAATCTCAGCCGTCGCTGGTACTTCTAAATCGTTGCTAATACATTTGGCTACTTCGGTTTTTGCACCACGTAATAAACCCGCAAAAGCATACTCTGACAAGGTATCAGGCACAGGCGTTACCGCGCCTAATATAGTGGCGGGATCAGCCCCTAAAGCAACAGATATAGGATATTTTTCACCGGGGTTTGTTTGTTTAAATTCTTGAAAATCTAATGCGCCACCACGATGTGATAACCAACGCATAATGATTTTATTTTTACTGATTAATTGCTGACGATAAATACCTAAATTTTGACGTTCTTTATGAGGACCACGTGTAACCGTTAAACCCCAAGTAATTAATGGTGCCACATCTCCTGGCCAACATTTTTGAATAGGTAATTTTGTTAAATCTACGTCATCACCCGAAATGACCTCTTGTTGGCACAACGGTTTTTTAATCATTTTTACCGGCATGTTAAGTACTTGCTTATAGACCGGAATTTTACTAATTGCATCACGAAAACCTTTAGGGGGCTCAGGCTCTTTTAACATCGCAAGTAGTTTACCCACGTCACGCAGCGCATGCACATCTGGCTGCCCCATGGCAAGTGCGACACGATCAGGTGTACCGAACAAATTAGTTAAAACAGGCATACCATGTGGTACACCGTTTTTATCAACAGGATTTTCAAATAATAATGCTGGACCTTCAGCGCGTAGAGTACGATCGCTAATTTCGGTCATGGTTAAATCAGTAGAAATAGGTTGAGAAATACGTTTGAGCTGGCCTACTTTTTCTAGCTGTTTTATAAAGTCTCTTAAGTCACTATATTTCATAAACTTTAATCACTTACCCGCTTAATAATTTGGCTTGATTTTCTAATAAAAAACGCCAGAAGTTATTGCTAACGCTGGCGTTTATGTACAAGATGTACGATATATCGCCATCACACGTATGTGAGTGAGCGACCAATAAACTATTTACGTTTCATAGAATCAAAAAATTCGTTATTGGTTTTAGTCATTGCTAATTTATCGATAAGAAACTCAATAGCACCAACTTCATCCATTTCATGAACAATTTTACGTAAAATCCACATTTTCTGTAATTCTGCAGGCTTAGTGATCAATTCTTCGCGACGCGTACCACTGCGGTTAATGTTGATAGCAGGGAAAACACGTTTTTCAGACACTTTACGAGAAAGGTGTAATTCCATGTTACCGGTACCTTTAAATTCTTCGTAAATAACTTCGTCCATCTTAGAACCTGTTTCTACTAGCGCGGTTGCGATAATCGTTAAGCTGCCACCGTGTTCAATATTACGTGCTGCACCAAAAAAACGTTTTGGACGATGTAAAGCATTAGCATCAACACCACCCGTTAGGATCTTACCTGATGATGGAATAACAGTATTATAAGCTCGAGCTAAACGTGTAATTGAATCAAGTAAAATAACAACATCTTTTTTATGTTCTACTAAACGTTTCGCCTTCTCAATAACCATTTCAGCTACTTGTACATGACGATTAGCGGGTTCGTCAAAGGTTGATGCAATAACTTCACCTTTTACCAAGCGCTGCATCTCTGTTACTTCTTCAGGACGCTCATCAATAAGTAATACCATTAACTCGGCATCAGGATGGTTATGAGCAATACTTTGCGCAATATTTTGTAATAATAACGTTTTACCTGCCTTTGGTGGAGCAACAATTAAACCACGTTGCCCTTTACCAATGGGAGAAGCTAAATCTAAAACACGTGCGGTAATATCTTCAGTTGAACCATTACCACGTTCCATGATCAAACGCTCATCAGGATGAATAGGGGTTAAATTTTCAAATAATATTTTATTGCGAACATTTTCAGGCTTGTCAAAATTAACTTCAGCAACTTTTAATAAGGCAAAGTAACGCTCACCTTTTTTAGGTGGGCGGATTTTTCCATGAATAGTATCACCGGTACGCATACTAAAACGGCGAATTTGACTCGGTGAAACATAGATATCATCAGGCCCTGCCAAATACGAAGAATCTGAAGAACGTAAAAAACCAAAGCCGTCTTGTAAAATTTCTAAAACACCGCCACCGAAAATGTCATTATCACCTTCTGCATGGGCATTTAATATAGCAAAAATAATGTCTTGTTTACGGTTTCGGCCTAAATTATCAAGCTTCATGGATGTGGCAAGCTCAACAAGTTCGCTTATTGGTTTTTCTTTAAGTTCGATCAGGTTCATAGTGGGGTTCTTTAACTATTTATGTTGAAGTGAGTTTGCCTGTTGGCATCATTGAAATTGGAGTTTGGTTTGAAATGTAGTTCATTAGAAAGCTAAATTTAGCACTAAATTTTAATCAGGTAAAGGATCAAAATTTGATCTGTTAGCTTTCTTCTTAATTATTAACGTAAATATACAAAAAAGGTTCGTAAATACGAACCTTTTATCTAAATTATAAATTGTTATCAATAAACTCTTTTAATTGAGTTTTAGATAATGCGCCAACTTTAGTATCAGCAACAACACCATCTTTAAATAATAACAACGTAGGAATACCACGAATACCGTATTTAGGTGGTGTTGCAGAGTTTTGGTCAATATTTAATTTACCAACCGTTACTTGACCAGCATATTCTTCTGCTATGTCATTCAATAAAGGTGCAATCATTTTACAAGGACCACACCACTCAGCCCAAAAGTCTACTAATATAAGGCCTGAGGCGGTAATTACGTCAGTATCGAAACTGTCATCTGTTAACTGAACAATTTTATCGCTCATGTGTATCTCCGTTAAAGTGTGGCATTTTGCCAATTGCTGACGATTATAACGCCATCATAATGAATTACCAACTTTGATCTTATAACTGTTAGCTATTTATAACATTAATTTATTATTTATGAATACATTTGCTCGATACCGTTTTTTATTAACTATATAACCTGTTAAGCTGTGCGCATGAATAAAACACACTTAACTGAAACTAAGTTCTCAGAACTTAACCTCGACACAAAAGTTGTCGCCGGTCTTGACGCCATGGGCTTTGAGTATTGCACTTCGATACAAGAGCAATCGTTGCCCATTTTATTGAAAGGTACTGATATTGCAGGCCAAGCACAAACAGGCGAAGGTAAAACAATCGCCTTTTTAGCTGCAACCTTTCATCACTTATTACAAAAACCAGATCCTAAGCATAATCAACCCCGTGCTTTGATCATGGCACCAACGCGTGAATTAGCTGTACAAATTCATCGTGATGCGAAAGAGATGGCAAAAAGCACCGGATTACGTTTAGGCGTAGTTTATGGTGGTGAAGGCTATGAAAGCCAACGTTTAGAGCTTGAAGCTGGCGTTGACATTCTAATTGGTACCTGTGGTCGTTTACTTGATTACATGAAGCAAGGCATTTATAACCTTAATAACATTGAAGTTGTTGTGCTTGATGAAGCCGATCGTATGTTTGATTTAGGTTTTATTAAAGACATACGATATATGTTTAATCGCATGCCTGCTGCAACAGCACGTTTAAGTATGTTGTTCTCAGCGACTTTATCTTTTCGTGTTAAAGAACTCGCATTTGAACACATGAATGAGCCAGAAAGTGTTGAAATTGCACCAGAACAAAAAACAAACACCCGTATTTCTGAAGAATTATTTTATCCTTCCAATGAAGATAAAATGGCATTATTGCAAACATTAATTGAAGAAGAATGGCCTGAAAAAGCAATCATCTTTGCCAATACCAAACATGTTTGTGAAAAGGTCTATTCACATTTAGAAATAGACAAAATCCGTGTTGGTTTATTAACTGGCGATGTGCCACAAAAGAAACGTTTAAAAATTCTTGAGCAATTCAGTGCTGGAGAATTAGACATTCTTGTTGCCACTGATGTTGCTGCTCGTGGCTTACATATTCCTAGTGTTAGTCATGTCTTTAATTATGATTTACCTGATGATTGTGAAGATTATGTACACCGTATAGGCCGAACTGGCCGCGCAGGCGCAACTGGACACGCTATTAGTTTTGCGTGTGAAGGTTATGTTTTTAACTTGCCTCCTATCGAAACTTATATTGAACATGCCTTACCAGTAAGTAAATATAATCCAGATGCTTTATTAACTGACTTTCCTACCCCTAAGCCTCGTCCTCGTCGCCATAAGCCTCAAAATGGTGGGCAAAATCGTGGCAGATCCGGTGGTAACAACCAGCGTCGGTACTAGCATAAAATGACGGTCACCCATACTGAGATTTCAACGCCTCTTTATGCGGTGATCGACTTAGGTTCAAACAGCTTTCATATGCTGATCACCCGACAACTGGCCAACAGTATTCAGGTAGTCGACAAAGTTAAGCGGAAAGTACGTTTAGCCTCCGGTTTAAATTCACATAATCAACTTAGCGAAACCGCTATTGCCCGTGGGCTTGAATGCTTAAGTTTCTTTGCTGAACGCCTACAAGATATTCCCCAAGAAAATATTCGTATCGTTGCTACAGCAACATTACGTCTTGCTGCAAATCGCGATAATTTTTTATCACAAGCGAATAAAATCTTAGGCCATAAAATAAACTTACTCAGTGGCAAACAAGAAGCTGAGAATATTTATTTAGGTGTCGCACATACCAGCTTTGGTGCTAAACAACGCTTTGTTATTGATATTGGTGGAGCAAGCACTGAACTTATTTTAGGTGACGGTTTTATTACCAAACAAGTTGAAAGCTTAAATATCGGTTGTGTCACCTTTAATAACCGCTACTTCTCTGATGATAGGTTATCTACTAAAAATTTTTCACACGCTATTTCTGCTGCAAAAAAAACGATTGCACCTTTCATTGCACGTTTTAAAAACACGGGCTGGAAGTTAGTATTAAGTGGCTCAGGTACGATGCAAGCGCTTACTGAAATTCAACAGCACAGCCATAAAACAACCGGAATTGACTTACTTTTTTTACAAACGATTCAACAACAATTAATTGAATGTAAAACGATGAGTAAGATTAAAATTGATGGGCTTACCCGGGATCGTTCCCCTGTAATAGCCAGTGGTGTCGCTATATTAATAGCACTTGTTGAAAGTTTTTCCATTGAAAAAATTCAACTATCAAGTGGCGCGCTTCGTGAAGGTCTTCTTTATAGCATGCTCCCTGAAAATACTGACGTTGATATCAGGCAAAACACCATTAATTCTCTTACTGAGAAATTTCATATTGATAGCCAACACGCCAAACGCATAAACAAACTAGCGACAAGCTTGTTTCACACCTATAAAGTTTTTTGGGAATTAGACGAGAATAACAGTTTAGCTATATTAAATGCAGCAGGTGACTTGCATGAGATTGGGTTGTTATTAGCCTTTAAACAGCACCAACAACATGGTGCCTATATATTAAAAAATGCTGATTTACCCGGTTTTGATCAAGTTGAACGGCAGTTATTAGTCGCCTTAGTCTTGTTGCATAAAGGTGAGATTGATCTTGAACTGCTGAGGAGTCAAACAGGGGGTAGCTTTCAACAAGCGAGCTATCTTTTGGTGATATTACGCTTAGCCATTATTCTTTGTCGACGCCGTAAAGATGATGCATTACCCGAGTATCAGACAACTATTATTAAAAATAAAGAGGGTGAAATTATTAATTTATGTTTGCCAACAACATGGCTTGCACAACATCCACTTATTGCTGACGAACTTCTACAAGAAAGCGTTCATTTAAAACAGGTGAACGTATCACTGAATATATTTTGTGAAACACTCGATAAGTCTTAACGATTAGTTCTAGTTGCCCAAACATTAGTAAGAATTACTATTCCTCCGCCAATGACCATCATTAACGTTATTTTTTCTTCTAAAAGATAATACGCTGCTATTGAACCATATATAGGCTCTAAACTTACCGCAATACTTGCTGTTTGCGCTTTAACAACTTTTAATGAATGATTAAATAATGTGTGAGCAACAGCGGTAAAAACGACGCCTAAAATAATTAAAACAGATAACTGCTGAAAGGATATAGTGATCGGATACAAAAACATTAAGGGTAATAAGCAGATTGTTGCCGAGCCATTCTGATAAAACGCAACTTTTTTAGCCGATATTTTAGCAACAAATTTTCGGTTCAATAATGTTAGCAGTGCAAAGCTAAGTGCGGATGCCATTCCCCATATAACGCCATTAATATCGCCAACACTTAAGTGACCCAATGGTAAAATAAATAAGATACCGACAATAGTCAATAAGGCTTGTATTAGCGCCTGATAATGGAATTTTTCCTTGAAAAACAACGGTTCTAAAAAACTAACAAAAACAGGGAAGCTTGCAAAAGTGATCAGACCTATTGCAACACTTGAGACTTGAATAGCATAAAAAAAACTCCCCCAATGAAAAGCGAGCACTAAACCGGTAAAGGCGAGCGGAAGCAATAGTGAGTTTTCTACTTTTAATGACTGCTTTTTAATGAATAAAACAAAAAGGGCAATAGCCGCTGCAGCAAAGACCGCACGACCGAAAACAATATGACTGGCAGGCATATTAAGCCATTTGGCAAAAAGACCCGATATAGCAAAAAGAAAGACCGCGCTATGAAGTGAAAATAATGACTGTTTGTAGCTGGGCATTAATACTCGATTTTATAAAAATAAGTCGACTTATTCTATCAGCTAAAGGACTTAGCCATTAGAACAAGTCGTTTGCCTATATATTTTTACTCAAAAATTTATTGCTCTTTCAACCAGTAAGCCACTTTCTTGGCAAAATAAGTTAAAATACCATCCGCACCTGCGCGTTTAAAGGCTAATAATCCTTCCATGACACAAGGTTTTTCAGCTAACCAGCCATTTTGAATAGCGGCCATATGCATGGCATATTCACCACTGACTTGATAAGCATATGTTGGTACTTGAAAGGTATCTTTTACACGGCGGACAATATCCAAATAAGGCATGCCCGGTTTTACCATGACCATATCAGCACCTTCGGCAATATCTTGAGCCACTTCATGTAAAGCTTCGTCGCTGTTTGCAGGGTCCATTTGATATGAATACTTGTTGCCCCCTTGAATATTACTGGCAGAGCCAACAGCATCACGAAAAGGACCATAATAGTTAGAGGCATATTTCGCTGAATAAGCCAAAATACGCGTATTTACAAAACCTTTATTTTCTAACTCTTCACGAATAGCACCTACACGGCCGTCCATCATATCTGAAGGAGCAACAACATCTGCACCCGCTTGTGCATGTGATAATGCCTGTTTCACTAAAATTTCTTTAGTCATATCATTTAATACATAACCTTCATCTTTACCCTTTTTACCAAGAATACCGTCTTGGCCATGAGTCGTGAATGGGTCAAGAGCAACATCGGTTATTACCCCTAATTCAGGAAAATTAGCTTTTAAAGCACGAACAGTGCGTTGAGCTAATCCCTCAGGGTTATAAGATTCTTCAGCCATCAATGACTTTTTATTAGCAGGGGTGACAGGGAAAATAGCAATAGCTGGTATACCTAAATCAACGAGCTCTTGTGCCTCTTCCAATAATAAATCAATGCTTTTACGTTCAACGCCTGGCATAGAGTCAATGGTTTCTCGCTGATTTTCACCCTCAAGTACAAAAACTGGATAAATAAGATCGTTAACCGTTAATTGGTTTTCTGACATTAAACGACGCGAAAAGTCATCGCGGCGCATTCGACGCATTCGACGGGCGGGAAATTGTCCAAAGGCATTACTCATAGCCATATTCCTAAATAGTTAAATAAGTGTGTAGGTTAGCAAAAATTTACGTTGTACTTATTCCTGCAAAATCTTGTTGCTTTACTTGATTGCGACCATTATTTTTAGCTTGATACAAGGCCTTATCAGCCGCTGTAAATAAGTGCTCTAGTTGTACATTTTTTTGTTGTAAATAGGTGCTAATACCACAACTAATGGTTAACTTTATGATGGTGTTATTGTAGTTGATTTGACAATTAGCAATACTTTCTCTTAATTCCTCAGCAAACGCTAGCGCACCTTTACTATCGGTTTCGGGTAATATTAAGCAAAACTCTTCACCACCATAACGACAGCTAATATCTGCACTGCGTCGTAAACATTGTTTAATACAAGTAGAAACAGCTACTAAACATTCATCACCCGCTAAATGACCATATTTATCATTTACTTTTTTGAAATGATCTACATCAATAACGACTAAACTTAACGGGGTTAAATTACGGCGACTTCGTCGATATTCAGCAAGAATTTTTTGATCGTAAAAGCGGCGATTATATAAACCCGTTAGGTCATCTAGGGTATTTTTTTCTTGAAGTTCTTTATTCATTTCTTCAAGCTCTTGCAACGCTATATTGAGTTCTAACGTACGTTCTTGTACTTTACTTTCTAATTCGTGATGTTCTTCCGCAGGCTGATTTTCAGTACTGTCGATATCATGATTTGTAACTTGCTTGTGCTGTTGGAGGTTTAGCGACAACGTGATAAATGTCAGTATAAATATCGATAAGGCTATCCATGAGAATTGCAACACGACGTTTATCAAAGCTAACACAGCAGATAAAAAGGGGATAATAAAAAGAGGTGTTATTAAGCGATTCAGTCGTATAGTCATTTTGGCTCGCCTAAGTTGAAAACTTTTCGAGCATTTTCACTGCTGGCCTTAATAACCTCGTCGATACTGCATTGGTACAATTGAGCAACTTTTTCTATGACATGAGGTAAGTAACTTGGTTCATTTCGGCTACTTTTTGGTTTAGGTCTAATGGTTCTAGGCGTCAAATATGGCGCATCTGTTTCAATCATTAAACGACTGAGAGGGATCGATGGAATAAGCGCTTGTAATGACTTTCCACGACGTTCGTCACATACCCAACCAGTAATGCCTATATACATACCTGCCGATAAACATCGATTTAATTCATCACCATTGCCAGTAAAACAATGAGAGACCATGGCAGGAACAGAGTCTAGATAAGGTGAGAGTAATTGAAACCATGCAGAAAAAGCATCGCGCTGATGAAGAAAAAGCGGAAGTTGAAGCTCTGCTGCTAAAGCAACTTGCTCAGCAAATACTTTTTCTTGTTGCTTGGGAGCAGAAAAATTACGGTTAAAGTCTAAGCCACATTCACCAATCGCTTTTACGGCTTTATTTTTCGCTAAGGCCCTAATTTCTTCTAGGTAGGTGTCACTAACATTGTCAGCATCGTGTGGGTGAACGCCGGCTGTAGAATAAAGATAATCAGGATACTGTTCAGATAATAACGCCGCTTTATGGCTTTCAAAAATATTTGTTCCTGTTACCAACATAGCCTTAATTCCCGCAGACTTAGCGCGCACAATTAAGGCATCACGGTCTTTGTCAAAACGCGCATTTGTTAAATTAACGCCAATATCTATCATTAGCTATCCAATTTCATCAAACTAAGTTTCTTCTGAGTCGTTTTTTTTCTGATATATCGCAGCTATGAATACGCCTAATTCAAACAATAACAACATAGGTACTGCTAACAAAGTTTGCGAAATAATATCGGGTGGTGTTAATAACATACCGACCACAAAAGCACCAACAACCACATAGGGTCTTTTTGCCCTTAGGCTGTCAGGATCCGTAAAACCCGTCCAACACAATAGAATAATAACAATGGGTATTTCAAAAACAATGCCAAAAGCAAAAAATAATTTTAGAACAAAATCTAGATAACTGGTAATGTCGGTAGCAATATTTACCCCTTCTGGTGCTACAGAGGTAAAAAATGCAAATATTATCGGAAAAACAACATAATACACAAAAGCAATTCCACCATAAAATAATAAAGTACTGCCAAACATCAGCGGGATAACTAAGCGTTTTTCATTCTTATATAGTCCGGGGGCAATGAAAGCCCAAATTTGATAAAGAATAAAAGGCATAGCAATAAAAATAGACAGTACCATGGTCAATTTAAAAGGCGCGAAGAACGATGAAGCAACATCTGTTGCAATCATTTGCCCACCTTCTGGTAAAGTTTCCATTAAGGGTTTGGAAACATATTCATAAATTTCATTAGCGAAATAGAACAAACCTAAAAAAACAACCAATACTCCCACTACAACGTTCAATAATCGGCTGCGTAATTCGAGTAAATGATCAAATAAAGTGTAGCTACTTGCTGAAGAGTTCATGCGTATTACTTTTTATTTGCTAATGAAGATAAAGATGAAAGGTTAGCAGTGACTTCTGTCTCTTTTGTCACCTGATCATTCTTTTCGATGTTTTCTGGCACAGTATTTTCTGGAGAACTATTTTCAGATTCTTTATTTTTATCAAGTTGATAAGGACGATTAACCATTTCAGCGGCTTCTTGTAACGTTTTTAAAGACTCTGCAATTTCAGGCGATAAGTTTTTCATATCTGCTTGTTCTGCTTTTTTTAAATTAGCATGCAGCTCTTGAATACGTAATTCTTCAGTAAGCTCAGTTTTTACGCTTTCACTGAACTTACGTACACCACTTATCCAACCTCGTACGGTTCTAATAGCAACGGGTAAACGTTCCGGCCCTAAAACGATTAAACCAATTATCACTATCAATGAAAGTTCCCAAAAACCAATATCAAACATAAATTACGCCTGATCTTTTTCTTTTGTCGTCATTTTCTCATCAGCTTTTTTAATGTTCTCGTCAGCCATGGTAGACTTATCAACAATGTTTTCTGCGGTTTCTTCTTCTTTTTTAGCGGTACTATCAGTCATCGCATTTTTAAAACCTTTCACGGCTGAACCTAAGTCACCACCCAAATTACGTAATTTTTTTGTGCCGAATAACAAAACAATAATAACCGCAACAATTAATAATTGCCAAATACCCATATTTCCCATGATAAACCCCTATTATTTATAATGGATTCATTATAAAGTTTTAATATGAAAAATCATCCTTTGATAGATAAAATAATGCGATAGGACAAACTTTGCAGAAAAAGCACCTTGTTTACCTGAGTTGCTTCTTGTTGATCAGCGTTACATTCATTACTTTTCAGAGTAATGCTGCACAAGATCAAAACATGGACAGTGAAAGACAAATAGAAAAACCTTCCAGACAGCCAAAAAGGCCTGTTATAAAAACACTTGAGCAAGAACATTGGAGTCAAGAAGTACACGACACTATCGCTAACTCAGTTTATCAATCAGCGACTTGGTTCGATAGTTTTTTTACCGATATTGATAGCCAACAAATTGAACCTAAAGCAACAGCGAAAATACGTTTTGGTTGGATACCCAAAGCACGTAATTTAGCTGAATTCGATTCTCGCTTTAGATTAAAAGTAAAATTACCACATTTTAAAGACAAGATGAGTTTGATCCTTTCAGATGAAGATGATGTTGAAGAGAGTCAACTACCACTAGATGGAATAGGTACTCGTCCTGAAATCAATGATGAAAGCTTCGCTGCAGCACTGCGTTATGTTGTTGAAAAAGAGAGTGACAGCTTAATAGACACTCGGATCGGTATTTCTGGTGGAGATATTTTTGCAAAAGTACGCCAACGCCACTTATATACATTCAATGAAAAGCATGGTGTTAAAGTCGAGCCTTCAACCTATTATTTCTTAGATGATGGTCTAGGCGCAAAATTATTTCTTGAATATAATTACCAGCATGATGAAAAGTCTCAGTATAGAATAAATTACACTATTCGTGGTTCACAATCGTTTAGCGGCATTCGTTGGAAGCATGGCTTTTATTATTTAAATCAATTAGATAAAAATACAGCTTCAGTCACTGGCTTGCAAGTTGAAGGGGAGCGCAATGGTGAATATGGATTTTTCACTGATAAATATACGTTAAGTTATCGCTATCGATTTAATGCTTTACAAAAATGGTTATATTTCGAAGTCGAACCATTTTTAGAGTGGTCAAAAGATGACAGCTACACCACAACAACAGGTATAGCACTTCGCATAGAAGGTTTTTTCAGTAAAAAATAACTCATCATTGACAAAAAGCTAAGCACTGGCTTTAACTATAACTTCACTTTCATTGATTATTCGTGGCATTTTTATTGGGCGACTTATATGATAGCCTTGACCAAACTCACAACCAACGTTCTGCAATTTTTTCAACATTTCTTCTGACTCTATACCTTCTGCGACTAAGTGATAACCAAAGTTGCTACCTAAATCATGCAGCGCCTTCACCAAAGACAAATTTTTATCGTTGGTATTAAGTGTGCGAACAAAACTTCGGTCTAATTTGATAAACTCAAAAGGATAGTTATGTAAGAAGTTTAACGACGACGCCCCTGCACCGTAATCATCTAGCGCGAGTTTCACACCAAAATCTTTTAACCGACGTAAATTTTTCAGCGCTAGTTCACTCTGCTGAGCAAAAGCTGATTCATTAAATTCGAGAATTAATCGATGAGGTTCAATGTTAGTGTCTTTAATTTGATTGATCAATTTATTAAGCTGGTTAGCTTGTATCAAATGACGTCCAGACAAATTAATACCGATAAAAGCATTATAATAGTCTTTACTTTGTTGCCAACTTTTCAATTGCTCACTGACTTCTTTAATTACCCAAGCATCAATATCTAATATCATGCCTGTTTCTTCAGCCATGTATAAAAAATCACTTGGCGTTAATATCCCTTTAGTAGGGTGCTGCCAACGTAATAACGCTTCAAAACCAATCGTATTAGTCAGTGATAAATTTGAAATTTGTTGGTAGTGAAGTTCAAACTGACCTTTGGTAATAGCAACACGTAATTCTTGTTCTAACGTCATACTCGCAATAAGTTGTTCTCGCATGCTTTCATCAAAAAAGACATAACGACCACGTCCTAAATTTTTAGCTTGATACATGGCAGCATCAGCATCACGTAAAATCTCATGAGAATCTTTATAATGACTACTACATTGTGCAATACCTATACTCGCGTTAGAGTAAAGTGTATGGCCACCTAAACTAAAAGGTTTAGCTATTGCTGTGATAATACGAGAAGCAACTTCTTCAATATCTTCTTGTAACTGCAAAGAGTCAAGTAAGATAACAAACTCATCGCCACCTAAACGCGCTAAAATATCATTATCTCTTACACAATCCTGTAACCGAAGCGCAATTTCGATAAGGAATTTATCTCCTGCATGATGTCCGAGTGTATCGTTGATCATTTTAAAACGATCTAAATCTATAAATAATACGGCAAAACGTTGATCAGGGTGACGTTTTAAATGTCGGAGTGAATAGCTCAACCTGTCTGAAAACATAGCTCTATTTGGTAGTTTAGTAAGCCCATCATGATGGGCCTCATAATAGAGTTGCGCTTCTGCTTTTCTTCTTTCGTCGATTTGCATGCGTAAATTTAGATTACTTGCCTGTAGTTCTTGTGTGCGTTGATTAACTGTTTTTTCTAATACTTCATTATTTATTTTAATTTCAGCTTGAGAGCGTTTACGTAAAATGGCTGTATCTACATGTTGGCTAATAAAACGCATTAGCTTTAAATCACTCCGTTGATAAGCTTGCGAGTCGTGATAATGCTGAATAGCTAAAATACCAAAGATTTTTCCATCAGCCATTAAAGGTGCGGCAAGCCATGCTTGTGGCATTTTATTTTTAGGATAATCTAGTGTCAGGAGCTCGCTCCTTATTTCACCTTGTTCGGATAAATAGAAGACTTCGCCTTCTGAAATTAACGTTGGAGAAACCGCCTTTATCGCTAATTCTGTCAAACCAAAACCTAACATTCTAGGGAGAGGGGAAGACACTCTTTCATCATCATAGTATGGAAAAGTAACGATTGAATGCTCTTCATTGTCGCTATCATCTAACAGGGCAATATATAAATTTTTTGCAGGAAGTAATGTATTGATTTCTTTATGTATTGCGCGATAAAAGCAGTCTATATCTTGTGAGTTAGCCGTTATTTCTGAAATTGATAACAATGCTTTGTGCATTTTTACTACTTTTTTACGTTCTGTAATTTCAAGTTGTAACTGCTTGTTGGCTTCTGTTAATTTATGTGTTCTTTGGATAATACTTTCTTCTAATAGTTCACGACTACGGACACGATCAATAGCGGTAACCAAGTGAATCGCAATAAATTCAAGTAACTGACAATCGCGTACATCAAAATAAAGTTTGTCATCATAACTTTGCAAAGCAAGAACACCAATAACCTGATTACCCCGTCTAAGTGGTACTCCTAACCAATCGACACACGATGAACCATACAAAAAAATATCACCTGACTTCTCCAGTGCTATACGTTCTTTGGCAGAACAATGCATTGACTTTTCATTATTAAAAACGATACCTGTTAAGCACTTTCGCCAATCAGTCACTTTTAAATGATCAAGTAAGCGCATTTCTTCAGGCTTATGGCAATGCGCAAGTTCTAGATTATGATCTGTATTAAGGAGGGTAATATGAAAACTATCAGTCGTTAGTAAAGTTTTAATGACCGATTTAAGCTCAGCGTAAAAGGCTGCCATATCGGTAACGGTGCTTGCCAATTCAGACAATTGCAACAAACCCGACTGCATAACTTTAACCTGACGATACTTTTTAAGTAAGGACCTTAATTTAGGAAGCTGACGTAATGCCAGAACATCTGCCTTTGCCTTCGATTCCATCTAGGCGATTCCATATCTAGTTATTAGTATTATTTTTAGGCTGTTAGTCTACCAAATTAATATCACTTGGCTAGTAACTTTATTTGAATTATTAATATCAATTTGGTATGTGCATGTTTTTTATACACATTAAGTCATAATTAAGACTATTATTATCAATGATAATATAGTTAAAACAGTCATATTGACCAGTACAAGCCATATATAACTTCTTAATAAATAAGGTTATTGAAAATTCAGCCATAAAAAAACCGACTTTCGTCGGTCTTTTATGCAATGTTGTATAACAAAGACTAAGCGGCCATAGACCCTTTAAGCTTGTTAAGGGCATTTTTTTCTAATTGTCTTACACGCTCTGCTGAAATATGGTATTTATTTGCTAAATCTTGCAAAGTGGTTTTATCTTCAGTTAACCAGCGAGTTCTTATAATATCTTGGCTACGATCATCCAGAATGACTAAAGCATTAGATAAACGCTTGTTAGCATGAGCCGAGTGATTTTCGTCTTCAACCTGAACAGCGAGGTCTGACTGATGATCTTCAAGGTACAATGCTGGCGAATAACCACCACCCGCTGAGTTATCGACATCGTCAGATGACAACTCAAAAGCCTGATCTTGGTTACTCATTCTAGATTCCATCTCTAAAACATCTTTAGGTGTAACACCGAGTGTTTCTGCAACATTATTAATTTCGTCATTACTAAACCAACCTAAACGTTTTTTATTTTTACGAAGATTAAAAAACAGCTTACGTTGTGCCTTAGTCGTTGCTACTTTGACAATGCGCCAATTGCGTAGAACAAATTCATGAATTTCGGCTTTTATCCAGTGAACAGCAAACGATACTAAACGAACACCAACCTCTGGGTTAAAACGTTTGACCGCTTTCATCAAGCCAACATTACCTTCTTGTATCAAATCAGCTTGAGGTAAACCATAACCTGCGTAACCTTTAGCAACATGAATAACAAAACGCAAATGCGACATAATAAGCTCTTGTGCCGCTTGCAAATCATTTTCTGAATATAAACGAGTGGCGAGTTCATTCTCACGCTGCGCAGTAAGCATTGGTATGCTATAAGCAGACTGCATGTAAGATTCAATACTACCGCTACGTGGAACCGTTAGCGCCATTGATTGTATCGGTTTACTCATTTTAAAAACCTCTCTTTATCGCTCTTTAATTACTCTTAAAAAATTCTTAACTTTCTAGCTCGCTATAATAGCATACATCGACCGTGTAGGCGAGCAACGCACCACACATTACCTTACAACACAAGACGAAACAACTCAGTCAAACAAATTTATCTGCTTTTTTTGTGTATATTTGTTAATATAAAAGACAATACAAACATTAACAGTTACAAAACAGTAACTTAACCTATAGTTAACAAGAGTATGAACATTACGTTAAGTATTTAATTAGCTTCAAAACAAACTTAAGAAGGTTATAATTTGTACTCCTATGTCGCTCGTCAGCCAATCTTGGATCTTGCACAGAATATCGTTGCGTATGAGTTGCTGTTTCGCGACGGAAAAAGTAACAGTTTTCCTGATATCGATCCAAATCAGGCAACATCTAATATACTAACCAACAACCATTTAGCTTTAGGTTTAGAGCAAGTAACCGCTAACCTACCTGCTTATATTAACTTTCATGCAGATACATTAATTTTTAATTTCCCAAGCTTTCTCGATCCCAAAAATGTTGTATTAGAGATTTTAGAAGATGTGCCCATTACCCCTGAGCTTTTATCCGCCTGTAAATTACTTTATGAAAAAGGCTATAAATTAGCTTTAGACGATTTTGATTTTGATGAAAAGTGGGAGGCCTTTTACCCTTTTATTGATATAATTAAAATTGATGTACTACAGTTTTCTATTTTAGAGATTAATAAACTTGTTAGAAAAATCAGTGAACTAGACGTAACGTTATTAGCTGAAAAAGTAGAAACATCACAACAATTTGAAAAATTAAAAATGCTTGGTTTTACGCTTTTTCAAGGTTACTTTTTTGCCAAGCCAGAAATGCTAAAACAACGAAAAATAACCACTGCAAAACAAAACATTCTTGAGCTAATTAGCCAAGCAAGCCAAATTGATTTAAATATTAACAAAATAAGTGAAATTTTTGCTGTTGACCCCGGCTTAACCTATAAACTCTTACGTTTTATCAATAGTCCTACCTACGGAAGTAGCCAAGAAATAACATCGTTAAAACATGCTCTCGCTTATATTGGTCAAGTGGAGTTGAAAAAGTTTATTGCCTTGTTGGCTTTATCTGACTTGAGTTCAGATAAAAACCCAGAAATTATGCGTCTATCTTTAGCAAGAGCTAAGTTCTGTGAAAAAATCGCACTTTGTCGCTTTGAAAGTGAAAACCCACCTAAAGCTTTTTTAACCGGTATATTATCGTTAATTGATAGTATTTTAGATCATGAATTAGAGTATGTACTAGGTGTTTTACCTATCCATGAAGGTATAAAAGCAGCATTAAGAAACGAGCAAGGTGATCTCGGTAATTATCTGTCACTCGTTAAGCATATTGAGCAAGGTTTGTGGCAAGAAAGTGAAAAAATTGCCAATAAACTAGAAGTAGACTCTAACATTTGTTTTGAAGCCTATATTAAATCACTTTGTTGGGCAGACGAAATGTTAGCTTGTGCCACTTAAAAATCGTGGTTAGCTTTTATTAATCTGCTGTCGGTTCTATTGCTCGAATGTGTTTGCGCACTGAAATATAACTTCCTGATAAGCCAAGGACAACGGCAAAAGATATCAGTGTTATCGCCTCTGAAAAATTTAAACCACTAATAATAAAGTTACTGTGATATAAATCAGTTAACTCAGAGAGTGCACCTGATAAATATCGCGCTAATACAGCAACACAAAACCATGTAACCACACCGCCTAAAATTCCATACCAGGCACCGGCATATAGAAAAGGTCGCTGGATAAAGCTATCTGTTGCGCCTACAAGCTTCATAACTGCAATAGCATCTTTTTGACTTAAAATAGCTAAACGTATGGTATTACCAATAATAAGAACTACTGATAAACACAGTAATGCGCCAATACCCACAACAATATCTTCAATTAATTTTGCGATAGCCTCTAGTCGAGAGAGCCATTCAAGATCTAATTTACCTTGCTGAACTTCTCGCTCTTTTTCTAATTTTAATAACAACTCACCTGCAGCTTGGGTTTGACTTGCTCGATTTGTTGGTGTGACGAGGAGTGTAGCCGGGAGAGGGTTTTTATCTAAATATTCTAACGCCTGCCCAAAGCCAGAGAGTGCTTTAAACTCTTTTAACGCTTGTTTGGCAGAGATATAGGTTACCTTAGAAACCTCAGGGTAAAGTTCAATTCGATGTATTAAGTTTTGTGCTGATTTATCTGTCACTGATAACTTTAAAAATAAGCTGATTTCTGAAGCGGTATCCCACTGTTCACTAATCGCTTTAGCATTTTTAACAAATAAATGTAATGTGGCAGGCAAAGTCAAACTTATACCTAAAACTAAAACAGTCATTATCGAAGTGAAGGGAGTGCGCCATAAATCACCTAAACTACCTACCGCTTGTTGTATGTGCCGAATGAATCGTGCTGTTATCTTTGCTGATAAAGGCTGTTTCTGTGAAGGCTGACCAAAGCGAGAAGGTTCATTCATCATTTTCATTCCTAACTTGTAAACCTTCTATAATACCATCGGTGATCATGGAGCCTTGTTTAAGTGTTAGCGTTCGGTACTTCATTCGAGCAATAAGCCCAAGATCATGCGTAGCAATAAGCACCGTAACGCCAAAATCATTAAACTCTTCAAATAAGCGAATAATATCTAATGAAAGTTTAGGATCTAAATTCCCAGTAGGTTCATCGGCAAGAAGAATTAAAGGTTTATTCACTAAAGCTCGTGCAATTCCAACCCTTTGCTGCTCTCCACCTGAAAGCATATTAGGAAAACAACGTAATTTGTCACTCAAATGTACTTTGTCTAAAGCAGCTTCAACTCTTTTTCGCGTTTCTTTATGACTGTAGCCTTCAATAACTAAAGGTAAAGCCACATTATCAAAAATAGTTCTATCCATTAACAGATTATGATTTTGAAAAATCATTCCTATTTTACGTCGTGCATAGGGGATATCTTTATACTTGATATTCGATATTTCACTACCATTAATTTGGATTTTACCGTTTGTTGGTTTTTCCATTAAGCTCATAAGCTTTAAAAGCGTGCTTTTTCCTGCACCTGAGTGTCCTGTTAAAAATGCCATCTCACCCGAAGACAATTCAAAGCTGACATTTTTAAGAGCTAAAAATCCACCTGGGTAGGTTTTACTGACATTGTTAAAGCGGATCATAAAATAGTTACACTCTTACTTTTGTTATTATTCTTAATAGTTTGATCGGACATCAAAACCATACCGTAAATGTTATGTTTCTTGAGTGAACAAGGCGTCAATAAAATCATTACCATTAAACGGACGTAAATCATCAATACCTTCACCGACACCTAAATAGCGAATAGGTATGGCATTTTTATCCGCAACAGCAAAAACAACACCACCTTTAGCTGTTCCATCAAGCTTGGTTATTGTTAAACCCGTTAAACCAACCGCTTCATTAAATAATTTAGTTTGACTCAATGCGTTTTGCCCTGTGCCTGCATCAAGAGTCAACATCACTTCATGGGGGGCTTTATCATCAATTTTTTTCATGACACGCACCACTTTCTTTAATTCGTCCATTAAGTGACTCTTGTTCTGTAATCTACCGGCAGTATCAGCAATCAGTACATCGACACCACGAGCCTTAGCTGCACTAATAGCATCAAAGATAACAGAAGCGCTGTCTGCACCCGTATGCTGAGCAATGACTGGAATATCATTACGCTCTCCCCATACTTGCAATTGTTCAACAGCTGCCGCTCTAAAAGTGTCACCTGCCGCTAGCATTACTGATTTACCTTCAGCTTGAAATTTTTTCGCTAGCTTACCAATAGTCGTCGTTTTACCCACACCATTGACACCAACCATTAAAATAACATAAGGACCAGCATCATTATCAAGCACTAACGGCACACTAACGGGTTCAATAATTTTCTTCAATTCTTCTTTTAGTAAGTCGTATAACGCTTCAGCATTTTTAAGCTGTTTACGTGATGCACTTTCTGTTAACGATTTAATAATTTTGGTGGTGGTTTCAATGCCAACATCCGCCAGTAACAAGTGAGTTTCGAGTTCTTCAAATAACTCGTCATCAATCTTTTTACCACTGAATAAGCTAAATATTCCACCACCGATATTTTGTCGGGTTTTAGTGAGACCTTGTTTTAAACGAGTGAAAAAACCCGTTGTACCTGGCTCTGGCCCTGGCTCTGGCTCTGGCTCTGGCTCTGCAAGTATATTTTCAGGACCAACCTCACCGATAGCAAGACTTTCATCTTGATTTTTATCAATTATTTTTTCAGAAATATCACGTATTTCTTCTGAATTTTTAATTGCATCAGTAACTTCTTCTTGCTGACGCCCCAAACCTAACCAGGAAAACATACCTTTTTTCTTCGACATAACAATAAATTCTTCTCTGACCATCATTTTGATGGCAATAGTTCACTAAACAAGGATAAAATCATCGCTATAGTAGCACCTAAAAACAATACAAAAAACAAAAGCTGAGTAAGATATGAACAAACAACGTAAACAATCAGCAAAACCAAACAATAAGGGCAGTATTCGCATTATTGCCGGTTTACACCGAGGTAGAAAGCTTCCTGTTTTAGTGGCTAAAGGTTTAAGACCAACGACTGATAGAGTAAAAGAAACTGTATTTAATTGGTTGATGCCCTTTATTCAAGACAGCACCTGTTTAGATTGCTTCGCAGGATCTGGTGGTCTAGGTTTTGAGGCATTATCTAGGGGAGCGAGCCATGTTAACTTTGTCGAATTGAACAAATTTGCCGTTCAACAATTAAAAGAAAATCAGCAGTTACTAAAAGCAAATAATATTTCAGTTATGCAAAGTGACGCCTTAAGTTTTATTCGGCACAATACGCAAAAATTTGATGTGGTTTTTTTAGATCCTCCTTTTCGAAAAAACTTTATTGAGCAAACAGCTACTTTACTCAACGAAAAAAGTTTGGCTGCCAATGCATTGATTTATATAGAAATGGAGAGTGAACATAATAATCAAAAACTGCCATTAAATTGGAAATTATTGAAAGAGAAAATAGCAGGACAAGTTATTTATCGCTTATATCAAAAAATGTAAGATCACATCCGCAGGTGAGAGTTTATGGGTAACAATAACTCTCATCTGTGGATGTCCTATGTTACTTTTTAGGTCTAAGCGTTAAATCATGAAAATCAAAGCTAAAATCAGTGGCACGAGATACCGCTTTCATCGTTACATAATTAATTGAACCGTCGGTATTCAAATTAAAATTAACAAAAGCATCTGCTTCTAATGTTCTATCCCCCCAACGTACAATAAAAGTATTATGTTGATAATGCTCTAACGTTCCCTGTAATGCGGGTGTATTACCGAACTGCATTGTTAAAGCGTTATTGGCATAGTTAATGACTATGTCGCCATACCAGTTATCCGTATAAGTTTGCGCATAGGCTTTTAAAGGTAGGGAGTGTCGTGAATTTTTATCAATATTGCTCGCTGCTTCAACTAAACGATTTACCTCTGCTGTTTTACGTTTCTGATTCATATCATCATAGAATTTCACCCAGTCTTTTGCTGGCAATTCTAAATATTCATTTAAAATTTGATGGTAAATAGCGTTAAAAGCGTATCCTGATTGTTGATTAGTTAGAATAACCATTGCTAAATTTTCTTCTGGTACTAGTACAACTTTAGACACCATGCCTAAGATGCCACCACTATGATGAACAAGTTTCACGCCGTGGTAGTCATTTAAAAACCAGCCTAAACCATAACCAGAAAAATGTGTTTTATCATTTTCTGTGGCGGCTTTAGATACTGGTAAGATTGTGTGCATTTGCCACATATTGTGACTTTGACGCTCACTAAAAATATTTTCATCCTCGCCATAAGCCCCTTCATTTAACTGAGCTTTAAGCCATAAAGACATATCGTTAACACTTGAAGCAACAGAGCCCGCAGAAGAGAATTGCTCTAAGAAATCGCCACCAACAACGTTTAACTTATCATCTAACGGTACGTGTGCACGTGCTACGTTATTATTTTCTTTTGAAATCAATGAAAATTTTGCTTTGGTATTTTTCATACCAAGTGGTTGAAAAATAGTATCTTTGATGTTTTCTTGCCAACTTTTCCTGGTAATTTTGGCAATGATTTCACCTGCTATAACATACATTAAATTATCGTAGGCAAATTCGCTTCGGAAACTTGAAACCTCAGGTAAATGTTTTAAACCTTTAATAATGTCTTTATTCGTTAACGTGGTGCCCGGCCAAATCATAAGATCGCCAGCACCTAAACCTAAACCACTATTGTGTGACAACAAATCCAAAATAGTGAATTGACGTGTAACATAAGCGTCTGGCATTTGGAATTCAGGAATAATATCAATAACTTTTGATTGCCATGTCAATTTACCTTGATCAACCAAGTTTGCGAGTAAGGCTGCTGTCATCGCTTTTGTATTTGATGCAATACCAAACAAGGTATCACCATTCACCTTGTTATTCGTACCGTATTCGGTTAAACCAAACCCTTTACTCATAACAACTTTATTATTTTTGACAATAGCAACCGCTATACCAGGTACTTGAAAAGTCTCCATCGCTTTGTTGATTGATTTTTCAATGTTTTGTTTTTTTTGTTCAAGCATGCTCGATGAAGTAGCAAAAGCTAACGAGACAAATAAATAGGCTGTTGCCATTAAACCAACGTGGAGTACTTTCATATTTTCATCCTTATTTTATTATATTAATGATATCCAGCAAATTAACTAAATATAGATGTTCGGGCTCGTATTTACTAAAATCTACTTTTAGCACGATAGCTAACTAATAAAGAAAATACTTCTGCCCTGACAGGGCTAACTAATTTCCAGTCCTAAATTTGACAAACCTTCTTCAAGTACCATCGTTTTAATTTTAATACATGTTTCTTTATTTTCTGGGGAATCTTTTAAGGCGTAATAAAGCTCATTTTGAGTATCGAACTCCCACTCCATTAATGGGTGTTGCTCAATTTCTTTGTCCGTAATCTCACTGTCATCCTTTTGATCTCGTTGGTCAGCAATAATCAACTCAACATAATAATTCACACTATTTTCGGATAATCGTGAAACAATTTCGGCTCCTTGAACATCTTTATCTTGCATAGCCTGTAAAAGTGACATGGTCGCCATAGTCGCATCAATAGCAGGAAATACACCAAAAAAATCAAATTCCTCGGGGTCCGGTATTTGCGGTTCAAGCTTACTTATTTGTGCATCATAATTAATTTTACAACGATTATTTTTATCAAGCCATTGCCAGATAAGCGCTAATTGATTACGTAATACAGAGAATTCACCAAACTCTGCATGTTCAGCAAACATTTGGTAATTAGGGATCATTCGTTCTAATAAGGCAGCAGAAAAGGCAATTTGTTGCCATTGACTTAAATGAGAAAAAGGAAGTTGAATAGCCACATGTACTCTCAATAGTGAAATTTAAAAAGATATTATATACGAGAATATAACATTCAGTTTATTTAGATATAAAAAAAGAGCCTTCCGGCTCTCTTTTCTAAAACAACAAAGTAATTATGCTTCAGCAGTTTCTTTAGCAAAATGTACTTGGATACCCGCTATTTTCTGCTCATTATCAGACAAGTTACGTAATTGTGCTAATTTATTAATTTGACCAATAGAACCTAGCATTGCATGAATAGGAATGAATATTCCGCGTTTATGAAAGTCTAAAACTTTATCATCGCTAAGATCTTGAAGTTTTTTCTCATCAATACCAAATAAACCAACAAGTTTTTTGTTTTCACCCGTACTGAAATTAACATGAAGTTCTAATTCTTGTAATAAGTCATTTTCAGCTAACTCTTCCATGAATTTTTCAGTCATTGTTTCGTTTTCATATAAACGACCTAGCGAATTCTGAACACTTTTATAAAACTCAGTGTCATTGCCTTCAGCATCAAATAAAGCATTTTCTTTATCTTCGCCTACATATTCATTCTCTACATCGATATACGTTGTTAATGTTTTTTCTTTATCTGGGTCAACACCTAAACCAAATGGCACCATTGAAACACCTTGAGGTAAATAAGTTCCATTCCAGCGTTCATCTTTATAATATAAATTTTCACCCGCTTCTAGACCTAGCATTACGATGCTGCGGTAACGAGCCGCTTCTGGTTGCTTAACTAAAAAAATAGGAAAACTATTAGCTGCTTTTGAATATTCTCTAGCGGTAATAGGCGCAATATGTTGATTTGCTATATGTTCTAAGCCACGTTTAGTAGCAACTTTTAAATTTTTATGTAGATCTTTTCTTACAGGAACGACGTTAGCCATAATAATATAATTCTCTTTAATACATGCGCTTTTCATTTAAAAAAATTAGCGCTTTTATAATGTTATAAATAGTTATGGTGACGCTGAAGCGAGCTTTCAATGGTAACTAAAAAAATAATGCTAATTTTGTCAAATTTCTTAATAGCTTATTAATCTACATGATATATCAGCTATACTTTTACAAATAATATCAATTAGCTAATACTTCCCTCATATTTTAATGAAAATAATGAAAATAATGAAAAATTTACTCATCAGCCTGTTTCTAAGTCTATTTATATTGTTAGTCACGAATATTGTCCAAGCAAAACCGAAAACAAAAACTTTTTATGGTCGTAGTTTAGACGGCTTTGCCCAAGTAAAAATAAAAAACAACACCACTGAAAGTCTTGCATGTTATGTTGCTATTGACGGCTTTAAAATAAAATTTCGCTTACTCGCTCTTCGGGAATCACAATGGTACGCCACCAATGATAAACGTTTTGAATATCGTAATTTCAGTACTTGGTGTGATTACTTAACTTTGTACCCTGAATATTTGAGATATAAAACTTTTTAGTTTTATTGATAACTATTTATTAAGACTAAATATAAAAAACGCCACTAAGGGTAGTGGCGTTCATAAATATCAGACTGTGTAAAAATTGTTTACGTTAAACCTAACTATTCAACCGTAACTGATTTTGCTAGATTACGCGGCTGATCAACATCAGTACCTTTTATAATGGCAACATAATATGAAAGTAATTGTAGTGGTAAGGTATACACAATAGGGGCAATTAAATCATCACATACTGGCACATTAATCACTTTCATTGTTTCATCACTAGCAAAATTTGCTTCACTATCGGCAAATACATACATTAAGCCACCGCGCGCACGAACTTCTTCTACATTTGATTTAAGTTTTTCGATTAAATCATTTTTTGGTGCAACCACTATCACCGGCATATCAGCATCGATTAGCGCTAATGGTCCATGTTTTAGTTCACCTGCGGCATAGGCTTCAGCATGAATGTACGAGATTTCTTTTAACTTCAGTGCACCTTCCATTGCAATAGGGTATTGATCCCCTCGGCCTAAGAATAGGGCGTTGTGTTTATCAGCAAAATCTTCTGCTAACTCTTCAATTGAGCTTGCAAGTGCTAAGACTTCTTCTAACTTGCTCGGTAGAGACATTAGCGATTGTGCTATTTCGTTTTGAAGTTGCTCACTCATACCATGATGCTTACCGATAGCTAAGGTCATCATCAATAAGCCAACTAATTGTGTGGTAAAGGCTTTGGTTGAAGCAACACCGATTTCAACACCTGCTTTGGTCATGAAGGCTAAGTCAGATTCACGCACCAGAGATGAACCCGCAACATTACAAATCACTAAGCTTGCTTTATAACCTAACTCTTTCGCTAAACGTAAAGCCGCTAATGTATCTGCAGTTTCACCTGATTGAGAAATAGTTACAATCATGGCATTCTTTGGCACATGTGATTTACGGTATCGAAATTCACTGGCAATTTCGATATTACAAGAAACACCCGCTAATGACTCTAACCAATATCGTGCCACCATGCCTGAATGATAACTGGTACCACAAGCAATAATTTGTACATGTTCGATACTTTTAAATATCTCATCAGCGCCTTCACCGAAAGTGTTCATATCAAGCACATTGCCTGATAAGCGACCTTCTAAAGTATTACGAATAGCGGTGGGTTGTTCGTACGTTTCTTTTAACATGTAGTGACGGTATTCACCTTTATCACCACTTTCTTGACTGATATCTTGTTCTTTTGCTTCTCGCTCTACTGGAGCACCATTGAGATCGAATACATTGACTTCAAAACGTGTTACTTCAGCAACATCACCTTCTTCAAGAAACGAGAATTTACGAGTCACCGGTAAAAGAGCCATCATATCTGAAGCAATAAAATTTTCACCAACACCATAGCCAATAACCAAAGGACTACCAGAGCGAGCAACAATTACGCGGCTTTTATCTGCTGTATCAAGCACAACGGTTCCATAAGCGCCATCAAGTTGTTTCACTGTTTTTTGTACGGCTTCAAGCAAGGTTGCAGATGTTTTAAGTTCGAGATGCACTAAATGAGCAATAACTTCGGTATCTGTTTCTGAAACAAATTCGTAGCCCATTCCTTGCAGTCGAGCTCTAAGTTCTTGATGATTTTCAATGATACCATTATGTACCACTGCAATATTATCACTAGAAATATGTGGGTGAGCGTTTACTTCGCTTGGTGCGCCATGAGTAGCCCAGCGAGTATGAGCGATGCCTGTTCCACCAGATAAAGGAGATAACGCTAAAGCGTCAGCTAACTCTTGTACCTTTCCTAAGCGACGTACTCTATTTAATTGATTATTATCATCAATAATAGCAACACCTGCAGAGTCATAACCGCGATATTCTAAGCGTTTTAACCCTTCTACTAATATATCTGCTACATCACGTTGTGCTACAGCACCTACGATCCCACACATAAGTTCTTCCTTTATTTTGCAATAAGTAAATTAACGTCTTGTTCTAATAATTTGGCTTTTAATTCATCAGACAAATCTGCATCAGTGATCAGTATGTCTATATTTTTCCATGGAATTTCGACGTTAGGTATTTTTCGATTAATTTTTTCTGATTCTACAAGTACGATAACTTCACGAGAAACATCGGCCATAACTCGGCTTAGTCCTAGTAGCTCATTAAAGGTGGTAGTACCACGTTCTATATCAATGCCATCAGCACCGATAAAGAGTTGATCAAAGTCATATGATCTAAGAACACTCTCTGCTACCTGTCCTTGAAAAGATTCTGAGTGTGTATCCCAAGTACCACCGGTCATCAATAATGTCGGTTCATTTTCAAGTGCATGCAGATCAGAAGCTATTGCTAAAGAGTTGGTCATAACAATCAACCCTTGTTTGCTATTAAGTTCTTTAACTAAGGCTGAAGTTGTACTACCGCTGTCGATAATTATACGGTTATGATCCCGAATCAATGTCGCCGCTTTGCTCGCAATTGAAACCTTTCGTTTCGAAACTTTTTCTGATTTATGCTCAATAATATCTCGAGGTAAAGGCACAGCTCCACCGTAACGTCTAAGCAATAAACCGCTATTTTCTAGGGCTGCTAAATCCTTTCTAATAGTAACTTCTGAAGTTGCAAATTTTTTTGCAAGGCTATCAACACTTACTTCTCCATGCTCATTAAGCTCAGAGATAATACTGTGGCGACGCTGTTGGGTATTTCTTTTTGACATACGATTAGGGTTATCTTTTGTTTCGACACTTATCTTACATAATAAGTTTCGTTTAGTAACTTAAGCTATTAGAACAAAAGTATACATTTATGGCAATAATTATTTATTTTTGTGGTAAAAATGAAGTTTTTGCTATCTTTTTATTCAGTCAATATAACTGCTGATCGTTTTTGCTATATTCCATGACAACTTTAATTTACTTATTTATTTGATTACAACGAAGATTCATATTCAATTTATAATAGATAAAAAGCAAAAAGAGGCACGATAAGCGCCTCTTTCTTTTGATAACGTAAGAGTCTACGTTTGTTTTGTTGGTCTTTTCCACGTTGGTATATTGCGTTGTTTACCTCTAGCTACCGCTAATTCGTCAGCTTCTACATCTTTGGCAATAACCGAACCTGCGCCAACTGTCGCGTTAACCCCAATAAATACAGGAGCGACTAAGGAGCTATTTGAGCCGATAAAGGCACCATCATCAATTTGGGTTTGAAACTTATTAACACCATCGTAATTACAAGTAATGGTTCCAGCGCCAATATTAACATTTTGGCCTATTGTGGTATCACCTAAGTAAGTTAAGTGACCCGCTTTACTGCCTTCTCCTAATGTTGTTTTTTTCATTTCAACAAAATTACCCACGTGTGAATTTCGATCCATTGTCGTCCCAGGACGAAGTCTAGCAAACGGTCCTACTGAGCAATCATCGCCAACAACAGCTTTTTCTATAATACTATTAGGTTTAACAATGGTATTTTCACCAATTGTGCAGTCTTTTAAAATACAGTTTGCACCTACTTGAACACCATTAGCTAAAATAACCTCTCCTTCAAAAATACAATTAATATCTATGTGCACTTCTTGACCGATAACAATTTTTCCACGAATATCAATGCGGTTTGGGTCTCGTAAACTTGCACCCGCTATCATTAACGCTTCAGCTTCACGTAACTGAAAGGCTCTTTCTAAAGAGGCTAACTGTACACGATTATTAGCGCCTTCTACTTCAACTTCTGTTTCAGGGTGAGCGGTCGCGATAGGTTTTCCTTCTTTATGACAAGCGGCAATAATATCAGTTAGGTAATACTCACCTTGTGCATTATCACTTGACAGGTTTGCAAGCCAGCGTTTTAAATCACCACCATTGGCTAAGAGAATCCCCGTATTAGCCTCTGTAATTAATAACTGTTCTGGCGACGCATCCTTTTGTTCAATAATACCTACGACAGAGTTTTCTTTACGAACAATGCGGCCATATCCATTTGGATTAGCTAAGTTCACCGTTAACAGCCCCATACCACTCTCTGGCTTAGCCGCTAATAGGTTTTGTAACGTGCTCACTTTGGTTAGTGGCACATCACCATATAGTACCAATACATTTTCATCATCCTTAATAAAAGGAGAGGCCATATCTACAGCATGCCCGGTACCTAACTGCTCTTTTTGCTCAATAAAAGTTAAATCATCACTTTTACTATTATCAGTTATTGTTGCTTTTAATACTTCACCACCGAAACCATAAACAATATAAATATTTTCAGCATTAAGCTGGCGTGCTGCATCAATGACATGGCTAACCATTGGCTTATCAGCAATTGCGTGAAGTACTTTAGGGAGTGATGACCGCATGCGAGTACCTTTACCCGCGGCAAGAACGACAACTGAAAGAGACATAGTATATCCGTTATATATGGTTTTTCTTAGTTAAGTGTAAATATTGTAACCTTGTTTTATCACATTAACTATAGGTATTGACCTAAATACCTTTTTGTTTAAGTCGCCTAACACACTGATAATTTTTCTTTTTAAAGTTAGCGCCTATAGCGATAATGAGCTAAAAACGAATAATCGTGACTTGTAAATTAACATATTGTATTTATCGCCATCTTACATAATAAATAAATTTACACTTTATTTACAAAAAGATATATTTATATTTACATAACGAATAAATATATATAAGTTAAGTAAGCGTTAACTCAGGCAAATAAATTATTTATATTTGTCTTTTTTACATTAACTTATAAGAAAGGAATTAAAATGAAAGTATCTAAATTGATTATAGCAGCCGCGGCTACAATTTTTACAGCAACAACCTTTGCAGCTTATTCGCCTAGTCATTATGTTGAACGTGTTTATTTTCAATCAGCGAATAGTAATTCAATAGTAGGCGAGTCAACCCGATTTTGTAGTGGCACTTATTACAATACTGGTTCTACTACTCTTTATTTTTCTGAATTAAGAATTGCTTGTGATAATAAATTTTAATTGTAATTTTTAGTCATAAAAAAAGCGACCAATGGTCGCTTTTTTAATCACTAAAACTTAGTGTTATGCCTATTACATTAGACTTTCTTATTAGACGCTTGTATTACGCGTAATTGCGCAGTTACTCGCGCTAATTCAGCCGCGACTTCAGCAAAGCCAACATCTCCGCCATGGGCGTTCATGTGTTTTTCTGCACGTTGCTTAGCTTCTAATACTTCTTTTTCATCCAAATCGTCTGCACGTATCGCTATATCAGCTAATACGGTTACGTTATTTGGTTGAACTTCTAACATGCCGCCAGAAAGATATATAACATCTACTGAACCACCATATTTAACAATACGAGCCATACCAGGTTTTAGCGAGGTCAATAAAGGTGCGTGACCAGGCATAATACCTAGTTCACCTTCTGAACCTGTGATCTGTAATGATTCAATACGTCCAGAGAATAGATTCTCTTCTGCACTTACTACATTTAGATTTACCGTCATTGCTGACATTTTGACCTCCTAAAGTAGGCGGTTAGATCGTTAATAAGTCGATGACTTACGTTAACCTAACACGCCCAAACAAATTACATGTTTTTAGCTTTTTCAATTGCTTCATCAATAGAACCAACCATATAAAAAGCTTGCTCAGGTAAATCATCGTATTCACCTGCAAGTAAGCCTTTAAAACCACTAATCGTGTTTTTAAGTGATACATACTTACCAGGAGAACCGGTGAATACTTCAGCAACAAAGAACGGTTGAGATAAAAAGCGTTGAATCTTACGTGCACGATTCACAGCTAATTTGTCTTCTTCAGATAATTCATCCATACCTAAGATGGCGATAATATCTTTAAGTTCTTTGTAACGTTGTAATGTTGATTGAACACCACGGGCTGTTTCATAATGCTCAGCGCCAACAACTAATGGATCAAGTTGACGAGAAGTAGAATCTAGTGGGTCAATTGCAGGATAAATACCTTGCGAAGCGATATCACGACTCAATACAACCGTTGCATCTAAGTGAGCAAAAGTAGTAGCTGGAGAGGGATCAGTCAAATCATCTGCTGGTACGTATACCGCTTGGATTGAAGTGATTGAACCTTTCTTAGTTGAAGTAATGCGCTCTTGAAGTACACCCATTTCTTCAGCAAGTGTTGGTTGATAACCAACTGCTGATGGCATACGACCAAGAAGTGCAGATACTTCAGTACCGGCCAAAGTATAACGGTAAATGTTATCAACAAAGAATAATACGTCACGACCTTCGTCACGGAATTTCTCAGCCATTGTTAAACCTGTAAAGGCAACACGTAGACGGTTTCCTGGAGGCTCGTTCATTTGACCGTAAACAAGTGATACTTTATCAAGTACATTTGAATCGTTCATTTCATGATAGAAATCGTTCCCTTCACGAGTACGCTCACCTACACCAGCAAATACTGAGTAGCCGCTATGCTCAATCGCGATGTTACGAATAAGTTCCATCATGTTAACGGTTTTACCAACACCAGCGCCACCGAACAAACCTACTTTACCACCCTTGGCGAATGGGCAAACTAAATCGATTACTTTTATGCCAGTTTCAAGTAGTTCATTTGACATCGCTTGGTCAGCATAAGCTGGCGCTTGACGGTGAATCGACCACTTTTCTTCTTCGCCGATTGGGCCAGCTTCATCGATAGGCTCACCCAATACGTTCATGATGCGACCCAAAGTTGCAGTACCTACTGGAACTTGGATATTCTCACCTGTGTTTTCTACATTCAGACCACGACGTAAACCGTCAGATGAACCCATGGCGATAGTACGAACTACGCCACCACCAAGTTGCTGTTGTACTTCAAGTACTAAGCCACTAAGGTTACCTTCAGTTATTTTTAACGCGTCATATACCTGAGGTACAGCATTTTGTGGAAATTCTACATCCACAACTGCGCCAATGATTTGGACGACTTTACCTGTACTCATGTTTAATCCTCTAATCTTGTGCTCTTATTTACTAATAAAATAAACAAAGAACTTTTGTTTATACCGCTGCTGCACCAGCACAGATCTCACCCAATTCTTGAGTAATACTTGCTTGACGCGCTTTGTTATATACCAATTGTAAATCATCAATTAAGTCACCCGCATTATCTGTTGCAGCTTTCATTGCAACCATACGAGCAGCTTGTTCACAGGCGAGATTTTCAACCACACCTTGATATACTTGCGATTCCGTATAACGAACGAGCAGTTTTTCAAGTAAAACTTGAGCATCAGGTTCGTATAAATAATCCCAGCTATGCTTAAATGCGTCATCATCTGACTTAGGCAAAGGTAAAAGTTGATCGATTGTTGGATTTTGCGTCATAGTATTAACAAATTTGTTATATACAATGAACAATCTATCTATCTCACCACTATCATAGGCATTCAACATGACCTTAACACTACCAATTAAATCAGTTAGTGAAGGATTGTCACCTAATCCAGACTTCTGTGACACTATTTTAGCACCAATATTGTTAAAAAATGACGTAGCTTTAGAACCCACTATGGCAAATTCAACATCGGCGCCCGCTGTTTGGTGTGTACCCGCATCGACAAGTACTTTTTTAAATAAATTGATATTTAAACCACCACACAAACCACGGTCTGTTGAGACAACGATATAACCTACACGCTTGACTTCACGTTCAACCATATATGGATGACGAAATTCTAAATTACCAAGTGCGACGCGACCGATCACATCTCGCATATTTTCAGCGTATGGACGAGATGCAGCCATGTTATCTTGCGCTTTGCGCATTTTACTAGCTGCAACCATTTCCATTGCGCTGGTGATCTTCTGTGTGTTTTTTACACTTCCAATCTTTGATTTAATCTCTTTACCACCAGCCATGACTATTCTCCAAAAAGGTTAACTAGATTACCAAGTTTGAGTAGCTTTAAAAGCTTCAATTGCTTTAGCTAAAGCAGACTCGATATCTTTGTTATAGTCGCCTTTTTCATTGATAGTAGCCATCAACTTAGCGTGATCATTGTTTACATAAGTGCGTAATGCATCTTCAAAATCAACCACTTTAGCGATTTCAACATCGTTCAAGTAACCTTTTTCTGCGGCAAATAACGATACGGCTGTTTCAGCAACTGACAATGGACTGTATTGCTTTTGCTTCATCAATTCAGTAACACGTTGTCCATGCTCTAATTGAGCACGAGTCGCGTCATCTAAATCTGATGCAAATTGAGCAAATGCAGCTAATTCAGCATATTGTGCTAAGGCTAAACGTATACCACCACCTAATTTCTTGATGATCTTAGTTTGCGCAGCACCACCAACACGAGAAACAGAAATACCGGCGTTAACAGCAGGACGAATACCTGAGTTAAATAGGTTAGACTCTAAGAAAATCTGACCATCAGTAATTGATATTACGTTAGTTGGTACGAAAGCCGATACATCACCCGCTTGCGTTTCAATGATAGGTAAAGCTGTTAATGAACCCGTTTTACCTTTAACTGCACCGTTGGTGAACTTTTCTACGTATGCTTCATTTACACGAGCAGCACGTTCAAGTAAACGACTATGAAGATAGAAAACGTCACCTGGGTAAGCTTCACGACCTGGTGGACGACGTAAAAGTAATGAAATTTGACGGTAAGCAACAGCTTGCTTAGACAAATCATCATATACGATTAATGCATCTTCACCACGATCTCGGAAGTATTCACCCATAGTACAGCCAGAATATGCTGACAAGTACTGTAGTGCAGCAGCTTCAGAAGCACCCGCAACAACAACGATAGTATTGTCTAACGCGCCGTGTTCTTCTAAAGAACGTACTAAGTTAGCAACTGTAGAAGCCTTTTGGCCTATTGCTACGTATACACACTTAATACCAGTATCTTTTTGGTTAATAATGGCATCTAAAGCGATGGCAGACTTACCAATTTGACGGTCACCAATGATAAGTTCACGTTGGCCACGGCCAATTGGAATCATTGAATCAATTGATTTGATACCTGTTTGTACAGGTTGATCAACAGATTTACGTTCGATAACACCTGGTGCTAAAACTTCAACAGGAGAAAAACCATCATTTTCAATAGGTCCTTTACCGTCAATAGGCTCACCCAAGGTGTTAACCACTCGACCTAATAAACCACGACCTACTGGTACTTCTAAAATACGACCAGTACTTTTAACTTTTACGCCTTCAGCTAAGTCAGCGTATGGACCCATAACTACCGCACCGACCGAATCACGGTCAAGGTTTAACGCGATAGCAAAACGGCTACCAGGAAGTTCGATCATTTCACCTTGCATTACATCAGCAAGGCCATGTATACGAATAATACCATCAGTTACAGAAACGATAGTACCTTCGTTGCGAGCTTCGCTGACAACGTCAAACTGTTCAATACGATTTTTGATCAGTTCGGCGATTTCAGTGGAATTCAGTTGCATGCTCTTTTCCCTTATTCTAGGATTGTAAAATTGTTGCTAAACGGCTCAATTTACCTTGTATAGAGCCATCAATTACCATGTCATCAGCTTTAATAATTAAACCTGAAATAATAGTCGCATCGACAATACAATTAAGCTTTACTTTTCGAGCCAAACGCTTTACAAGCGCGGCGCTAAGTGTTGTTTTTTGCTCTGCTGTAATTTCTACAGCTGAGGTTACATCCACAGTAACTTCTTGCTCAAATTCAGCTTTAAGTGCTAAAAATTGCGTTAAAACATGTGGTAGCACCAACAAGCGTTCGTTTTCTGCCATTATTTTCAAGAAATTTTGGCCTTGACTGTCTATTTGCTCGCCACAAACACTTAAAAAAAGTGCTTGTGCCTGCTCGACTGAAGCACCACCAGAAAGAACCCCTTTAATGGTTTCATCTTTGGCAACTTCAGCAGCAAAGGTTAGCTGTAATAACCAGCTATCAATAGCCTTTGCTTCAACAGCAAAATCGAACGCTGCTTTAGCGTAAGGACGAGCGACAGTTGTCAATTCAGACATAGCTCTATTCCCTCTTAAAGTTCAGCGACGAATTTATCTAAGATGTCACTATGTGTGGCGGCATCAATAGAACGTTCAAGAATCTTCTCGGCACCGGCGACAGCAAGAATCGCAAATTGTTTGCGCAATTCTTCTTTAACACGGTTACGTTCAGTTTCGATTTCTGTGTGACCTGTAGCTAAGATTTTTTCTTTCTCAGCTTGAGCTTTTACTGCAGCTTCTTCAACTATTTGCGTTTCACGTTTTTTCGCTGCTTCAATAATTTCGGCAGCTTGTGACTTAGCTTCTCTAAGTTGAGCAGTAGCTTTTTCTTGAGCAAGCTCAAGATCATTTGCAGCACGGTCTGAAGCAGCAAGTCCATCAGCGATCTTTTTCTGGCGAGCTTCAATAGCATCGTTCAATGGTGGCCATACATATTTCATGCAGAACCAAACAAAAACAACGAATGCTATTAATTCACCAATTAGAGTGGCGTTTAAATTCACAACCGCTCCTCCTTAATAGTAAGCTGTTCAAATAATGAAATTAAAGTACAAACAATAATACCATCGCGATACCAACACCGATCATAGCAACGGCATCGATTAAACCCGCTAAAATAAACATTTTCACTTGTAGTGAAGGGGCTAGTTCTGGTTGGCGTGCACACGCTTCCAAGAATTTACCACCCATGTTACCAAAGCCAATTGCAGTACCAATAGCACCAAAACCGATTAGTAAAGCAACTGCGATAAACTTAATCGCTTCAGGCATTGTTAATATTTGTTCCATTTTTTTCTCCAAAGTTTTAATTGTAAAGTTAAAGTTAAAGTTAAAGTTAAAGGTTAAAAATTAATGATTATCAGAACTCGCCATACTTAAGTAAACGATTGTTAGCATCATAAAGACAAATGCTTGCAATACGATGACTAATATATGGAATACAGCCCAGACAAAGTGCAATGGAAGCTGCATCAAACCAACAGCGCCAATTAAGATGAATATTAACTCACCTGCATATAAGTTACCAAATAGACGTAGTGCTAATGAAAATGGCTTTGCAACAAGAGCAATGGTTTCAAGTAATAAATTACAAGGGATCAAAAACACCATAGCTAATTTGTTTTTGGTGTTGAACGGGTGCAAGGTCAATTCTTTAACAAATCCGCCAAGACCTTTTATTTTTACTGAATAAAAAATCATCAATAAAAACACGCCGAGTGCTAGTGCAGCTGTTAAATTAATATCTGTTGTTGGTACAACTTTCATATAGACATCGTGACTATCCATACCAAAAGCAGTTTCACCAACAAAACCAGCAAATGCAGGTAAGAAATCAACAGGAATTAAGTCCATTAAGTTCATTAAAAAGACCCAAACAAATATCGTTAAGGCTAATGGTGCAATTAATGTACTTTTTCCTTGGAAGGTTTTATTAACGTTGTCACCGACAAACTCGACAACCATTTCAATAAAACATTGAAATTTATCAGGAACACCTACGGTAGCTCCTTTAGCAGCTCTGCGAAAAGTCCACAAAAACAACATACCTAGGCCAATTGACCATGCTAGTGTATCTATATGCCATGTCCAAAACCCACTGTCACTACATGCTTTATTAAATGCTAAACCAGTATCGGTTGTACACATTTTTGCATTAGTTAAATGGTGTTGGATATGGCTTGATAAGGTGACTTCTTCTGCCATTTTATTATCCCAAAAGTTAAAGTTTATAAATCTTTATCGCCAGTGAATTAACGTTCTGTTAAAAAAACCGGCAGTAGTAATGTTAAAAACACTACTACACAATATGTGCTTAAAAATATTAAGGGTGAAATCACTAAAAACTTAAATACTAGCGCGAATAATAACGCGGTATATAACATTTTTAATTTTACGCCACTATAAAAAGATTCCATAACCTTTCTTGAAGCGCTTGCACCTGCATACTTAAATGCTTTATAAGCGAAAATAATATTAGGAACTATCACCACTGCACCGCCTAAAAGTAAAGAGTAAGCGTATAGTAGTCCCCAATTGAAATATGTAATTACAGCGCATATGACGACCAATATAGTCATTATACTGATTTGTCTCGACGCTAATTTTCGACCAGGCGTAGTTAATAAATTTTGATAACCTTTCGCCACTGCTGTCTCCAACGCAATTCTTCGTAGTCATAGTGTTCTTTAAAGTTAATACTTTAACTTTAAAAAAGCCGTCGCAAGTATACTTAATTACAGCACTAATGCAACAAAATAGGGCGTTCATTGCTGACAATACATACAAAATGTGACACTAAATTTAGAAAGGTTTACTCGAAAATGAAAACTTGACCTTTGAAAGACAGAAATAAAGATGAAATAGCTAAATTAATCTTATTTTTCATAGTCGATTATTAGGGCGTAAACACATTTTGGATTATCACCGCTTAGCTACCTTAAATATAATATGTACGTAAACTAATAAGAATTGAAGCGAGAAACAATGCCATCAAGTTCAGACAGATCGCTGTAGGAGATAATTAACTTACCTTTACCTTTCTTATTGTGAGCAATAGTGACTTGAGAGCCAAGTTTCTCTGATAAATTTTGTTCTAAACTTTTAGTATCTGGGTCTTTGATTTTATCTTCAACCACCTTTTCTGGTGTTTGTATTTTTTTAATCAGTGCTTCTGTTTCACGTACGGTAAGATCTTTAGCGACCACTATTCTTGCTGTATTACTTTGTATGTCATCGCCTAATGCTAATAAAGCGCGAGCATGGCCCATTTCAATATCGCCATGTTCAAGCAAAGTTTTGACATCATCATTTAAATTATTTAAGCGTAATAAATTAGAAACTGTTGTTCTGGATTTCCCTACCGCATTCGCCACTTCTTGATGTGTTAGTTCGAACTCGGTTAATAGCCGTTCCAATGCAATAGCTTCTTCCATAGCATTAAGGTCTTCACGTTGAATGTTTTCAATCAAGGCAATAGCAATAGCGGCTTCGTCGGGTACATTTTTAATTAAACAAGGTACTCTGTCTAATTTAGCTAACTGTGCGGCACGCCATCGACGTTCACCAGCAATTATCTCATAATTATTTTCACCAATATTACGAACAACAATTGGCTGTATTATTCCTTGAGAAAGAATAGAGTTGGATAAATCTTCTAAGGCTTCTGCTGACATATCTTTACGGGGTTGATATTTACCTTGCTGCAATTGCTCTATCGGTAAATATTGTAATTCACTCTGTTTAGTTGAAGATAAATTACTTTCAGCCGCATCATCTGTTTCTTTATTTGATGTTAATAATGCGTCAAGGCCACGACCTAGGCCTCTACGTTTTGCTGGACTCATAATTTTCCTTCGGAGTTAACGAAATAGTTAATCAATTTTTTTTTCGAGAGTTTGTTTTTTTTGTTCTGCTTTGCGTAATATTTCACCGGCAAGTGCTAAATAAGCTTTAGCACCGGTTGATGACTTGTCATAATACATCACTGGCGACCCAAAACTTGGTGCCTCGGCTAATCGAACATTACGTGGGATAACGGTACGGTAGACTTTATCACCAAAATGGCGTTTTAATTGTTCTGACACATCATTAGCTAACCGGTTACGAGGATCATACATCGTCCGTAAAATTCCTTCTATATGCAAGTCAGCATTGACTACAGACGTTAGTTGGGAAACAGTATCCATTAGTGCCGTTAAACCCTCTAATGCATAATACTCACATTGCATAGGGACTAAAACAGAATTAGCCGCTGTCATTGCATTAACGGTTAGCATATTTAAAGAAGGAGGGCAGTCGATTATAATAAAATCGTACTTATCTCGTATTGGCGCTAAAGCATTTTTTAAACGTTGTTCACGAGAATATACTTGCATTAATTTAATTTCAGCAGCGGTAACATCAGTATTAGCAGCAATTAAATCATATAAACCTGATGTTTCTCGGCAAACCACTTCATCGAATGGCTTTTGGTCAACGAGTAATTCATAGCAGGTTGCATGCACTTCATACTTGTCAACACCACTGCCCATCGTAGCATTGCCTTGGGGGTCTAAATCGATTAGCAATATTTTTCGTTTTGTTGCTGCTAATGAGGCAGCTAAATTAACAGAGGTTGTTGTTTTACCAACACCACCTTTTTGGTTAGCAACCGCAATGATTTTTCCCACAATAACCTCGAAAGTAATTTATTATATTATTATTTTTTTTAGTTCAATAACATGGCGTTCACCCTGCAAATTAGGCACGATTATTTCGCTACTGTCTACAAACTTTATATGTTCTGGCAATTGTTCTATTTCTTCGCGGGGAAATTGACCTTTTAGTGCATAAAATCGCCCAGTTTCATCCGCAATGAGATGTTGACACCAATTGACCATATCTTCAAGTGATGCAAAAGCTCGACTCAAGACCCCATCAAATAGTGCTTCAGGTTGATATTTTTCAACTCTCGATAAGACGGGTGTTACATTTTTAAGTTTTAGTTGAAAAACAACTTGACGTAAAAAAGTGATTCTTTTTCCTAAACTGTCTAATAGAACAAAGTTTTTTTCGGGGTATAAAATAGCTAATGGGATGCCTGGTAATCCTGGTCCTGTACCCACATCAATGAATGATTGGCCTTTTAATACTTTGCCAACCATTAAGCTGTCCATAATATGTTTTACCAACATATCACTGGTGTCACGAACCGACGTTAAGTTATAAGCCTTGTTCCATTTATTTAATAACTCAACATATTGAATTAATAAGTCTATTTGTGCTTCATCGAGTGTTAATTCGCTTTTATCTATTAACGAGGTCAGTTCAGTTTTAAGTGTCATTTATTTTTTCGCGTTTTAATTTTTAATTAAGCTATTTTACGTAACAAGCCATGTTTTTTAAGATATACCAATAACAAAGATATTGCCGCTGGGGTAATACCAGAAATACGCGATGCCTTACCAATAGTTTCTGGACGTGAATCACTTAATTTTGCAACAACTTCATTCGATAAACCTGATATTTGAGTAAAATCAAAATCAAGTGGGATCAACGTATTTTCATGACGTTTCTTTTTCGATATTTCGTCAAGTTGTCGATCAATATAACCCGCATATTTAATTTGAATTTCAACTTGTTCTGCCGCTTGCTTATTTGTAACAGCTGGACCCATACCTTCAATTTTCATTAAATCGTCGTAACGAACTTCAGGTCGGCGAATAAGATCTTCTAAACTATTTTCTCGACTTATATCAGCTTTCAGTAGTAAATTTATTTGATCTACTGCTTGATGATCTTTTTGGATCCATGTCGACTTCAATCGTTGGCGTTCAAGTTCAACCATTTCAATTTTTTCATTAAATGATCTCCAACGATTTTCATCGACGAGCCCAAGGTTATAACCTTTTTCAGTTAAGCGAATATCAGCATTGTCTTCACGCAATAATAAACGATATTCTGCACGCGAAGTAAACATACGATAAGGTTCTTTAGTGCCTAAGGTCGCTAAGTCATCGACCAATACTCCCATGTAAGCTTGGTCTCGACCTAAAATTAGTTCTTCTTTCCCCTGCACACGAGCCGCCGCATTGGTGGCGGCTAATAGACCTTGTGCGCCTGCTTCTTCATAGCCTGTAGTGCCATTTATCTGGCCTGCAAAATATAAGTTTTCTACAAATTTGCTTTCAAGTGTTTGCTTTAAATCACGAGGATCGAAATAGTCATATTCAATGGCATAACCTGGCCGGGTGATATGTGCATCTTCAAAACCTTTAATTGATCGCACTAAGGCCATTTGTACATCAAAAGGTAAACTGGTTGAAATGCCATTAGGATAAATTTCATGTGTAGTTAAACCTTCAGGTTCAACAAAAATTTGATGTGAATCTTTATCAGCAAAACGGGTGATTTTATCTTCTATCGAAGGGCAATATCTCGGGCCAACACCCTCGATTACGCCAGTGTACATAGGAGATCTATCTAGGCCATCTCTGATAATGTCATGAGTTTTGATGTTAGTATGTGTGATGTAACAAGGTACTTGTGCGGGATGATCGTCTCGCGATCCCATAAATGAAAATACTGGCCGAGGATCATCACCTGGTTGTTGTTCCATTTTAGAAAAATCTAAGCTTCTTGCATCTAGGCGAGGTGGTGTACCAGTTTTTAAACGATCCATACGAAATGGCATATCACGTAAGTTTTTGGCTAAGTTTTCACTTGAAGGATCACCGGCTCTACCACCTTGATAATTATTTAAGCCAATATGAATCTGACCTGCTAAAAATGTTCCAACCGTTAAAACTACCGACTTTGCTTTAAATTTAAGGCCCATTTGTGTTGAAACACCAACAATTTTGTTGTTTTCTAGAATAAGATCATCACATGGTTGTTGGAAAATAGTGAGATTTTTTTGATTTTCTAAATAGTTTCTCACATAAGATCTATACAATATTCGGTCAGCCTGTGCTCTTGTTGCACGTACTGCAGGGCCTTTACTTGCATTCAACGTTCTAAATTGAATCGCTGCATGGTCTGTAGCGGTTGCCATTAATCCACCTAAAGCATCAATTTCTTTAACTAAATGCCCTTTGCCAATACCGCCAATAGCTGGATTACATGACATTTGACCTAAGGTGTCGATGTTATGCGTTAACAATAATGTTTTACAACCCATGCGTGCTGCTGCAAGACATGCTTCTGTTCCGGCATGACCACCACCGACTACGATTACGTCATAAGATTCTTGATACCACATAGATTTTAGACCTTGGTTAAACGTTAAAATATTTTTTAATGAATATTTGCTATTCAAAAATTAGGGAACGTATTTTAGCGCTTTTTTTCGGTGAGGGGAATGATCAAATCACTAAAAAGATCTGAGTGCGATCCTTCTTATAATATATAAGATCTTTAAAGAGATCTTATTACTATTACTTATTAGTAAAGCGATTTTCTGTTGATAAGTACTTTTTCTTTATATATAACAGTTTATTAGTACGATCATAACACTGTGATCAAACTTTGATCAAAGGGCTTTAAACCTATGATCAAAAGGGCTAGTTATCCACAAGCAAAATAAATAATAATTCTATACACTGAATAATAATAAGAAATTAATAGGTTTTACCCAGACTTATCCACAACACATTATTTATATGCATAGTTTTGTTGATAACTTATGAGTAAGATCTTTATAAAAGATCTTTATTTTTTTCTATCCACTGTTGAGCAAGATCCTCTGGATCTATTTCTTCTCTCATATCTAAGGTTTTAATTGGTAGCATTTCAACCCAACCCATTGATATTAGTAGGTTATTTAAATCAAAACCCGCTTTGCAAAAAGTATCATAATTTGAATCGCCTATTGCTATGATCATAAATTTACTTGGGGATAGATCTATAGCACTATTTCTAAGATCTTCAACAAATTTCTGAATGTTGTCAGGGAAGTCTCCTGCGCCATGTGTTGACGTACAAATTAGCCAAGTGTGATTATCGCTTGTTATTTGAGCTAACTCAGGCTGCAAATGAAGAGTCGTTTGATGATTTAGTGCTAATAAAGTCTCTTCACATGCCTCTGCAACATACTCAGTTCCTCCTAACATACTACCAACAATGATTTGAAATGAGCTCATTTTGTTCCTTTACTTTTATATATTAAGCGTTATTTTCCGATACAAAAAGACGAAAATATCTCAGTTAATAGATCGTCATTGGTGAACTCACCGGTTATTTTATTGAGTTCGATTTGACATAAACGTAATTCTTCAGCAAGAATCTCCCCCGCAACATAAGATTCAAGTTGGTCTAAACCGACAATTAAATGGTGATGTGCTTGCTCTAGCGCGGCTAAGTGTCGTCTTCTTGCCATAAATCCGCCTTCAGTACTTCCTTGGTAACCCATAATGCTTTTTAAGTGTTCTTTAAGCTCTGTTATGCCTTCGCCATTTTTCGCTGATAATGTAATGGTGGGCAGTGCATTCACTTCTGAATATCCCGTACTCATTTCGTTAATATCCGCTTTGTTTTTAATAATACTTAAACCAATATCTTTAGGTAATTGAGCAAAGAACTCTGGCCATAATTTTTGAGGATCTTCGCTATTATGATCAGTCGCATCAACCATCAATAGTACTCTGTCGGCTTGATTTATTTCTTTCCATGCGCGTTCAATGCCTATTTGTTCAACTTGATCGTTACTTTCACGTAAACCTGCAGTATCTATAATATGTAATGGCATACCATCGATGTGTATTTGCTCTGTAAGCACATCACGAGTCGTTCCAGCAATATCTGTAACAATTGCCGCCTCTCTTCCACTTAAAGCATTTAACAAGCTTGATTTACCCGCATTAGGACGTCCTGCTATAACGACGCGCATACCTTCACGAATAATACTGCCTTGATGGGCTTGGCTCTGGACTTTTTCTACTTGCGTGATTATTTTTTTAAGATCCCCCACCACTTTTGCATCAGCGAGAAAATCTATTTCTTCTTCTGGAAAATCTATAGCAGCCTCGACATACATCCTTAGATAAATTGTACTTTCAACGAGTTCATTGACTAATTTTGAGAAATCACCCTGTAATGAATGCAACGCGCATCGAGCTGCTTGTTCAGAACTAGAGTTGATTAAATCTGCAATAGCCTCTGCTTGCGTGAGATCTAATTTGTCATTAATAAATGCCTGCTCACTAAATTCACCGGGTTTTGCCATACGTACTTTAGGTAGTGCTAAAATTTCTTTTAACAGCATATCTAATATTACGGGGCCGCCATGTCCTTGTAGTTCAAGTACATCTTCTCCTGTAAAAGAATGTGGGGCTTTAAAATATAAGGCAATTCCTTGATCTAAGGCGTTTTGGTTAGCATCATTAAAAGGTAAATATTCTGCTTTTCTAATTTCAGGTATTCTTCCTAATATAGCCTGAGCAACATTTTTAACTTCTGGACCTGATATTCTGATAATGCCAACTCCGCCACGACCTGGTGCTGTGGCTTGTGCTGCAATGGTTTCTTTTTGATATAAAACTTCAGTCATAATTATTTCCTAGGAGAGAGCGAGGCTATTATAAACATTTATTGAGCAGAAATAAAAAAGGCGACCTATATTAGGTCGCCTTTAACAATTTTACGCTTTAATAATTAATCTTTAGCTTTTACTTTGGCCAATTTAGCTTTTTCTATGCCACTGAAAATAATTTTCATTTGTACAATTGAAATCATGTTACTGACAAACCAATAAAGTACTAGACCTGATGGGAACCAAGCCATGAATACAGAAAATGCTACGGGCATATATTGCATAATTTTCTGTTGCATCGGATCTTGTATCGTCATCGGTTGCATTTTTTGCATAACGAACATACTGACACCCATAAACACCGGTAATATAAAATAAGGGTCCATAGTAGAAAGATCTTCTATCCAGAAAAAGAATGGTGCGTGACGTAATTCAACACTTTCTAAAAATACCCAATACAATGCTAAGAATATTGGCATTTGAATGATCATTGGTAAACAACCACCAGCGGGGTTCACTTTTTCTTTCTTGTACATTTCCATGGTAGCTTGTGACATTTTCTGACGGTCATCACCAAAGCGTTCTTTTAACTGTGCCATTTTAGGCGCAAGTTCACGCATCTTAGCCATTGAGGTGTATTGTGCTTTTGTTAATGGATACATAGCACCCTTAACGACTAAGGTAATTACAATAATCGCAATACCCCAGTTAGTAACCAAAGACTGAATTTGAAGTAATAACCAAAATAGTGGCTTACTGATCATAAATAAAAAGCCGTAATCTATGGTCAACCCTAAGTTTGGCGCTATCTCATCAAGCTTATATTGATCCTTAGGACCAACATAAAAAATAGCTGACGTTGTCGCTTGGCTATTTGGTTGAATTGTCACCGATGGTGACTTAAACCCAATTACAGCTTCATTGTTAGCAGAATAACTTGAATAAATATTGTTATCGGCAGTTAGACTCGGTACCCATGCGGAAACAAAATAATGTTCAAGCATTGCAACCCACCCACCAGCAGTCGTTACATTTAATCTTTTTTCTTCAATGTCACCAAAATCGTATTTTTCATAGCGATCTTCAGTTGTCGAATAGGCAGCACCACGATACGTAGGCATTAACGAACTACCACTCTCTACTACAGTAGACTGTTTTAGTTGTCCGTACATTTGAACGGTAGCAGCGGTAGTTGCTGTGTTGTTTATAATATATTCAACATCTACGCTATAGTCTGACTTTGTAAATGTAAAACGCTTTGTTACGTTCAAGCCATTTTCAGCTGTATATTGTAAATCAACGACTAACGGTGTATTACCTGTTTGTGTGTATGATTTACTGCTTGTTTGATAAACCGGACGGCCAGGTATTACTTGATCTAAACCTTGTGCGCCAATCAGTCCACTTTGTGCAACATATTTACGGTTACCATTTTGCATTACGGTAAACGGTATGCCGTTGCCTTGTTCTGTATCGAAGTCTTTTAATCTTGCTTCAACAATATCGCCACCACGTGTAGCAATTTTAACAATAAGTACATCAGTATCTATACTAATTACTTGTTCGCTTGCTTTAACCAGTGTTGATATTGGCATTGCTGAACTTGATGACTGAGGAATAGAATCAGCATCACTAGTGTTCACTTGATTTGTTGTTTGTGTCATTGCGGGCTGAGCGACTACAGGTGCATTATCTTTTTGATATTCTGTGAACAGCAAATAAGTAACAACCATAAGCGCAATAAAAAGAAAACTGCGTTGAGATTCCATAATTTATTATTTCTCTTTTTTTGATGGTGGCACGGGATCTAATCCACCCGCGTTTAATGGATGGCATTTTAGTATACGTTTGCCCGCTAACCAACAACCTTTTATCACACCGAAGCGATTAATTGCCTCAATAGCATAAAAAGAGCAAGTTGGATGAAATCGGCAGTTACTGCCAAGTAGTGGGCTAAGCCAGCGCTGGTAAGCTTTAACTAAAGCTATTGCTAGCTGTTGTGGCGTTGAATTACTTTTCGCCATATTTTTTCTAATTGTTTTTTAATTTCTGCGTTTTCTAACTTATCTGTGCCTGATTTCACCATAACGACGATATCGATATTGGGTAATTCATGTTGATTGAGTCGAAAACTTTCTCTAATTTGACGTTTAATACGATTTCGCTGAACAGCTAATTTAACGCGTTTTTTAGCAATAGCTAAGCCTAAACGATTACGTTCATCTAAATTTGGACTAACAAGAATAGTTATGTGGCTAGAGCCGAAACGAAGAGGTTTAGAAAATACAGATTGAAAGTGACCGGGAGTCAACAAGCGTGACTCCCGATTAAATTCATAATTAACCATGATGGTTAAAATATCTCTTTATTAAAGATTAAAAAAGAGATTATGCGCTAAGGCTTTTACGGCCTTTAGCACGGCGACGTGAAATTACTGCACGACCGTTTTTTGTAGCCATACGAGCACGGAAACCGTGGTTGCGTTTACGCTTTAATACACTAGGTTGAAATGTTCTTTTCATTACGCTAATCCGTCTGTTGTTGTTGCCCTGGCAAACAGCCGTATTGAGCACACTGGTTCTAAAAAAAGAGGCCGAATTTTATAGTTTGTAGCAACTGTTGTCAATGCTTATAGTCATCTATTTTAAAAAGATCCTAATAGATCTTTGTGATCTATTATTTATATCCACAGTTTTGTAACATTATTTTGAATTACATCCAAAAGACGTTAAGTAATTACTGCTAATAGCTAAATAATATGTAAATAAAATTTTAGCAGTAAATTAGTCTAAAAATACCGTTTTTATTGCTTTTGCGGAGTCTTTTTTATTTTATTTTCATTAAAAGGGCAACTATTTAAAAGTCAATATTGATGTTGTGGATAACTATGGTGATAATAGACCAATTATAAAAATACCACATTTACCTACGCTTGCTTTATTTGTCGTTTTTACGAGAGGCTAATGTAACAGCACGTCGTGTAATATCAGGAGCATTTGGTTGGATCATTCACTTTGGCAGCGATGCCTTTCAGTTCTACAAGAAGAGTTGCCTGCGCAGCAATTCAGTATGTGGATACGTCCGTTACAATGTGTTGTCGCTGACAATATCATGACATTATATGCACCTAATCGTTTTGTACTTGATTGGGTTCGTGACAAATATGTTAGTCGTATAAATGAATTGGTTACTTTGCAAGAAAGTACTAATCCTCCTCTCCTTAGATTTGATGTTGGTAGTATTCCAAATCAAAGTAGCTCACAAAATATTATCAATACTATTCCACAACTTGTAAGTGCTAATAAAAAAAGGGAAGAGCCGCAAAGTAATTTACCTAAAACTACTAATGTTAGGGTCAAATACACTTTTGATAATTTTGTTGAAGGTAAATCAAACCAATTAGCACGCGCTGCTGCCTCACAAGTTGCCGATAATCCTGGTTCTGCCTATAACCCTCTATTTATTTATGGCGGAACGGGTTTAGGTAAAACCCATTTATTACATGCGGTCGGTAACGGTATTTTATTAAATAAGCCCAATGCTAAAATTGCTTATATGCATTCAGAGCGATTTGTTCAAGATATGGTTCGCGCATTACAAAATAATGCGATGGAAAAATTTAAACATTATTATCGTAGTGTTGATGCTTTACTCATCGATGATATTCAATTTTTTGCAGGTAAAGACAGAACGCAAGAAGAATTTTTTCATACTTTCAATGCTTTGCTTGAAGGTAATCAGCAAATTATTTTAACCAGTGATCGTTATCCAAAAGAAGTTGATGTTGAAGATAGGCTTAAATCTCGCTTTGGTTGGGGATTAACTATTGCAATAGAGCCTCCCGAACTAGAAACGCGTGTTGCCATTCTTAAACGTAAAGCGCAAGAAAGTCATATTAACTTGGCTGATGAAGTTGCCTTTTTTATTGCGAAACGTCTTCGGTCTAATGTTCGTGAGCTCGAAGGGGCATTGAATAGAGTTATCGCCAATGCTAACTTTACTGGTAGACCTATTACGATAGATTTTGTGCGTGAAGCATTACGAGATTTACTTGCCTTACAAGACAAATTAGTTACTATCGATAATATTCAACGAACCGTTGCAGAATATTATAAAATTAAAGTTGCCGATTTACTTTCAAAACGTAGAAATAGATCTGTGGCTAGACCTAGGCAAATTGCAATGGCATTATCTAAGGAGCTAACTAACCATAGTTTGCCAGAAATAGGTGATGCATACGGTGGGCGTGATCATACAACCGTCCTCCATGCATGTCGTAAGGTTAAGGCGTTACGCGAAGAGTCGCATGACATCAAGGAAGATTATTCTAATTTAACTAGAACACTTTCATCATAGCTTTCGTTATAATAATAAGTACACAAAAAAGATAGGTAGATAAATGAAGTTTTCATTAAATAGGGAATTATTACTGAAACCACTTTTATTGGTTTCTGGTGCCGTTGAACGTAAAAGTACATTACCTATTCTTGGTAATATTCTTTTAAATATAAGTGGGCAGTCACTTACGTTAACAGCCACTGATTTAGAACTTGAAATGGTATCTAGTACCCAAATAGATAACCAGGGTGAAGATGGTAAAATTACTATCCCCGCCAGAAAGCTTCTTGATATTTGTAAGAGTTTACCTGACGATTCAATTTTATCTTTTGAATCTACTAATGAAGCTATTACTATTAGCACCGGAAGAAGTAAATATTCATTATCAACATTACCCGCTGTAGATTTTCCCAATATTGAAGAATGGAAAGGCGATGTCGAATTTCAGCTTTTTAAATCTGACTTACTTCGTTTAATTGAAAGTACACATTTTTCTATGGCTAATCAAGATGTTAGGTATTATCTTAATGGGATGTCAATTGAAACTGAAGGTAATGAAATCCGTTCTGTTGCCACTGATGGGCATCGTCTTGCGATATGTAAAATATCGTCTAATGAATTAACGCTACCATCAAGACAAGTTATTGTTCCCCGTAAAGGTATTTTAGAGATTATTCGCTTACTTGATCCTGTTGAAGAAAATGTGCAAGTATTTCTTGGCTCTAATCATATTCGTATTATCGATAGTGAATTCTCTTTTACCAGTAAATTAGTTGACGGTCGCTTTCCTGATTACCGTCGAGTACTTCCACGCAACGGTGATAAAGTATTAAATACCAGTAAAGACAATTTACGCCAACTTCTATCGCGTGCTTCTATTTTATCAAATGATAAATTCAGAGGTGTACGTTTGAATTTTTCCAAGCATGAGCTAAAAATAACCGCTAATAATCCTGAGCAAGAGCAAGCTGAAGAAGTATTAGAAATTGACTTTCCTTATGATGAAGTTGAAATCGGTTTTAATGTTAATTACGTTCTTGATGTTTTGAATGCCATTAAAGAGCCAGAAGTTAAATTTACTTTGGCTGATGCAAATAGTAGTGTAGTTATTGAAGGTGCTGAAAGTAATGAAGCTATTTATGTTGTTATGCCAATGCGTTTGTAATGAGTATAGCAAAACTTACCGTTTTTGATTTTAGAAATTTAGCTTCAGATCCTATTGAATTAAATGACAATATTAATTTTATTATCGGCGACAATGGCAGTGGAAAAAGTAGCTTATTAGAAGCTATTTTTTATCTAGGGCATGGTAAGTCCTTTAGGACATCGCAAGTTGAAAATTTAGTTACCCATAGCAAAAAAAAGTTTATTGTTAGTGCTAAAGACAATAAGGGGTTGCAGCTAGGTGTTGCAAAAGATTTTGATACCGGTCTCACCGAAATTAAAATTGCGGGTGAGAAATATCGTCAGCTTTCTCAACTGGCAATAAATGTTGCAGTACAAGTGATTACACCCGAAAGTTTTAAGCTGTTTTTTGGTGGACCTAAACAAAGACGACGTTTCATAGATTTAGGATTGTTTCACGTGAAACAGTCATTTTCAGATTGCTGGAAAGAGTTCTCTCGAATATTGAAACACAGGAATGCTTGTTTACGTAATAAAGCTGATAGTGATACGCTAAGTTATTGGACTCATGTGTTTTGTGAGTCATCAGTTAGAGTCGCAAAATTACGTGATGAGTACATTAAAGAACTATCTGAGGAACTTCAACCTTGGTTAGAATTAATGCTACCTACTTTGGCCGATGACATATCGATATCGTACACTCAAGGGTGGAACAGTAAAAAGTCGTTAAATGATGTGTTATCACAAAATAGTGAAAGAGAAAGGAAGTGTGGCTTCAGTCTATACGGCGCACAAAAGTTCGATGTTAAATTTTTAACGGGTAATGTGGTTATAGACAACCAATTATCTCGTGGTCAACAAAAGTTGTTTTTACTGGCGTTAACTTTTGCGCAAGCAAAGCTAATAGAGAAAGTTAAACGAGTAAAACCAATTTTATTAATTGACGATGTAGGTGCAGAACTAGATTTAAATTCTAGAACTTTACTAAGCAACGCAATTAATAAACTAGACTGCCAAGTTATTATCACGGCAATTGATAAAATCGCAGTAGAACCCTTGGTTCCTACTGATAATAATTATAAGATGTTTCACGTGAAACATGGACAAATCTCAGCAATAGGTAAATAGGCTATACGCTATGACAGTAGAAAATGAATACGGCTCAGACAGTATTAAAGTTCTAAAAGGACTTGACGCTGTACGTAAAAGACCAGGAATGTACATTGGTGACACGGATGATGGCAGTGGTTTGCATCATATGGTGTTTGAAGTATTAGATAACTCTATCGATGAAGCGTTAGCGGGTCATTGTACTGAAATTGTTGTTAAAATACATATAGACGGCTCTGTATCTGTTAGAGATGATGGCCGTGGTATTCCAACTGACATACATCCTGAAGAAGGTATTTCTGCTGCTGAAGTTATCATGACAGTACTCCATGCTGGTGGTAAATTTGGTGGTGAAGACTCCGGCTATAAAGTTTCTGGTGGTCTTCATGGCGTTGGTATTTCAGTGGTAAATGCTTTAAGTAGCAAGCTAAAACTGAATATTCGACGAGCAGGTAAATTATTTGAGCAAACATATCACGAAGGTGTCGCTGAAGCTCCTCTAGCTGAGGTCGGTGTAAGTGATAAAACAGGTACTGAAGTACGTTTCTGGCCAAGTGAAAATACCTTTACAGATGTCTTATTTCACTATGACTTATTAGTTAAACGTATCCGTGAGTTATCTTTCTTAAATTCTGGTATTTCAATTCGCTTAATCGATGAGCGTGAGAAAGGCAAAGAAGACCATTTCAAATTTGATGGTGGTATCCAAGCATTCGTTGATTACTTAAATACCAATAAAACACCGGTAAATGAAGATATATTCTATTTCGATTTAGCGCGTGAAGATGGCATTATTGTAGAAGTTGCGATGCAGTGGAATGATGGTTTCCAAGAAAGTATTCACTGTTTTACTAACAATATTCCTCAGCGTGATGGTGGTACTCACTTAAGTGGTTTCCGTACTGCTTTAACACGTACGCTTAATAGTTATATGGTAAAAGAAGGTCTTAATAAAACGAAGAAAGGCGGTAGTACAGAAACAAGTGCCTCTGGTGATGATGCTCGCGAAGGTTTAACGGCGGTAATATCAGTTAAAGTACCTGACCCTAAATTCTCATCACAAACTAAAGACAAGCTCGTTTCATCGGAAGTTAAAACGGCTGTTGAACAAGCTATGGGCGAAAAGCTAGGTGAATATCTATTAGAAAAACCAGCTGTTGCTCGTACTATTATTATGAAGATTGTCGATGCGGCAAGAGCGCGTGAAGCTGCTCGTAAAGCCCGTGAAATGACACGCCGTAAAGGTGCGTTAGATATCGCCGGTTTACCTGGTAAATTAGCAGATTGTCAGGAAAAAGATCCTGCGTTATCTGAACTATATATTGTGGAAGGAGACTCTGCTGGTGGTTCAGCCAAGCAGGGACGAAATCGTCGTAACCAAGCAATATTACCCCTAAAAGGTAAAATTCTTAACGTTGAAAAAGCACGTTTTGATAAAATGATATCATCACAAGAAGTAGGCACGTTAATCACTGCTCTAGGTTGTGGTATCGGACGTGATGAATACAACCCTGAAAAATTACGTTACCACAGTATCATCATCATGACCGATGCTGATGTCGATGGATCACACATACGTACTTTGTTATTGACATTCTTTTATCGTCAAATGCCAGAAATAATGGAACGTGGCCATATTTTTATTGCTCAACCACCACTTTATAAAGTGAAGAAAGGCAAGCAAGAGCGCTATATTAAAGATGATGATGGTTTAACAGAATACCTAACAACGTTAGCATTAGATAATGCAGAAATTTATGTAAATGAATCTGCACCTGCTATTTCAGGTATTTCGCTAGAACAACTCGTGAGACAGTATCGTAAAACACATGACATCATTAAACGTGTATCTCGTCAAATTCCTGCTGATATATTAGAGAAAATGATTTACAGCAAAGAAATTCTTAAGACAGATTTTAACGATAAAGTATTAGTTGAAGCTTGGGTCGCTGATTTAGTTTCACAATTGGACAACCAAGATGGTAATGGTTCTATCTATTCTGCTGATATAAAGCATGATCAAGAAAGAAACATCTATTATCCTAGCTTTAATGTTCGACAGCACGGTATTGACCATATCTATGATTGTGGTTACGAATTTATTCATTCAAAAGAATTCGAAACTATCTTTGGTTTAAATACGGCAATTAATGGCTTAATCGAAGAAGGTGGTTATGTTAAACGTGGTGAAAAAATTAAAACTGTCACTACATTTGAAGAAGCTCTTACTTGGTTAATGGCTGAATCTAAACGTGGACAATACATACAGCGTTATAAAGGATTGGGTGAAATGAATCCAAGCCAGTTGTGGGAAACTACAATGGATCCTGAAACGCGTCGTATGTTACAAGTTACCATTGAAGATGCTATTGCTGCAGATTTATTGTTTACGACACTCATGGGTGATCATGTTGAGCCACGTAGAAACTTCATTGAAGCAAACGCATTAAATGTAGCAAACTTAGATATATAGTTAAACTCGCTATTTTAAAATAATAAATGCCCGGACATCAAATCCGGGCATTTTAACATTCTGCAACACGGTAATAGATAAAGTAATTAATTACTGAGTAAAAACTCAAAGTTTGTTAACTTGTTACTAGGCGAATAATAAAGCAATCGGTATACTTAATATCATTAGCCGTTATCGGTAAACTCACACGAATAATGAATCGGAAAATTATGAGTACGTTCAATATAAAAACATTTCAAGGATTAATCTTTCAGTTACAAGACTACTGGTCGCGTCAAGGTTGTGTCATCGTTCAACCCCTTGATCTCGAAGTAGGTGCTGGTACCTTTCATCCCATGACCTTTCTACGCTCTATTGGCCCTGAACCAATGAGTAGTGCTTTTGTTCAGCCTTGTCGTCGTCCTACAGATGGTCGTTACGGTGAAAACCCAAATCGTTTACAACACTATTACCAATTCCAAGTGATGTTAAAACCTTCGCCAAAAAATATCCAAGAGTTGTACCTTACTTCTTTAAAAGAGTTAGGCATTGATCCTCTCGTACATGATATTCGCTTTGTCGAAGATAACTGGGAATCACCAACGTTGGGCGCCTGGGGGCTAGGTTGGGAAATTTGGTTAAATGGCATGGAAGTGTCACAATTTACTTACTTTCAACAAGTAGGTGGCTTAGAGTGCACACCAGTAACCGGTGAAATAACCTACGGCCTTGAACGTTTAGCGATGTATATTCAAAATGTTGACAGCATCTATGATCTTGTGTGGGCCGATGGTCCTATGGGTAAAGTACTGTATGGTGATGTATTTCATCAAAATGAAGTTGAACAATCAACTTACAACTTTGAGTATGCAGACGTAGATGCATTGTTTAACACTTTTGATCAATGTGAAAAAGATAGCCAAAAGTTAATTGAAGCTGGCTTAGCACTACCTGCTTATGAACAAGTTATGAAAGCATCTCACGCGTTTAACTTATTAGACGCTCGTCATGCTATTTCTGTGACTGAACGTCAACGTTATATACTTAGAGTTAGAACATTATCAAAAGCTTGTGCAAAGGCTTATTATGATAAACGTGAAGAATTAGGTTTTCCTCTTTGTAAGAATAATAATACCTCTGAGGATAAGTCATAATGAATACTGAAACATTATTGATAGAACTAGGTACTGAAGAGTTACCGCCAAAGTCATTAAAAAATCTTGCGGTAACCTTTTATCAGCAAATAAAAGATCAATTAGACAGCGCAGATCTAGCCTATGAAGAGATAAAATGGTTTGCTACACCTCGTCGTTTAGCTGTTAAAGTAAGTAAGCTCGTTGAAAAACAAGCAGATAAAGAAATTGAAAAACGTGGACCAGCTGTTGATGTTGCTTTCGATGCTGAAGGTAATGCAAGTAAAGCAGCACAAGGTTGGGCACGTTCAAATGGTATCAGTGTTGAAGAAGCACAACGTTTGAAAACGGATAAAGGTGAATGGTTACTCCACCGCGCTACTCAACAAGGTAAAACAGTAGCAGCTTTAATTCCAGCAATGATAAATGTAGCTGTAAGTAAACTACCTATTCCTAAGCCTATGCGCTGGGGAAGCACCCGAACACAATTTATTCGACCTGTTCATACGTTAACAATAATGTTTGGTGATAAAGTTATTAATGGTAAAACGTTAGAGGTAAACTCGAGTAATTTAGTGACAGGGCACCGCTTTCATCACGAAGGGTTCGTGTCTTTAGCGCATGCTGATGAATACGAAGATAAGTTAACAGCAGCGTTTGTACAAGTTGATTATGAACAGAGACAAAAATTAATTTTGGCAGAAATTAATAAAGCGGCAGACCAATTAAATGGTGTAGCGCTAATTGACGCAGACTTATTAGAAGAAGTTACTGGATTAGTCGAGTGGCCTGTTATACTCATTGGTAGTTTCGATGAAGCCTTTTTAAATGTTCCTGCTGAACCGCTTATCTACTCAATGAAAGATCATCAAAAATACTTTCCAGTGAATGACAAAAATGGACAATTATTAAATAAGTTTATTTTTGTATCAAATATAGAAAGTAAAGATCCAAGCCAAGTGATTAAAGGCAATGAAAAAGTTATTCGTCCACGTTTGGCTGATGCTGAGTTTTTCTTTAAAACAGATAAGAGTAAAACGTTAGAATCACGCTTAGAAAGCTTATCATCGGTATTGTTTCAAAAACAATTAGGTACGTTAAAAGAGAAGTCAGAACGCATTGCTTCATTAAGCGGTCATATTGCTGGTCAAATAGGTGAAAACTCAGCACAGGCGACACGTGCTGGCTTATTAAGTAAAACCGATCTAATGTCTGAAATGGTGTTAGAGTTTCCTCAAGTACAAGGTACTATGGGGAAGTATTATGCTCAAAATGATGGTGAATCACCTGAGGTTGCTCAAGCATTAGAAGACCAATACCGTCCCCGATACTCGGGTGATACCTTACCTGAAGGCAATATTGGTTGTGCCGTAGCTATAGCAGATAAAGTCGATAGTTTGGTTGGCATATTTGGTATAAATCAGCCACCGAAAGGTGATAAAGACCCCTTTGCTTTACGTCGAGCGGCAATCGGTTTAATTCGAATTATTATAGAAAAACAATTATCATTAGATATCAGTGAGTTAATTAACGAAAGTGTTGTTTTATACGGCGACAAGCTTGCCAATGAAAACGTTAATATACAAGTGACTGATTTTGTTTTAGGTCGTTTTAGAGCCTATTACCAGGAGCAAGGCATCTCAGTTGATGTTATTCAGGCTGTTTTGGCCAATGCACCTACGGCGCCATTAGATTTTGAAAAACGTATTAAAGCGGTAAGTCACTTTAAATCTTTAGAGCAAGCGGCGACACTGGCTGCAGCTAATAAGCGTGTTGGTAATATTTTAGCTAAATTCAAAGGTGAACTTTATCCTGAGTTTAAAGCTGACTTAGCGAGCGAAGCTGAAGAAAAAGCTTTAGCTAAAGCTTTCGATGAAGTTAAGGTGACTATAGCGCCAATGATGTTAGCTAAAGATTATCAAGCAGCATTAACAGAGCTTGCCTGTTTAAAAGCGCCAATTGATAACTTTTTCGATAACGTAATGGTTATGGCTGATGATGAAGCGGTTAAAACAAATCGTTTAACGCTATTGAATGAAATAAGAAATAGTTTCTTTGCTATCGCTGATGTTGCACTTTTACAATAGATAAGATTTAGCATCAATAGCGAGTGATTGTTCATAAAAAATAAAAATAAAAATAAAAAGGGAAAGCGTTATGCTTTCCCTTTTTTGATCAAATAAAGGAAAGGTTTTTGGTTCGTTTGTTGGGCAATAAGTTCGTGGTCCATAAAGCGACAAAAACTCGGGATATCTCGGGCTGTTGAAGGGTCATCCGCTTCTATTAATAAGGTTTCTTGGTCAGCCATTTTTCGTATAGATTTTCGAACCATCATGACAGGTTCTGGGCAACGTAACCCTATAGCATTAAGAACATGGTCGGCATTTTTGAAAATATCTTCAGAGCTAGAATTCATAGTGAGTAAATGTGAGGGTTATAAAGTGAGTAATTTTAGCAAAAAAAATTAAAACTGGATATCAGCGCTAAAATTTATTTATAAAACCGTTGATATCATAATGATGCTTTAAATAAATTAAGTATTCCTCTGCGCTTTTTCTATCTGAAAAAGGCTGACTTAGTATACGAAAAAGACCTTTATGTAATTTGGTGGTTAGAGCTAACGCATGGGCTGCTTGCAAAATCGAGGACTTTTGATCAGCGTTCTTCTGTTGTTGATAAGCACCAATTTGCACAGACCACAGAGTACGAGGTTTAACCGTGGTATTTATCTTTAAGTCATTAAGAGCAAGTGGAGGTAAATTTTTAACGTCTTTAACCGATCGTTTGGTTGCGACTTTTTTGAAAGAAATATCAGCAGGGTGTTGCCCAAATAGCCAATTAACTGACATAAATAGGGAATGGTTAGTACCAAGGTTATCTTGATGAAATTGACTCGTTTGACCTAAAGTCACTGATAATTGATTGGTCAGCTTATAATTAGCTGATATTTGAAAGTAAGGTGCTAAAGCATTAGTTTCAATAAGTATATGATTAGATGAAGCGGTAACTAGATTCAGGCCAAAGCCAAATTTTAAAGATAAGTCCTGGTTACGTTGCTTAAGAAAATTAATGCCTAAAGATAAGCTTCCGAAATCACCTAAGAGGGTGTTCTTATCATCGAAGACTTTTAAGTCTCCGCTTTCACTATACTTTGCTTCAAATTCAAAATTTTCTAAAAATTTATACTGATAAAATACACCATAACCTAAATGAGCATCTTGATCAGCATGATAACTCATTTGTGATGCAAGCGAATGTTCAGCTGCAAAAGTTTGAGCAGTATTTAAAAACAAACAACAGAATAAAAGAGAAACTAGGCGCATAATAATTACAATAATAAGAAACGTTTAAATATTATCAATAACAACAGTCAAATGTAACCAAAATTAAATATCTGATGGTTATTACAATCAACAACAAGAGAATACTAATTTCACTTGCTTTGTTAAGCAATGCGTGAAAAATTAAGAGGGATTGGTAAATAGAGTAAACAGCACAAGTAAGTAGTAAGTTTTCATATTAAGTAAGGTAACCTATGTCTCGTTTGACTTCACCCGTATTGATGTTTTTCTCGGTTTTTCTCTGCAATATTATTAGTACATCTACATATGCGGATCAATCAGCCGTGCGTGAAATATTTCAACAAGCTGAGAAGCATGTTTGGCAACCTAACTCTTCTCGTTATCAAACCTTGTATCAGCAATTGCATTATTACCCACTGCAGCCATATTTAGATCAACAACAACTCATGCATGGTATGACAATGGGTGATACAAAAGCAATTAGTCTATTTCTGGAAAAATATCGAGGTTCACCTCTTGATTGGCCGCTCCGTAAAAAATGGCTGGAGTATTTGGCGGAGCGTAATAATTCATTATTATTTCAAAGCTTTTATGTGCCTACATCGAATGTTGAATTAACCTGTCAGTATTACCATTATCAATTAAAATCGGGTGTACCAGACTCTCAAATATTACCTAAAATCACATCATTATGGATAGTAGGGAAGTCGCAGCCTAAAGTATGTGACCCATTATTCACTCGTTGGCAAAATGCAGGTTATAGAACAGAAGAGGCTATTTGGCAGCGAATATCTCTGGCTGCAGATGGTGGTAAACATACTTTAATTCCTTACCTAACGAAACTAATGCCCGAAAAAGAAAAGTATTTAGGTACATTGTGGCATAAAGTTCGCCGTGATCCTGCCTATATTAGCAATATGAATCGTTTCCCCCATAAGTCGGTTAAAGAAGCTTCTATTGCCGCTTACGGATTAAAACGTTTGATTTGGCGTGACCCTGAAAAAGCATTGAACACGTATAGTAAAGCGATAGAAGTTTTGCCATTTTCAGAATCACAACAACAGCAAATAGTGTTAAAATTCGCTATTGCTTTAGCCAGTAAAAACCACAAAGATTCAGGAGAATGGTTAGAAAAAGTCGATAAAAATCTTCAGTCTACTAATATTGTACAATGGCGAATGGCTGATTTGCTTAGAGAACAAGATTGGCCAGAAATTAAAAATGACTTAAAAGCATTACCCAAAACGCTTCACAAAAGTAATCAATGGCTATATTGGTACGGGCGAAGCTTACTTGAAACAGGTGACACTGTTTTAGGCCATGAAGTCTTAGGCGGATTAGCGAAGAAACGTCATTATTACGGATTCCTTGCCGCAAGTGCCCTACAGCAAAGTGTAAACCTACAAAACAGTCCTATAGAGATAACGGCACCTGAAAAGTTAGCCTTACTAAAAAACCCAGCAGCAAAAAGAGCCTTTGAATTTTTTCATATTGGGCGGTTTTATGATGCCCGTCGCGAATGGAATTATTGGCTAACACAGTTGAGCGATCGGGAAAAGCTTGCAGCATCAAAAATTGCTTATGAAGAAAAGTGGTTTGACAGAGCTATTTTTACTTTAGCTAATGTTGGCTACTTAGATGATGTTGATTTACGTTTTCCGTTGGCTTTTGAAGATGAAATTATTGATTCAGCAGGGAGGTATCAAATAAACCCAGCTTGGACATTTGCTATTGCTAGAAGAGAGAGTTCATTTATGTCAGATGCTAACTCGCCTGCTGGTGCAAAGGGCTTAATGCAGGTTATGCCAGCAACAGCTAAACATTTACAAAAGCGCAAAGTGACAAACAAGCGGTTAATGAACGCGAAAGCTAATATTAAACTCGGTACAAAATATCTAAAACGATTACTCGACCGCCATGATGGTAATCAAGTATTAGCAACTGCAGCTTATAATGCGGGTCCATACCGTGTAAGAAGTTGGTTAAAAGACTTGAAGCCTATGCCAGCCGATATTTGGATTGAAACTATTCCTTATAAAGAAACACGTGAATATGTGAAGAGTGTTATGGCTTATCAAGAAATTTATCAAATAAAAGTGGGGCAGGAAACATCACTTTTTGATCAAATATTCAAGATGAGTATTGCGCAGTAAATTAATATTTTATGATAGTGTGATATGATATTGGAAAATTTTCAGAGGTGCGATCAATGATCAAACTAGCAACGCTTTACCCAGCCCATGTTACCGAGCTTCAACAACGTTCTAAAGCGGCATTAAAACGTGAGAACCTTCAAGGTTTAGTGATTCATTCAGGCCAAGAAATTAAAGTATTTCTTGATGATTATGGTTACCCCTTTAAAGTAAATCCTCATTTTAAAGCTTGGTTACCATTAGTGGATATCCCAAATTGCTGGTTGATTGTTAACGGTGAAAATAAACCTACGCTTATTTATTATCAACCTGTTGATTTTTGGCATAAAGTCACACCTTTAGCTGATAATTACTGGAATGATTTTTTTGATATTAAAGTGCTTACTAAAGCGACTGATGTCGAGAAATTACTACCTTATGATAAAACAGATTTTGCCTATATTGGCGAACACATTGAAGTAGCAACAGCGCTGGGATTTAAAAACATAAACCCTGAGCCATTACTCAATTATATGCATTATCACCGCGCTTATAAAACACAATATGAACAAGAGTGTTTACGTAAGTCGAACGCTATTGCTGTTACAGGCCATAAAGCGGCAAGAAGTGCTTTCTTACAAGGCTCGTCGGAATTTGATATTCAGCAAGCTTATTTAAAAGCAACAAATCATACTAGTGACGAAACACCTTATGGCAATATTGTTGCACTTAACACGAACACCTCAATTTTACATTACACGGCTTTAGACCGCGGTGTACCACAAGCACATCGTTCTTTTTTAATTGATGCAGGGGCCAGCTTTAATGGTTACGCCTCTGATATAACGCGTACTTATTCATTTAAACGTGACAAGTTTGCTGAATTAATTGCTCGCATGAACAAATTAATGCTCAATGCTGTTGATGGCTTAAAACCTGGGAAAAGCTATGTAGATCTACATATTGAAACCTATCGTGATATTGGTAACGTACTTCATGAATTTGGCTTTATTAATGTTGATGTCGATACCGCCGTTGAAACGGGTATTATTTCAACGTTTTTTCCACATGGTTTAGGTCATCATCTAGGTCTACAAACTCATGATGTTGGCGGTTTTATGGCCGATGAACGTGGTACACACGCTAATACACCAGAACAACATCCATTCTTACGTACGTCACGTATTATTGAAACTAATCAAGTGTTCACTATAGAGCCTGGTTTATATTTTATTGAATCATTATTGGCCGATCTTAAAGCCTCAAAAAATGGCAATATGATTAATTGGGAAAAAATAGCAGCTATGCGTCCATTTGGCGGTATTCGTATTGAAGACAATGTTATTGTTCATCAGTTACATAACGAAAATATGACCCGTGAATTAGAGTTGAAGTAAACTTTAATACTAATGGCTATTGCTAAACCTTATAAAATTGCGGCTAATGATATTGTTGATGAAACAATCGTTAGCCGCAGTCGTTTTATTTGCTATATTTCTCCCTGCACCAGTCATGAAGAAGCAAAAAACCAGTTAAAAAAATGCCAAAAATATCATCCTCAAGCAAGTCATCATTGCTATGCTTTTCTTACTGGCCGACCAGATGACAGTCAAGGCTATGGCTTTTCTGATGACGGCGAACCCGCTGGTACTGCAGGCCGACCCATGTTATCGGTATTACAGGGGAGTGATGTAGGTGAACTGTGTGCAATTGTTGTACGTTATTTTGGAGGGACAAAATTAGGTACTGGTGGATTACAACGTGCTTATGGGGGAAGTATTCGTCAAGCGCTATCATTACTGCGCACAAGCATCAAAGTTCCTATGGTAGAACAGTGGTTAATTTGTGATTACCACCAAATAAACGATGTGTTGTATTTAGTTGAACAAGCAAAAGGTGAAATTATCAAACAAGACTTTACTGCACAAATAGCATTAGTTATTGCCTTACCTGAGGCACAATTAATTAACGTTAAGCAGAAACTACAAACGCTTTCTTCAGGACTGTTGACTCTTAAGTCTATTCGCTAATCAGAAAGCTTAGCTAACAAGGACAGCACGATGCCACATTGTATTATCGAATATTCACAAGAACTGGCTCAAGAACTAGATATTAAAGCACTGATGTCGTGTGTTTTTCTAGCCGCGACTCAATCGGCACTATTCTCTAAGGGTGATATTAAAGTAAGAGCTATTTCCTATAAAGATTTCTATGCTGAAATAGAGAATGAAGCTAACAACAAACAACGATTTATGCATGTGTGCTGTAAAATTTTATCTGGTCGTCATTTAGAACAAAGACAAAAACTCTCTGAGCTGGTGTTAAGTCAGCTAAATACGTTTGCAATTAAATCAGTGTCAATTAGTGTTGAAATAGTTGATATGGAACGTGAATCATATAACAAACGCGTTAGCTAAATAAATTAAGACGAAATACGCGATTTAAAGTCGCAGTGTTGATCTTTATGCTTTATCATCAAAAAACATGTAGTCGATGACTTTACTGAATAATAAAAATTAACTCGTGCAAATAAAAAATATCATTCGAATTCTTGGCTTGCTGGTCGCTCTATTGAGTGTGACCATGCTACCACCCGCTTTAATTGCACTACTCTACCGTGATGGTGGTGGTGTATCTTTTCTTACTGCATTCCTGTTTTGTTTAATTGCAGGTTTACTTGCTTGGTATCCTTTTAAAAATGAAAAAAGTGATTTACGGGCACGTGAAGGCTTTCTTATCGTTGTTTTATTCTGGGTGGTACTTGCTAGTTTCTCTGCTGTTCCGCTCTTACTCTTAGATAACCCGAATTTATCTGTTGCTGATGCTTTTTTTGAATCATTTTCTGGCCTAACCACTACAGGGGCTACCATTTTAAAAGAAATTGATGGACTACCACATGCAGTGCTTTGGTATCGCCAGCAATTACAATGGCTTGGCGGTATGGGGATAATTGTTTTAGCGGTTGCAGTTTTACCCATGTTAGGTATTGGTGGTATGCAGCTTTATCGTGCTGAAACACCTGGACCGGTAAAAGATTCAAAGATGACACCGCGGATTGCCGATACCGCAAAACATTTATGGTATATCTATTTATTTTTAACGATTGCTTGTGCGATTAGTTATTGGGGAGCAGGTATGTCTGCTTTTGATGCTATTTGTCATGCTTTCTCGACGATTGCTATTGGTGGCTATTCAACACATACCGATAGTATGGGGTACTTTAATAGTCCCGCTATTAATTTTGTATGTGTCTTTTTCTTGCTTATTGCAGGTGTGAATTTCGCACTACATTTTGCGGTATTACACAGTCGCTCATTAAAAAATTATTTTTTCGATCCTGAGTTTAAAGTCTTCATTGCTATTCAGTTTGTTTTAACCTTGATCTGTTTAATTGTTCTGTTAGCAACCGGTACCTATGAAGATGGTTTTGAAGCATTCGACCAAGCCTTATTTCAGTCTGTTTCTATTAGCACTACCGCGGGTTTTGCTACAACAAGTTTTGCCGATTGGCCAACATTGCTACCCATCTTATTAATCTTTGCCAGTTTTATTGGTGGCTGTGCAGGTAGTACGGGGGGGGGGATGAAAGTGGTGCGAGTGGTACTTTTATATCTGCAAGGTTTGCGAGAGTTAAACCGTTTAGTTCATCCTAAAGCGGTCTTCACCATAAAATTAGGCCGCAAAGCCTTACCTGATCGTGTTGTTGAGGCGATATGGGGGTTTTTCTCAGCTTATGCCGCTGTCTTTATTATTTGTATGTTGTTACTGCTTGCTACGGGTATGGACGACATCACTGCTTTTACTGCGGTTGCTGCTTGTTTAAATAACTTAGGCCCTGGTTTAGGCGCTGTAGCCGCAAATTTTGCTGAGATCACCGACTTCAGTAAATGGGTATTAATTGTCGCGATGCTTTTTGGTCGTTTAGAGATATTTACTTTACTGGTACTCTTTACCCCAGGCTTTTGGCGCTCTTAGTCATCTATGATTTTTCATCTTTAATAACCAAAAAAGCCAGATATTTCTGGTTTTTTACATTCAATACTACCTCACTCTAATAAAAAGTCAGTGCATCGACATGGAAAAGTTTTTCAACATCATAGATGTAGCGTTTATTGACTAAGAATAAAATAACATGGTCTTCTGACATTATTTTTGTATCTGAGTGAGCAATTAATACTTCATCTTGTCTAACAATAGCGCCAATGGTTGTCCCTGGAGGCAATTTAATGGCTTGAATTGTTTTTCCGACTACTTTTGATGATTTTTCGTCACCTTTAGCAATAATCTCAATAGCTTCAGCAGCACCACCACGTAAGCTGTATACATTATCAATACTACCACGGCGAACATGTGTTAATAGTGCAGAGATAGTGGCATGTTGTGGAGATACGGCAATATCAATCTCACTGCCATGCACTAAATCTATGTAAGCACTGCGTTGAATCAGAACCATCGCTTTACGAACGCCTAAGCGCTTTGCTAATAACGATGACATAATATTCGCTTCATCATCATTGGTGACCGCAATAAATACGTCGAATTGGTCTATGTGTTCTTCAAGTAACAATTCTTGGTCAGAAGAATCACCAATAAAAACTAAAGTATCATTGAGTTCTGAAGCTAAGTATTCAGCGCGCTTTGGCGAACGTTCGATAAGCTTAACTTGATGATTTTTTTCTAAAATTTTAGCTAGCCCAGCACCAATATTACCACCGCCAGCGATCATGATTCTTTTATAAGATGCTTCGAGTTTTTGCAGTTCATTCATCACTGCCCGAATATGAATGGTTGCAGCAATAAAAAATACTTCATCATCGGCTTCAATAACCGTAGTACCAAGCGGTCGAATAGGTTTACCATTACGATAAATAGCGGCAACACGTGTATCAACATTAGGAATATGTTCACGTAAAGTTGAAAGGGCATGGCCTACCAGTAACCCTCCATAATAAGCTTTTACGGCAACCAAGCTCACTTTTCCTTGCGCAAACTCTAAAACTTGTAATGCGCCAGGATAATCAATTAACCGGGCAATATCACGGGTAACTAATTGTTCTGGAGCTATAACATGATCGACAGGAATGTTTTTAGATTGAAAAAGTTCTTTTTGGTAGCGCAATATTTGTGATGAGCGAATACGCGCTATTTTATTCGCGGTATTAAATAACGAATAACAAATCTGGCAGGCGAGCATATTGGTTGCGTCATCGCTACTTACCGCTATGACTAACTCAGCATCTTCAGCGCCTGCTTGTTTTAATATATCAGGATGAGAGCCATTACCAACAACAACTTGCAAGTCCATTTTATCTTGTAATTCATGCAAGGTTTCTGCATTGGTATCAATAATAGTGATGTCGTTACGTTCACCAACCAGGTTTTCTGCTAATGTTCCGCCTACTTGACCTGCACCAATAATAATTATTTTCATAAGTTAACTTTAATTTTCAGTCTTTACAGAGGCAATGTGGAAAGATCAACAGACCCTATTACTTTTTCTAATTTAGCGTAGTAAAAACCGTCCATTGATTGTTCATTTGGCAGTATTTGCCAGCCAATGTCAGTTTTTTCATTTGTTATCTGTACTAATCTAGCATTGTTGTTATCAGATAAAAACTTTTCGATTTGCTGAGTATTTTCTTCAGGCAAAACACTACACGTTGCGTAAAGCAAAATGCCACCGGGTTTAAGCAAAGACCAAATGTTTTCTAATATTTTTTGCTGTAATACCGTAAGCTTTTCAATGTCATCTGCTTTTCTTAACCATTTAATATCAGGGTGGCGGCGAATGACCCCCGTACCTGAACATGGAGCGTCAAGAAGAATACGGTCGAAAAGCTGTCCATCCCACCATTCTTTTGAAGCAGCATCAGCGGTAATAACCTGAGCTGATAAGTTAAGACGTGATAAGTTTTCCTCTACTCTGAGCAAACGGTTTTCTTCAATGTCAATTGCCGTCATTTTTGCTAAATCGGGTGTTAACTCAATAATATGGCAAGTTTTTCCACCAGGGGCCGCACAGCAATCAAGCACAATATCATCTGCTTGGGTATTAAGTAAGATGGCGGCTTGTTGGGCCGCGCCATCTTGAACAGAAACCCAGCCCTCAATAAAACCAGGTAGTTTGTTAACATCAATTGCGTTAACAAGTTTAATCGCCGATGATTTCTCATCAACGAGCTCTACTGGAATATCTTCTTGGTTTAATAAGGCTAAATATTCAGTAACATCATGATGCTGTTGATTAACTCTTAGCCACATAGGAGGGCGTTCTAAATTCGCGGTAAGAATTTCTTGCCATTGCTCAGGATAAGCACTTTGCAGTTTTTTGATGAACCAACTAGGGTGTGAATACTTTATTGGGTCAGGTAAGTTTGCTGCTATTTCAGCCGCACCTTCTTTAGCTAAGTTACGTTGAATATTACGTAAGACACCATTAATTAAACCTCTTAAAAAATCACACTTTAACGGTTTAGTTGCTGCTACCGTTTCACTAACTGCAGCGTGATCAGGAATACGGGTATGTTTTACCTGATAAATACCGACTAAAATTAAAAAGTGACCAACACGTTGTTTACCCTTTAACGGCTTATCCATGAGTTGGCGCAAGTCATACTCAAGTGCGGGTAAGTAGCGTAAAACACCGTAACAAAGTTCCTGTAACAAGCCTTTATCTTTACCTTCTACTTTTGCTTGAGCTTTGGGTAGCTCATCGCTAAGACTTCTGCCTTTATCTACAACAGCAAAACAACACCTTGCCGCCAGGGCTCTAATATTAGTCGCCATTATTTTTCACTCAAATTGTTTGACGTTAAGTTATTGATATTGCTATTTTCAGCAAACCATAGTGCCTTGCCATTTAAGATATCATGTATTGGCAATGGCTTTTTACCGGGTAATTGTAATGACTCTAAGCAAAGAGAACCTGAAGTGGTAGCAACAGTAACGCCATTCTTATTCGCTGAAATTATTGTGCCGGGCATATAATCGTGAGTTTCATTAGAATAACTTGCTTGCCAAATCCTAATACGGTGCTCAGCTTTTTTTTCATCAGTAAAGGTAAATTGTGCAACAGGCCATGGAATATAAGCACGGATCTTACGATGAAGTTCTTCTGCAGATAATTGCCAATTTAGTTCTGCTTCACTTTTATCAAGTTTTGCGGCATAAGTAGATAAGCTATTATCTTGAGGAACAGCGTTATGCTTATTTTCTGCCATTAAATCAAGTGAGCCCAGTAAAGCAGCAGGGCCAATATTGGCTAATTTATCATAGAGAGAAGCGCTAGTATCTTGTTGAGTAATTTCACAGGTTGCTTTTGCTATCATGTCACCGGTATCTAAACCTTTATCCATTTGCATAATAGTCACACCCGTTTCTTTATCGCCCGCTTCTAATGAGCGTTGAATAGGTGCAGCGCCACGCCATTTCGGTAATATAGAACCATGCACATTAACACAGCCTAAACGCGGCGCTTCTAAGATAACCGTCGGTAATAACAAGCCGTAAGCCACTACAACCATAATGTCAGCATTATAGTGGGTCAGCTTTTCTTGATCGCCAGCCTCTTTAAAATTAATGGGTTGCTCAACAACAATATCATGCGCTAATGCGAGTTCCTTAGTAGCACAAGCTGTTAATTTTTTACCACGTCCTGCACGTTTGTCAGGAGGACAGTAAACAGCAACGACTTCATGATGAGAGTTAATAAGTGCCGCTAGATGTTGTGCAGCAAAATCTGGCGTACCAGCAAAAATAATTTTAAGAGCTTTTGACAAGGTTTTATTCCGAATTCTATTAATAAAAAATAATGATTAACTATTGGCTAAACGTGCTTCTTTTTCTAATTTTGCTTTTATCCGCTGGCGTTTCAATGGAGATAAATAATCAACAAATAGTTTACCGTCTAAATGATCTAATTCATGTTGAATGCAAACAGCCAGTAATTCAGTTGCGTTTAAGGTGAACGCGGTACCATCAAGATCGAGTGCTTTAACAGTCACTTCGGTATAGCGGTCAACTTTCGCGTAACAACCCGGTACAGACAAACAGCCTTCTTCATTGATTTCTGTGCTATCGCTATGACTAATGATTTCTGGATTAATCAAGACATAAGCCTGATCTTTATCTTCAGTCACGTTAATAACAACAATACGTTGGTGCACATTAACCTGTGTGGCAGCTAAGCCAACCCCGTTTTCGTCATACATGGTATCGAACATGTCGCTGACAATTTGTTTCACATCACTGTTAATTGTTTCAACAGGTACAGCTTTGGTGCGCAAGCGCTCGTCTGGGAATCTAAGTACGTTTAAAATAGTCATAAATCTTCAAAAAATTCGCGAAAGTTCGCATTGAGTGTTATGTTTCAATTTTAGCCATTAAATATAATTAATAATAGTGGTTTAAGCTAAAAGCTTCATATATCTGTTTAATAGGTGAACTATCATGCTAATACGCAGTTTATTGTTAACACTTAGTTTGTCTTTTTCAGTATTTGTTAGTGCTGATGAGTTAACATTAAATACCAATGCTCCAAAATCTTATATCGTGAAAAAAGGAGACACTTTGTGGGATATTTCGGGAATATTCCTCAAACAGCCTTGGCTATGGCCAAAGCTGTGGCGATTAAACCCTGACATTAATAATCCGCATTTGATATATCCCGGTGAAGAGTTACGGTTAGTTTTTGATGAACAAGGTAAACCGATGTTAGTTCGTGGTAAGCCTGAACTTAAATGGTCGCCTCTTGCTCGCGTACAACTAAAAGATCAGTCTGCTATTTCTAGTTTACCTTTAGAGGTTATTGCGCCTTATATTAAGTACAACAGTATTTTATCTGAAGCTGAAATTGAAAAACTCCCTTATATTTTAGGCAGCGATGAAGGATATAACTCGAGTGTTGATGGTTTTAACCTTTATATTAATGGCGAGTTAGCGCTAGGAAAAGGCTATGCTATATATCAAAAAGAGGAAGCGATATACGATCCCGAAACTGAAGCGCTTTTAGGCTACAATATTCGTGTCGTTGGAACGGGAAAAGTATTACGTTCAGGAGATATCGATAATAAGGTCCCAGCTACCTTGTACGTCGACGGAGCTAAACAAGAAATACGCTCTGGCGATTTCATTATGCCCGTTAATGAAAATCAGCAATATCCTTCTTTTTTTACTTTAAAACCCGCTAATAAGTCATTACGAGGGCTCATTTTAAATAGTGCAAGTGGTGTACGTGAATTTGGAAAACTAGCTGTAGTCATGATTAACCGTGGTGCTGAACATGCTATTGAACAGGGAGATGTTGTCTCGGTAAAGCGAACCAGCCCTGGTGTTGTTGAAACAAGCAATGGCCCAGCGTATAGCCAAGATACATCCCGTTGGAATCGTATAGCAAACGTTGATGATTCTGATTATAAGATGCCAGAAGAAGTGGTGGGTGAAATGATGATTTTTAAAGTGTATCAGCAAGTTAGTTTAGCGTTGGTATTACGTTCAAGTAAACCGCTTAGGTTACAAGATACGGTTACTTCGCCAATGGTTAATTAGCCGTTAAAGAAAAGCCATCATAACGGATAAAAAAGCAACTGTACTTAAGGAGAAGGCAGTGCCGATAACAAAAAATACAGATGTTACCGTTCAACCACGCGATGAACATCACAATAAAAGCGCTAGTCATTATTGGCTGGCGCTTAAACTCATCCCACGTCTCGCTAGCCATAAAAAGTTAACCCTCGTTGAACGCTTTGGGGTAGAAAAGCTTTTCTATCCCTCACAAGAACTATCATCATTAAGCCTGACTCAAAAGCAAGTTGCAGCGATTAGATCGCCTGACTGGCCAAGGATTGCTAACATTATTAATGCGTCTAAACGGTGTGGTAGCATAATAATTCCTTTTACTGACATTCGATACCCTTCAACGCTAAAGCAAATTTATGATCCGCCACTGCTTTTATTTGTACAAGGGAACATTACCTTACTAAATCAACAGCAAATCGCAATGGTGGGGAGTCGAAATGCTAGTATTAACGGTCGAGATAATGCTTTCGAATTTGCTCAGCAGTTAGTTAACGCAGGCTTAGTTATTACCAGTGGTTTAGCGCTAGGTATTGATGGTGCCGCTCATAAAGGTACTCTAGCCGCAAAGGGTAAAACCATTGCGGTTGTTGCTACAGGGTTAGATCAGGTCTACCCAACGAGACATCGGTTATTAGCAAAAAATATTCTAGAGAATGATGGTGCCATTATCAGTGAGTTTTTACCGGGTACTCCCCCTAAACCAGGCTATTTTCCTAAACGTAATCGAATAATTAGTGGTATGAGTATAGGTGTATTAGTGGTTGAAGCTACGATTAGAAGTGGCTCCTTAGTCACTGCTCGTTGTGCTATTGAACAAAATCGTGAAGTTTTTGCTGTGCCCAGCACCATTAATAACCCACAAGCTAAGGGGTGTCATTGGCTCATCAAACAAGGTGCTAAACTTGTCGACGATATTGCCGATATAGTAGATGAAATAGACCTGTTGCCAGAAAGTGGTCTAAACTTAATGATAAATATAACGAAAGGACAATCGTTTGAAAAAAGTGAAAAACAACACTTGTTTAACGATGCATTGTTAGCTAGTGTGGGTTATGAAATCACGCCCGTAGATATTGTGGTTTCCCGAAGTAAATTACCTATAAATGAAGTATTAACTCGGTTAACAATGTTAGAGCTTAAAGGTCTGGTTGCTATGGTTCCAGGTGGTTATCTAAGAGTAAAATGAGGGCTAATTATGTTTGATATCCTGATGTATCTTTTTGAAAATTATATACATAGTGAAGCCGAAATAATGGTGGATCAAGAGTCACTAACTGATGAACTTACCCGAGCAGGTTTTCATCAAGACGAAATATATAAGGCGTTAAGTTGGCTAGAGAAACTAGCTGCATTGCAAGACACTGATGCTTACCCATACTTAACACGAGTAGGGCGTCGTTCAGTTCGTGTTTATACCGATGATGAAATGCAACTACTTGACGTAGAATGCCGAGGTTTTCTGTTATTCCTAGAACAAGTCAATGTCCTTGATTTTACGACGCGGGAAATGGTTATTGACCGAGTAATGGAATTAGACACGAAGTTCTTTTCGATTGACGACTTAAAGTGGGTTGTACTTATGGTCTTGTTTAATGTGCCAGGTAAGGAAAATGCTTATTCACAAATGGAAGACCTCATTTTTGATGAGCAAGAAGGTCCATTACACTAAGTATCAATCGTAATGTTCGCTTACACCTTACTAATCATGGCATAATGATATTAACAATATTCTAGTGAATGCATTATGCCTAATTCCGATAAACCTTTATTTTCACAACATGAACACGCGTTAGAAAAAGCGTATGAGGTATGTCCTGAGTGTGGCAGTGAAATTGTTATAAAGAATAGTAAGTCCGGAAAATTCTTTGGTTGCGCTTCCTATCCTACTTGTGATTTTACCCGTCCTATTGTTGAACATGAACGTCTTGAAGATCAAATTTTGGCAGGTACTCAATGCCCAGAGTGTCAACATGAACTTGCGGTGAAACAAGGCCGATATGGTATGTTTATCGGTTGTTCTAATTATCCCCAGTGTCATCATATTGAAGATACTAGCGGTCAAGAAGATGCTGGTGTAGCCTGCCCACAGTGTCAGAAAAAGGGCAAGCAAGCTGAATTAATCGAGCGTACCAATCGCTACGGCAAAACATTTTATTCCTGTGAACAATACCCCAAATGCAAGTATGTTGTGAACTATCCTCCGGTTGCAGAAAAATGTCCGGAGTGTCAGTGGTCTATTTTAGTCAGGCGAAAAATGGCAAGTGGTAACGTTTTAGTCTGCCCAGAAAAGAAATGTACCTATAAGCGTAAAGAGATATAATGCGCGCAATTATTTAACTAAACTTCTGGAGAGAGAAAATGTCATCAACTTTTGTTGCAATATTAATGGGCTCAGATTCTGACTTACCTGTTATGCAAGCTACTATCAGCGTTTTAAAAACATTTGGTATTGAGCACGAAGTCCGTGTTCGCTCAGCACATAGAACACCTGATGCTGCCAAGGCTTATGTAAAAGATGCGGAAGAACGCGGTTGTAAAGTTTTTATCTGTGCTGCTGGCTTAGCGGCTCATTTAGCTGGTGCTGTTGCTGGAATGACAACTCGTCCAGTTATTGGTGTGCCAATTGACAACGGACCATTACAGGGGCACGACGCATTACTGTCAACGGTCATGATGCCGGGCGGCATTCCGGTTGCTACGGTTGCTATTGGTAAAGCTGGCGCTAAAAATGCGGGTTACTTAGCCGCACAAATTTTAGGTGTTGCTGACCAATCAATTGCAGAAAAAGTAAAAGAAGAGCGTGCCGCTAATGTGATTGCTTTACTTGCTAAAGATGAAGCGATGCAGGCAAAGTTAGGCTAAATTTTAATTTTAATTTTTACTTTTTACTTGTAAAAGCCAGCGACATGCTGGTTTTTTTATACCTAAAATTCACTATCGTATTTGTGTCTACAGGTCGCTATGAGTAAATGCAGGCAATGTTGATACAACCCCATTAGACCAAAGGATGATTTTTAAACCCAATAATAGGCGTAAACTATTCTTCATTGTGTGTAAAAAATTAAGTGGCATATATAGCTACCTGCACTGTTATTATAATGAGGAACATCGATGAACAATATATATAGCCAAGGCTTAGACAAAGTTGCTGCTAATAGCCAACCTTTAACTCCTATTAACTTTTTAAACAGAACGGCCGATGTTCACCCTGAGCGTGTTGCCATTATTCACGGTAAGCAAAAAATTACTTATCGTGAATATCGTCAAAATGTTCGACGTTTAGCATCTGCTTTAATGCAGCGCGGCGTTAAGCCGGGTAATACTGTTGCCATTATGGCAGCTAATATTCCCGCCTTTTTAGATGCTCATTATGGTGTACCGCTAACAGGTGCTGTATTACATTCGATAAATATTCGTTTAGATGCTGAATGTATTGCCTTCCTTTTTGATCATGGCGAATGCGATGTGCTTTTAACTGATACCGCATTTTCAAGTGTCGTAAAAAAAGCTTTAACACTATGTTCAAGAAAGCCTTTGATTATTGATATTGACGATGTAATGAGTGAGGGGGGTGAACGCTTGGGTTGTATTGAATATCAAGACTTACTTGCTGAAGGTAATGAAAATTTTATCGGTAATTTAATCCATGATGAATGGCAGGCGCTGGCGCTAAATTACACCTCAGGAACGACGGGTAACCCAAAAGGTGTGGTGTATTCTCATCGAGGTGCTTATTTAAACGCTGTTGGTAATAACATGATATGGCCATTAGGTAATAACGCCATTTACCTTTGGACATTACCTATGTTTCATTGCAATGGTTGGTGTTTCCCGTGGACCGTTGTTGCTATGGGTGGCACCCAAGTATGCTTAAGGCAAGTGGAAGTTGGGGCCATTATTGAAAGTTTAATCGAGCATAAGGTCAGTCACTTTTGTGGTGCACCGATTGTCTTGAATATGATTTTAAATGCAGACAAAGCACTATTAGCAGAAATACCCCGTGGTATTAATATAATGACAGCAGGTGCACCACCACCACCGTCAGTTATCAAAGGTATGGAAACGATGGGTTTTGATATTACTCAAGGCTATGGTTTAACCGAAGTGTATGGCCCTTGTGTCGTGAGTGAGTGGAAAGATGGGTGGAATGATAAGAGTGACGATGAACGAGCTGCGTTAAAAGCACGTCAAGGTGTGCGTTATCCAACGCAAGAAGAAGTCGATGTTTTAGACCCCAACACTATGCAGCCTGTGCTCTGTAATGCCGAAACCATTGGTGAAATAATGTTTCGTGGTAATACCATGATGAAAGGCTATTTAAAAAATTATAAAGCCACCAATGAGGCATTTAAACATGGTTGGTTTCATTCAGGGGATTTAGCCGTTAAGCATCCCGACGGTTATATTGAGATACGAGATCGTTCGAAAGATATCATTATTTCAGGGGGAGAAAATATATCCTCTGTTGAAATAGAGAGTGTGTTATATCAACACCCTGATATTTTAGAGGCTGCGGTGGTTGCTAAAAAAGATGATAAATGGGGAGAAACCCCTTGTGCCTTCGTGACTTTAAAGCGCGGGAGAAACGTTTCAGAGGAAGATATTATTAACTTCTGCCGAGAGCATATGGCTACATTTAAAGCGCCTAAAAGCATTGTATTTAGCGATTTACCAAAAACCTCTACAGGTAAAGTGCAGAAGTTTGTTTTACGCGAAAAAGTGAAAAACCTTTCCTAAACGCTCAGGTGTTTAATTCCACAGATATAATTTTATTTACTTGGAATTAAACACTTATTTTATCTCTTAGATAAAGGCCGTATAATCGTTATATCACTCCTTTATTTCATTTTTATCTATGATGACTTCTGCCGAAGAAGCTTATTGCCAAGGTGGCATTATTGCTTACCCAACCGAAGCCGTATTTGGTTTAGGTTGCGATCCTGACAATTTACAAGCGATTGAAAAACTACTTAGCATTAAAAAACGCTCACCAGAGAAGGGCTTAATTTTACTTGCCGCTAACTATTCTCAATTATTGCCCTATATTGACGACAGCAAAATACCGCAAGATAAGCGCTATAGCATACTCTCTCGTTGGCCTGACGGTATTACGCAGTTAGTCCCCAAAAACATTCAAACGAATATGTTACTGACTGGATGTTTTTCTACCATAGCGGTGCGATTAACGAGCCAACCTGATGTTGTCGCGTTATGTAATCGGCTAAATAAACCTATTGTCTCCACAAGTGCTAACTTATCAGGAGAGCAACCAGCAAGAACTTGGCAAGAGGTTGAACAAAAACTATCAGATGAAATTGATTTCATCATAAAAGGGAATACGTTAGGTTATACTCAACCTTCAAAAATAATTGATGCACTGACCGGAGAGATCATTCGCGTATGAGCCAAGTAAGTATAGAAACAGTCATTGAATTTTTAAAATCATTGCAAGACAACATTTGTTCAGCATTAGAAACTGCTGATGGCAGCGGGCAATTTATTGAAGACAACTGGGTGCGCGCTGAAGGTGGTGGTGGTCGCACGAGAGTATTAACTGATGGAAGCATTATCGAACAAGGTGGTGTTAATTTCTCTGAAGTTTCAGGTGATAAATTACCCCCCTCAGCAAGTGCTCATCGTCCTGAATTGGCCGGGAGAACCTGGCGAGCTTGTGGTGTTTCATTAGTTATTCACCCTAAAAATCCTCATATCCCAACATCACACGCCAACGTACGTTTTTTTATTGCTGAAAAAGAAGGTGAAGAGCCCGTTTGGTGGTTTGGTGGCGGTTTTGATTTAACGCCTTTTTATCCAGTCAAAGAAGATGTTGTTCATTGGCACCAAACCGCAAAATCACTTTGTCAGCCTTTTGGTGAAGATGTTTATAATGAGCATAAAAAGTGGTGTGATGAATATTTCTATTTAAAACATAGAGATGAAACACGTGGTGTTGGTGGCTTATTTTTTGATGATTTGAATCAATGGGATTTTGACACCTGTTTAAACTACATTAAAGCGGTTGGCCAGGGGTTTATTGATGCTTATGTTCCTATTATTGAAAAAAGAAAGCTTAATGAGTTTTCAGAGCAACAACGCCAATTTCAGTTATATCGTCGTGGTCGTTATGTTGAATTTAATTTGGTCTTTGACCGCGGCACTCTATTTGGTTTGCAATCAGGTGGTCGCACAGAATCAATATTAATGTCGATGCCACCACTTGCGCGTTGGGAATATAACTATCAACCTGACCCGACAAGCAAAGAAGCTGAGCTAGCATCTTATCTAGTGCCACAAAACTGGTTAGTAGAGTCATAGATATGAAAAAAAATAAGCCTCTTGGATTTTTCTCCCGATTAGCTCCTGCAACAAAAAATAGTTGGGCTGGTTTTAAAGCGGCGTACAAATATGAAATGGCATTTCGTCAAGAGGTGCTCTTATTTATTACGACCACACCGTTGGCCATTTGGCTGGCTAATGGTTTTATCGAGTTCGTTTTACTGATGTCGGGTATTGTTATTATTTTTATCGCCGAGTTACTCAACTCAGCGATAGAAACTGTTGTCGACCGTATAGGCGTTGAGCGCCATGAACTGAGTGGCAGAGCAAAAGATCTTGGCTCTGCGGCTGTGTTTGTCGCATTGTGTTATTTTGCTTTGGTTTGGCTTTATAAAATATATACTCTACTCTGATAAAGAGTATACGAAACATAAACCACACAAATATAAAGCGAGAGCAAATGCCTCTCGCTTTTTTATGTTCAGGATGAACGGTATAACGCGGTGCTATGGATGGCAAAGAGCGTATATGCAACTACTTTTGATAAAACCGTGACATTTCTAATAATGCTTCTTGAACATAGTTAATGTTAATTATAGCCTGCTTATCTTCTTGGTATTTATCATCAAAAATAGTGAAATTTCCTAATCTATCAAGTTCGTAAAGGTGCTTTTCCGATTTAATTGCGTAATATCCACCTCGACCTAAAAATAGCCAAGGTAAAGCGGCTTCTTGCTTGAACAAAGATACTCCACTACTGTAATCACTTGCCTGATTAGTTACCCCTAATGCTTCTGACATCAGTGTTGGCACAATATTTAAATGGCTTGTTTGATAATTAATTACAGCTGGCGTTTTGTTTGGCCAATGAATAATAAGGGGTACTGCAGTCTGGTATTTTGAATAATTACTATTGTGACCCCAATAACCTAACTTGCTATCATTAAACTCTTCACCGTGGTCACTAGTAATAATAACAATAGTGTTGTCTAGTTTCCCTGTTAATGAGTCAAGTACTTCACCAACTTTACCATCAATATAATGCAATGAATTTTTATACAGATTAATAAAAGGTTCCGCGTCGTAATTATCATTTAAGGCAAGAAAATTTACTTCATCTAGGCTCGGTTTAAAAAGCTTTTTATAATCATCAGGCAAAGAAAAGCCATGAGCTGAATCGAAAAATAATAAGCTAAAACTGGGTTTTTTTTGTGAATTATTACTTGACCAATCTAAGTAGTCTTTCGTTAATTTTTCATCGCGTTGCCAAGGTTTATTACCTTCTGATGTGAGCCTTAAAGAAGGAATATTAGAAAAAAGGGTTTGATCAAATTCAGGTAACGTTAATTTAGCACTGGCAAAAATTTGAGCTTGATAACCTTGATTAATTAACGTTTCCATCAGTACTGGGCTTTGTTGTTCTTTTAAAACACTATCCCAATAACTACCCGGTATGCCATACATTAACGAGAACATGCCATGGCGAGTATTGTTACTACCACTGTAGTGGTTTAAGTACTGCAAAGATTTTTCCTTAAAAGCAAATATGTTAGGAGTCAATGTCTGTGAAACCATATTTGCCCGCCATGAATCAATAACAATCATAATAATATTAAACTTTGATTCTGTTTCTGTTACTGCAATTTCAGCGAGAGGATAATCCAGATTACTTTTGACTTTATTATGCTTGAGCAGTGACTGCGTTTTATGTGCTTTAACATCAAGTAAACCATACTTCGCCATCAAAGATTTAGCCGTTGTAGGGTAAGCTAAAGGAAGTAATTTACTTTGCTTGGTAATGTCTCTGTTATAGGTTCCATCCCCCCAAATGTGAATGATATGGCTAGATAAAATACATAAGGGAATTAAATAAAGAAATGCTTTGTGGTTTTTTTTATCCTTGTCTATATACCAAGTTACGGCTTTTACAATACAGTACTGTCCTATTAAAACGACAGTGATTAAGCCAAGTATAATGAGCCACATTGACATTGGAAATGAAATTATCTCACTACCCCCAGCAATAAATAACTCTATGACCATCGCATTGATATGAAATCGATATAATTGATAAATAAAGGTATCAGCGAGTAATGCTGTTAATCCGATGCAACTTAAAAGTAGCGCACTATAAATGACAAGTTGTTTTTTATTCGTAATCTTTGCCAACAGGTATAGAGGTAGGCTAGCTATAAAAGACAATAGACCTAATTGGCCAATACCTTGGGTTAGACCAAATAAAATACCAATAAAGCTGTCGGGTATCGTTTGGCTTTGATAAAAACGTGATCCTATGAGTAAAGCGACAACAATATTACAAAGGCTATATAGCGTGAGCCAATTATAGAGGTAAGTTCTATATGCAGTTTTTTGAGAGAACAATATGTTAAAAGATCCTTATTTTATCTAGGGACACAGCATAACATAGCTTTTTAAAATCAGTCTAGTGATGGGAAAAGTTAAAACAAAGCGATTTAATTGCGCTAGGTCAAGTTTTTATTTTTAGGTATCTATAAAATCGGCGTCATTAAATATCACAAGATAAATAGGGACTACTCTCATGAAAAAAAGTTTACTCACATTAGCTGTTTTATCCTCTCTTTTTATAACTGCAATGGCTGCAGATTATAAAGCCGGAGATTTTGTTGTACGTGGTGGTGCTACCATGGTTAACCCAGACAGCGACAAATCAGGTGTTTATGTTGAAGCACTCGGTGGTAATACACCGTTATCTGTGACGGTTGATGACAATACTCAACTGGGTTTAAATTTTGTTTATTTTTACGATAACAATTGGGCTATAGAAGTTTTAGCGGCGACACCATTTACTCATGATATCACCATTCATGATCCTCAAAGTATTTCTGGTGGACTATTTGGCGCAAATGTTGACGGCGCAACTTTAGCTGAAGTAACTCAGTTACCGCCAACAATTAGTGCACTATATTACTTTGATAATGCTTCAAGTGTTAAGCCTTACGTTGGTGTTGGTGTTAACTACACAATATTTTTTGATGAAGACTTCAAAAGTACGCCTGAAAATCTAGGATTTAACGATTTAGAACTCGATGGTTCATTTGGCTTTTCATTACAAGTTGGCGCAGATTACCTGATCAATGATAAATGGCATATAAATGCTTCTGCTCGTTATATTGATATTAATACCGACGCTACCTTCCAAATTGGTGACATTAAAGGCTCGGCATCAGTAGACGTTGATCCGATGGTTTATTCAATCATGTTAGGTTACAAGTTTTAACATTACCCATAGCGATAATACTCAATAACCTTACTAAGGCAGTCACTTTTTATATAAAAGTTACTGCCTTTTTTATATTCATCATGGCTTTATTACGATAATCTTAAGTATGATTTCTTACTCAGTGCCTCATATGGATCAATATCGCGTTTTTGGTAACCCTATTAAACAATCACGTTCACCGATTATTCATCAATCTTTTGCTCAACAAACTCAACAGCAACTTAACTATCAAAGTGAATATGTCGCATTAGATCAATTTGAAAAAACGATAAATGCTTTTATGAAAAGTGGTGCTAAAGGTGCAAACATTACCTCACCGTTTAAAGAGCAAGCTATGGCATTATGTGATCATCTAACCGAACGTGCTGAACTTGCCGGCGCGGTGAATACGTTATCTTTTGCTAATGGAAAGATATTTGGAGATAACACTGATGGGGAAGGGCTTGTACAAGACTTGCTTAACCATAATGTTTCATTAAAGAATAGTCGCATATTATTACTGGGCGCTGGTGGGGCCGCTAAAGGCGTAGTTCTACCGTTATTAGCACAAGCACCACGGGTCATTGTTATAGCGAACAGAACCGTGAGTAAAGCAGAAGCACTCATTAAAAAGTTTAAAAACGATAAACTTTTTGCTGCAGGGTTTGATACGCTAGGTAAAGCAAAGTTTGATCTTATTATCAATGCAACCTCAGCAAGCCTAACCGGGACAATTCCACCTATACCAACAGAACTTGTCACCAATACTCATTGCTACGATATGGTGTATGGAAAAGAACTGACCCCCTTTTTAGCTTGGGCGAAAGTAAATGGCGCAACTAAAGTTATTGACGGTTTAGGCATGTTGGTAGGGCAAGCGGCAGAAAGCTTCAGGATTTGGCGAAACGTATTACCTGAAGCAGCGCCAGTATTAAATAAACTGAGAAAAGAAGGTTAAAGATGAATCAGCAAATAATCTTCAACGATGATATATCCTTTGATGATAGTGAAAAAGGCTGGGTATTTACAGGATTGCTGTCAGGAGAACGTATTAGTATCCTCATTAAATGTAAAAAGCATGATGAACTTACTGATGAGTTGAAATTTAACTTAGAAGAAATTATTGAAGAATGGCTCGAAGATAATGAGCCATTGTCTGGTAGTAGAATAGAAGTAGTCTACACGTAGAAAGTCTATTAACGACTACTGAGCAAGATACTCATTTTTAAGCTCAACATAATTGCGAGCCGATTGACTGAGAAATGCTTGTTCACTCTCTTTTAACAACCTCATTTTTTTCACAGGATTACCGACATACAAGTAACCACTCTCTAATGTTTTATGAGGAGGAACTAACGAGCCGGCGCCAATAAAAACATCATCCTCAATAACAGCACCATCCATAACAATGGCCCCCATACCCACGAGTATTCGATTACCTAATATGCAACCATGTAGCATACACTTATGACCAACAGTAACATCTTCGCCGATGATTAAAGGATTACCGTTAGGGTTCGCCGCACTTTTACGGGTTACATGTAATACTGTTCCGTCTTGGATGTTCGTTCTATCCCCAATACTAATTGTATTAACATCACCTCTCGCTGCAACTAAAGGCCAAATGCTTACATCGTTGCCTATCGTTATATCACCAACAAGTATCGAAGACTCATCAACATAGACATTTTGCCCCAATTTAGGCGATATTTTATTATACATACGAAATTTAGTTTTATTCATAATAACCATTAGGTAGTGAACTATTCATTTATCTTAGCAAATAAGTACAAAAGGGTGAGAAAATATAACTTATTAAAGGTATTAATTTAAATAAGCAGTAGTCAGTATAATTATGCGTCTAGGATTACATGGTTAATAAATAGTATATTTGTTCGAATAAACCTCAATAAAAATAGGGCTTGTATGTTAATCGAACGAATGAGAACTTAATTCAAAGTTATGACAAAAAAGGGTTGACGCCCAGCGAGAAATGTCTAGAATGCGCTCCAGTTCCAAGGGGTAACCCAAAGGGCTGTTTTGATAAGTTAACTTCTCTTTATAAGAGCTAAATGGTTAACTTAACGTTTTAAAATGAAATCTGAATTAACTTCAAATTAAATTAAATAAAACGTTGACATCGAAACTGAGGAGCGTATCATGCGCATCTCGCTTCAGGCAAGGCCTGCAGCAATGGAGCAACGCTCCAAAGGTATAAACAAATGGGTTTTATATCTAACTCTTTACTTTGAGTAAATGAGTTTTTCTTTAACAATTAGTTATCATGCAATTTGTGTGGACACTCACATTACATTGATTTTACATAGTCGGTTCTTAATTCTCTCA
>NZ_JACGUX010000068.1:0-45220 GCF_014076915.1 Colwellia sp. MB02u-14
TTTAAGTTTAAGTTTAAGTTTAAGTTTAAGTTTAATACGATAGTGTAGCAGAGTGTTTTATAAGAAATATTAATTATGATTTTTACCTCTGCAATCGCTTTATTGCGCCAAAATGCCATTCAATATGCTAACTATGCCCTTGGAAAGTTTATCAATAAGGAAAAAACCTATTGGAAGGATACTGTCTCTAGCGTTGTTGCCGATCATGATGCCAGAGCATTAGGTAATGAGCTTGTTCCCATTAAGAACTTTCATACTCCAGGCGTAATTCTAATTCAGGTAAGCCCGCTTTCTTTGACAAAAGAATGGTCAGCCAAATCGACCTAGCTCCAACATTATTATCATTCATAGGGATCACCAAACGTTCGCCTATACTTGGCCATGATTTAAAACAGGCAGATGCTTCTGGGCGAACAATGGTGTAATATGCCAAGAGATTTTCGTATGTGGGATGTAATGAGGTCACGATACTTCAACCACAAAAACCTGCTGTAAATTTTGAATATAATTTCAAAGAAAAGATACTTATACCTAAATCCATTAACAATAAACTCGCTAAAATAGCTTTAACACATGTGTTGTGGTGGAGCCTAGCTTATGAGAATGAATGGTACTCTAGCGATCATTGATTAAGTCATTTATACATGTTGAACAAGGTTGATAAAACTCTGCGTGATTATTGCTTAGTTGCCTACATTTTTTACTGGGTTTACCTGCTAAAAAAGCGGTCATTGACATATTTTAGCAAGTAAACCTTTTGTCAGTTTTATGAGGTCCTCGGGGCTTAACTCTATTTCTAAACCTCTACGACCACCGCTAACGTAGATGGTAGCGAACTGATTAGCCGATAAATCAATAATCGTCTTAAGGGCTTTCTTTTGCCCAAGCGGACTAACCCCTCCAAGTACATATCCAGTGGAGCGTTCAACATCAGACTTATCAGCCATGGTGGCTTTTTTAGCGCCTACCGCCTTGGCGATGAGCTTCATACTGAGCATAGATGAAACAGGTATTACGCCTACAACTAACGTTTTACTATCGAGCGTCACAACCAAAGTTTTGAAAACTTGACCGGCATCAACACTTAATTTCTCGGCGGCCTCAAGCCCATAAGATTCACTTAATTCATCATGAGAATACTCATGTATTTTATGTATAACTTGATGCTTTTTGACGATGTTAATACCTGGTGTCATTTCAATCTCTAACGCTCAAACTTAGTGTTGTTCAAAGGAGGAAAAGTAGAAAGTAAACAATGACGCTTTTAATTTTAGCGTGCTTCTACTTCATGGTTATAAATGATCATGCTGACAATTCCAACATATTTCAAAAGAAGGAGCATTTTTCTCCTTACAGTTTTTACAGAGCCAATCATGACCTTTAACATCAAGTTGAGATGATGCCAATAGCGCTAACGCACGTTCATAGTCTTCGTCATTTGCCACCCAAACTTCTGGCCAAGAATCAAAGGCTGAGATTTCACCCACTGCACCTTGTGCAAATTCATTCTTAATAAATGAACTGATGTTTTCGGCTTCAATAATGTTTTTCACATTATTCACAAGAAATTGATTTTCGTTAGAATATAGCAGCTTCATCGTTAAGTCCTTATTAAGGTCGCAAATTTAGGTCACTTACGTATTAATAGGCAAAAAGCCTACAACTTTTCTATTTTCCGTGTCTATTTACTAAGCAAGTACATATTGGCTAATACATTGATTAAATTTTATGAGATCGAACGAACCTTTTATTTCAAATTTAGCCATACCCAATTCACTTAAATAAACCTCTATTTCACAATCTAGATCTAATGTGCCAGATGACTCAACTGAAAAAGCTTGAATTTTACTGTAAGGTAAAGACGTATAATCTACTTTAGAGCCAGTAATGCCTTGAACGTTAGCGGCAATAATACGTTTATTTGTGAAAATGACTTGGTCTCTAATACTTTTAAAAGCAGCAAAAATTGACTCTCACTCAATCATAAATTTATGAAAGTCCTCTTTCGCATCCTCAATGTAAATAGGTTTTAACTTAAAAACCGATGAGTTCTTAAAATCTATCATACTTACTCCTTATTAAAATAATGTTCCACTACATTAAATAAACATCAGTAGTCGTTGCAATGTAAGTGAAAATCACCAACCATATTTAATGTGGTATCGTTGCTATTAATCATCTTGCAACCAACCTTTTGCTACGGCAATATCAATTTGCTGACAAACATATAACCATAATTGAGGAGCAAGTCCTTCAAGAAAGTTATTACGTTTTATCACTTGTGATTTTTTAACCTTATGATTTACCCAACTTCCACCTTCATTTCTCATATTTTGTAATAAAGGTAATACACTGTCTATGGCTTTAGCAAATCGAGCGTCTATTGTTTCAGCACATTCAAACTCTAACCATAAGTCATTAAAAGCTTTAAACTGTTTTTCAGGTAATAAGCCAAATAATCGTGTTGCAGCCTTTATTTCTTTATCTTTTTGCTCAGCAAGCGCTTTTTTATCAGAAAAAGCAAACATATCACCCGCATCTATTTCAACAACATCATGAATAAGTAACATACTCATAACACGTGAAATATCGACTTTTTCTTCAGTATACTCTTGAAGTATTTGCGCTGTTAATGAAATATGCCAGCTATGCTCAGCGCTGTTCTCAAATCTATTTTTATCAGACTTCACAAGTGCTTGACGATAAACACCCTTAAGCCTATCTAGTTCAATAATAAAATCTAATTGTTTGTTTAATGCTTCCATTTTTTTCCAAGATGATCATATAAAGTAAAGATTAATTTAGTAACCTATCGCACCCTCAACGTTTGAAAATGACAGTTAATTTGTGAAGTAAAAAACGATCGATAACCCTAGACATGTGTTTAGCCACTTTAGCGATGTTAACAGTCAAACCTTTCGATTGCGTTATAATCACTAATGAAAATACAAAATAATAAAAGCAAAATACCGAATTAAAATTCGGTATTTCTCTAAAACGTTATTATAAAATTGAACTTAACTTTTACTTCTGTAATGAATCATCAATGAACCCGTAACATTTCCAACTGAAAGCTCTTGAACAAATTCATAATCAACGTCTTTAAAAAATTGTTGATATTTATTTGTTGTCGCATAAACAGCCACCCCTTCACTATCAGAGTGCTCTTCTAATATAGTATTGACAGCAGCCAAAAGATAATGCCCAAAGCCATGGTGTTGATGTAATGGATGAATGGCAATAAACGAAAGCATATGAAAATTTTTCATTGGAATAGCAGCAAGTACCGTTTTTTCTTTTTCAATCATTTGCTTGGTACTAAAATAACCTGCGCCTAGCATCATCTTTAAACGCCAGTGCCAGAAACGTTCAGAACTTACACTTTCATCTGGACTATTTAAACAAGCAACACCCACCATTGCTTCCCCCAAATACAGGCCAACCATCGGTTGTTTGGCATGCCAAAAAGCACTTAGTTCTTCGCGAATCGCTGCACGTAATCTTTGTTCGTAATCGTTGTTTTCATTGGAAAATATTTCCAAAAAAACAGGATCGTCATGATAAGCTTGATACAGTAATGATGCCGCGAGTTTTAAGTCTTCACCCGACAAATAAGCAGCTCTTATATCAAGGTTTGTTTTATCACGTATTGCTTCTGACATAATTTGTCATCCTTGCGTTTTTTATTTTTATTTTTATTTGATCACCATAGCAGTAAAAAACGAATAAGGTCAAACAATACTCGAACGCTTTATCACCAATTTTATAAAGACAAACATCTTAAAAAAAACAGATTGTTGTTGGAAAAACTATATAAAAAGTAAGGTTAACGACATAAAATCATTGTCGATAATACGCTAAGTCATGACAATAAGTTGATTTTAAAGCCAAATAAAACATGCCATTTGTTAATAACGATTAATTGTTCATATACATTAATTTACTCGTTAACCATTATTGATATTGGTTGGGTGATATTCCCAAATATGGACCTTCATGTCGTTTAAGTAATCGGTCACTAAATCCGTATTTTTATAATAAGTACTGAAAATATTAGTCTGAAATATTACGTCTATAATCTGCACCATTCCCAGTTTCTACTAAAACACCATCAACAAAATGTAAATATGTACACTCATCTTTAGTGGTTAAATCATCTTTATGAACACGATGTGTACGATAAAAAAGAACCTTTATTTCCTTCCCATCTATCTGATATTTTTCATTAAAATCGGCAAGGGCGAATTGACTTTTAATATCGTCATAGCGAGAATTTAATTGAATTTTAGCGATTTGCTTACGATTTTCATATTCGCGATCACCAAAGGATGTTGACATTGAATGCCCTTCATCACCACCTCCAACAGCAATCACGCATCCTGATAGTGATAAAGTTAAAGGCGCAGCAATAAGTAATGCTATAATAGATTTTTTCATGAGTTTTCCCTTATGTATTTTTTGAACATTTGTTAATTAAACTATTCAGCTAATAGCAAGGGCCAAACCATGTTTTCCAAGCAATTGATATAGTTACGATTAATATAAAACCACTAAAAGTAAATTAACAATCACCTGTGATATTCACTAAAACATAGTCTCTTTAACAATTAAAAGTAATTTTATGACGACAACTGACGAAATAACACTTATCGCAAATCAACTGGCTAACCAAGGTAAAAAACCAACGGTAGCATTAGTAAAAACGAAATTAACAAAACCAATGCCATTGCCTACGATCATTACAACATTAAGAAATTGGACACATGATCCTCAGCTTGTTGAATTAGAGATTGAATCTAAAGAGGCTTTAAGAAAAAAATCCACCTCTACTTCTATTCCTCCAGAAATAGAACAGGCTATAGCAAAAGCATTACAGCCTATTGAAGCAGAGTTAGCACAATTAAAAGCCTTAGTGATTAACTTAACAAAGCAGCAATAATAATAATGGTTAAGGAATTCGTGGGGTTAACATACGAATAAAACACGTAAGAGAGTCGGCAACTTTTTTATGCGCCTCGCACCCTACTTTCTCAACCCAAATTTCTCCGTTGTCATTGTTAACACTTAGGATCATATTTTCATCATCAGTCAGTGCAAAAAACAACGTTAGCGGTTGTTTTAGTTTTTGCTTCATTAAAATATGCCCTATCACATTCTCTTGTAAGCGTTGAAAATCCTCTTTACTCCAAGCAAAAAGTAAAGACAATGCACCATCATCACAACTAGCATCTAAGGTATCGCTATATAACGTGGTGAAATAAGTTTTAAAATCGGCATGGATACTAACTTCTAAAGCTTGTTCAACATTATCAAAATTTATTGATTCAATTATATCAAATGGCTGCCAGTACTGATGATTTTCATCATAATCATTTGATAAACAAGGAGAAGGCCATTGTTTATCTTTTTCAATAAGCGGTAAATGCTGGTAACGCTCTTGGTATTGTGATAAATATTTTTTTGAAAATAATGATAAAGATTGCATTAACTCGCAAGGTGATGATTTCATCTGCTAAAAAGATCCTTTAAAATGTAACGACAAATAGCCATAGACTGAACTAGCCCTTTTATGACAAATTATAAAAACGCAAAAGTATTAAGCCAATTAACACTTGGAAAAGCTACGAGTTATTGTAGTGAATATAACCCAGAACTCTTACAAGCGGTACCACGAAGTTTGAATAGAGACAGTTTAGCTATTTCAGCAGATAACTTACCTTTTATCGGTGAAGATGTTTGGTATGCTTATGAAATCTCATGGCTAAATAGCTCAGGCAAACCGGTTGTAGCAGTTGCTGAATTTCGTTTTCCTTGCACCAGCCCTAACATAGTTGAATCTAAATCATTTAAACTCTATTTGAACAGCTTTAATCAAAGTCGATTTTCATCTTGGCAAGACGTTGAAAGTCGCTTAGTCAAAGATCTGTCAAATACATCGGGTAGTATTGCCTTCGCAGAGCTTTTTCCTGTCGATAATTGTCCTGCACTTAATATTAATCATCAGATATTTTCTGGAAAGACACTCTGTATAGATGATGTAGACCTAGATGTTGAAAATTATCAACTTGATCCTACCTTATTGGTTGATGCTAATATTGAAGAAAAAATAGTAGAAAGTGAAAGTTTAGTGAGTCACTTATTAAAATCTAACTGTTTAATTACTAATCAACCTGACTGGGCAAGTATCTACATTCAATATAGTGGTCGAAAAATTTCACAAAAAGCACTTTTAGCTTACTTGATATCATTTAGGCAACACAATGAATTTCATGAACAATGTGTCGAAAGAATATATTGCGATTTAACCAAGTATTGCCAACTTACCGAGCTTACTGTTTTTGCCCGTTATACCAGAAGAGGTGGTTTAGATATAAATCCATTTCGTTCTACTGCTAAATTACACGCGCCAGCAGGAAGAACACTCAGGCAATAGCAATTTTTTGAGTTAAATCAATTATAAGTCATTCTGGATGCTGACTTTTTACTATCTAAGGTTTAGTATTAATTGATATTGTTTAGAATTTAGCGTTCTTTTTTTAATTAATCCTATTTAGTCGCTATACTAAAATATACTGTATTAAGTTCACTCAGCCAATAAAGCACTTTACGGAAGACCGTTTTTTATGAGCAATAACTCAGCCGCCAGCAAAGAAATGATTTTACTAAAGAAAAAACTCGAACTTGCCATTACGTCACGTGCCGATATTGAGACAGACCTTAAGTCACAATCCTCACTGTTAATAAAGTTCATAGAAAAGCTTTCTCTTGTTTGCGAAGGCATAGATATTACGTTAGATAATAAGTTGGCAAAGTTACGACTTTTACTTAAAAAATCGGCCGCTCTTCCTGAAATTCAAGCACATATAGCATTGACATTGCTTATTCTGCAACAGCAATCTCAAGTGAATGCGACTAATCTCAATCTATTACACGAAAGATTCCATATTGCGGGTTTAGCTTTACAAAAGATTAATGGCTTACCCGCCGACTTAAGACGTAAGTTACGCAGCTTAATTACAGAGTCAAAGTATCCAAAAGATGCAGTTGTCCAATATGTGCCGCTACTAAGTCAGCTGTTAGAGTTTTACGATATGGCTTTATCAGCAAAAAATATGGGAACAGCCCCTGCTGCTGAAGTATTAAAACAGCCTAATTCAATGGTAAAAACAGTTGGCGCTAGTGATACTGCAGAGCTTAAATATATAGAACGCTTTGAAAAAATCATTACCGGGTTAGCTGTTTCAGACAACCATGCAAAAGATATAGCTGTTATTAAATCTCAGCTTAATAAAGATATATCTAACAATAAGTTATTACATAATTTATTAACCGTATTTGATGTGATCATTGAAGATTTAAACGATGAAAGAAATACTGCAAAAATATTTCTTTCAACATTAAGTGAGACGTTAACAACGGTTCAGTCGGCAGTAAAAACGGCAGTAACCAGTTGCAAAGCAACTCAATCACAACATAGTATATTAAATGAGCAGCTGCAAAAGCAAATAGTAGACATGGCCAATGGTCTAGACAAAGCAACGTCACTAGCCGACATCAAAGTTGATATTAATGCAAAGTTACGCGTTATTGCTGGCACATTAGAGAAAAAAACAACCTTTGAACGTGAACAACAAGAATCTTTACATTGCCAATTATCATCAATGACCGAAAAAGTTGAATTATTAGAAAAGCAAAGCCAACGTTTTGAAAAACGTATTCAAGAACAGCAAGCAAGAAGTTTACAAGACGCGTTAACCCAGCTAAATAACCGCGCGGCCTTTGATGAATACTTCGCTAAAGAAATTGTACGTTATCATAATAAAAAATTCGAATTAGCTATTGTTGTCATGGATTTGGATAATTTTAAGCGCATTAATGACACCTATGGCCACACAGCTGGTGATAAAACACTACAAGTCATTTCAAGTACGCTTAAGAAAAATATTGGTAATGAAGCCTTTATTGCCCGCTACGGCGGAGAAGAATTTGTGCTAATCTTTTCAGGGTTCAATCAAGAAAAATTAATAGATAGGCTAAACATATTGCGATTACAGGTAGCGAAATTACCCTTTAAATTTAAGAATACTAAAGTCTCAATCACTATGTCTATGGGCGTTAGCCATATTCGAGAAGATGACAATGTGCACATGGCTTTTGAGCGTGCCGATGGTGCACTTTATCAAGCAAAAGAGAAAGGAAAAAACACCGTAGTTTATATATAGCCAACGTCTAAAGTTTTACTTTTTCTCCAATCTTATCCTGAACAGCTAATGATCTTAGCTCATTTCAAGCTATAAGCTTTAAATTTTTGTAAAGGAACGTAATTATGCATACGCAAATAAATCCTGTTGGCAACATGAACCTGTTGTCTCAGTCAGAAATAGAGCAACTTCAACAATCAGCAAACAGTAAAACATACCAGGTCTATCGAAACTGTTCACTCGCAGTATTAAATGCCGGAAGCCATACTGACGATGCAGAAGAGATATATCAAAAATTTCAAGATTTTCAAATTCAAGTCTTACGCCGTGAACGTGGTGTTAAACTTGCTTTAACCAATCCACCCAATGATGCCTTTGTTGATGGCAAAATTATAAAGGGTATTCAAGAGCTTTTGTCTGCCGTTTTACGTGATATCCTTTTTACACATAAGAGATATGAAGTCGATGCTCAGCACACCCAAAAAATTACCGATCTAACGTTTGATATTCTTCGCAATGCGAATGTCATTATTCCTGAAAGTGATCCTAATCTCGTCACTTGTTGGGGTGGGCATTCAATTAGTGATAATGAATATAAATATACAAAAGAGGTTGGTTATCAATTAGGGCTCAGGGGGTTCAATATTTGTACTGGTTGTGGCCCTGGTGCAATGAAAGGACCGATGAAAGGAGCCACCATTGCCCATGCGAAACAACGAAACAAAAATGGACGTTATATTGGCCTAACAGAACCCAGTATTATCGCTGCAGAGCCTCCAAACCCAATTGTGAATGAACTCGTCATCATGCCTGATATTGAAAAACGTTTAGAGGCTTTTGTTAGAATGTCACATGGTATTGTTATTTTCCCAGGTGGTGCAGGAACAGCTGAAGAATTGCTTTATATTTTAGGTATTATGTTAAATAGCAAAAACCAGGCTCAAAAATTACCTATTATTTTAACGGGCCCCAAAGAGAGTGCTGAATATTTTATAGAAATAGATCGCTTTATTGCGACAACTTTAGGTGAAAAGGCGCAAAGTCTTTATGAAATTATTGTTGACGATTCTATTGCTGTTGCGAAAGCTATGCGCCATAAGTTAAATGAAGTCATAACCTACCGCAAAAAGACCGGTGATGCTTATCATTTTAACTGGTCACTTGTCATCGAACCTGATTTTCAACAGCCCTTTGAACCCACACATAAAAACATTGCTAACCTCTCTATTAACTACGATTTAGACAAAGCTACGTTAGCGGCAAACTTACGGCGTATTTTTTCTGCTATAGTAGCGGGTAATGTAAAGTCACACGGTATTAAGGCGATCAGAGATAATGGTCCGTTTGAAATATCAGGTGATAAAATAATAATGAAACTGATGGATAATTTACTTACCTCATTTGTTGAACAACAACGAATGAAATTACCAGGTAGTAAATATGTACCGTGTTATAAAGTAATTTAAGGGTAAATGAATGTCCGCACATCTTGTATTAATTGATGCGTTGAATTTAATCAGAAGAATATACGCTGTTCAGGAGCGTCCTTTTCTTTTTAATAACGAGCTTGCTGAAAATACTAAAAAACAAGTCCTGTTTAATACTCAAAAAGCTTGCGGACAAGCTTTAAGTAAAATACTCGACCACCTTCAACCGAGCCATGCCTTAGCCGTATTTGACAGTGAAAAACCTTGTTGGCGTTATGAGTTATTCCCTGATTATAAAAAAGGCAGAAAAAAGATGGCTGAGCATTTAGCAACAAGCCTGTCTAATATTCAAGATGAATTAATGAAACAACAAGTCGACTCATTAATTCCTGAAGAAGATGAAGCTGACGATATTATTGCGACTTTAGCGATAAAGATGGCATTAAAAGATCAAAACGTGACGATTGTTTCGACCGATAAAGGTTTCCTCTCGTTACTTAGCCCGCATATTGGTGTTTACGACCACTTTAATCGTCGTCATCTTGATACTAACTTTGTGCTAAGTAAATTCAACGTTAAGCCACAGCAATTAATGGATTTATGGACATTAACCGGTGACAATACCAATAAAATACCGGGGGTTGCCGGTATAGGACAAGTAACAGCAGCACAGCTATTGAACAAGTATGGCTCATTGAAGTGCATACTTGAAGCAACAGATCTCAAAGCAACATTGGCTAATAAGCTCGTTGAACACAAAGAACAAATAGCATTGAGCCGAGACCTTTTTACCCTAAAAAAAGACATACCTCTGGGTTTTAACTTAAAAGATATTCGACTTTCATCTTAGGGTTATGTCAGCATAAAAGTCAGTGTTAAACTTTATATAAATTGACTACAATAATGAGCTATTTTTAAGCTTCATCGATGGCTATTGAGAAATAATTTAATGGAATTTGTAATAAATGAATAAGAAAGTTGTCTCTCGTATCTTAATAGCATTAGCCATTTACGGTGTTTTTGTTGCGCTAGTGGTAAACTTTTATGATGACAGTCCTTCTGATATGGAATGGGGTGATCGTGAATCATATAACAAACAGTACATTGGTAAATTAACATTAGAAAAGTTTAATTTTGAACAAGCAATAGAAGAACTAGGCAGCCCAGATATTACCGAAGCGAAAAAAATTGCTGAAGATAGTTTTCAAGTGACCTTCTATCGTACTCAACACGTAAAATCTGACGGGTTTACCACCCAAGATGAATGCACAGCACTGTTATTTAAAAATGGCTCACTTATTGCCATTGGCAACACTGCTTATGAACAATTTCAGCAGCTATAATTGGCGAATTTAAAGCCGGTTTAATAAAACAAAAGTCTAATAACGTTTTATTAAACGATCATCTATACTAGCTGCTATAACATTCACTAAGATAAAACTTACCATGTATATGGCATGAAAGGTTTTATCATAGATTACACACGTACAGCGTGCTATAACAGCACCCGTTTCCTAACTTGATAAACTCTTTTGAAAGGCAAAAAAATGGCTACACAAACCATAACAGTAATTCCTGGCGATGGCATCGGTCCCGATATTATCGATGCTACGATTAAAATTCTAGACAAAGCCGGATGTGGTTTTGAGTATGAATATGCAGATGCTGGTCTTACCGCTCTCCAAAACCATGGTGACTTAATTCCTGAAAGTACATTAGCGCTCATCCAAAAAAATAGAATTGCACTTAAAGGTCCCCTTACAACACCTGTTGGCGAAGGTTTTACCTCTATTAATGTAACTTTACGTAAACACTTTCAACTTTACGCCAATGTTCGCCCTGTTATTTCGTTTAAAGGTACCAAAGCCCGCTACGAAGATATCAATATAATTACCGTACGTGAAAATACTGAAGGTATGTATTCAGGCTTAGGGCAAATTATCTCTGAAGATGGTGAAGTTGCTGAAGCGAAAAGCTTAGTCACGCGAGAAGGTGCAGAACGTATTCTTACATTTGCCTACGAAACAGCAATAAAAGAAGGCCGTAAAAAAGTAACCGCTGTTCATAAAGCAAATATTTTAAAATCAACCTCAGGCTTGTTTTTAAAAGTAGCCAGAGAAGTTGCCACACGCTACCCTCAAATCGAATCAACAGAAATGATCGTTGATAATTGTTGTATGCAATTAGTCATGAACCCTGAACAGTTCGACGTAATCGTTACTACCAATTTATTTGGCGATATTCTATCTGACTTATGTGCAGGTTTAGTTGGTGGTTTAGGTATGGCACCTGGCGCTAATATTGGCGTTGACTGTGCTATTTTCGAAGCCGTTCACGGCAGTGCTCCAGATATTGCTGGCAAAAATTTAGCGAACCCTACATCAGTGATCCTAGCCGCTATTCAAATGTTAGAATATTTAGATATGGGTGATAAAGCACGTAATATTCGTAATGCTATTACGGATGTTATTGCCAGTGGTGATAGGACTACTCGTGATTTAGGTGGTACACATGGTACAACTGACTTTACTGAAGCGGTACTAGAACGCCTATAAGGCTTCAATACCGATTAATAGTTAGCGCTCAATCGCTTTCTAAAAAACAATAAAAAACCGACATCATGTCGGTTTTTTATTGTTAAGCAAAATGAGCCTCGCTATATTTGTTAAGAGATCTGTTTAAAACACAGATAAAATGATCACTTAGTTTCTGTCATTAATCTTTCTCTGCTTTTAGTGGAGGAGGAGATAATAATCTTGCATGTACTGTTATTTCTTCACGGTCATAATAAAGGTGCTTAGCATAAAGTTCATACTTTACTTGATGTTCACTAAAAGCATCTTTAATTATTTGTAAGTCATTAGTGACTTCCTGATAACGGCCTTTCATCGGCAGCTTTAAATTAAATATAGCTTCTTTACAATAACCATTTAATAGCCACTCAGCCATTAGCTTAGCAACACGCTGTGGTTTTTCAATCATGTCACAAACTAACCAATGAACATTTCTTTTCATCGGTATGTATTTAAAGCCATCCATCATACGGTGTTTAACTTGCCCTGTATCCATTAATGACTCGGCCATAGCGCCATTATCAATAGCAGTAACCATCATGCCACGGCGCACTAATTGATAGGTCCAGCCGCCAGGAGCAGCGCCTAAATCAACTGCATTAAGCCCTGATGTCAAACGCTCATCCCATTCGTCACGCGGAACAAAGTGTAAAAAAGCTTCATCTAATTTTAGTGTTGAACGACTTGGCGAAGCGCTAGGAAACTTCAATCTTGGAATACCCATCGTATAAACAGAGCTATTATCTGCAAGTGAAAAACCAAAGATGGCTTCTTTACCACTTAAAAACAAGCCATGTAAAATCGCGCCATCGTGATTCCCTTTTTCTGTAAGAATTTTATGCTTACGTAATGCTTGGCGTAATGGCACAGACAATTTACGACAAAATTTTGAAAGTTCTTTACCTTCGTTTGTATCAAGCATTTCCATACGTAAATCGGCATATTGCCATTCATTACCTAATACTTCAGTAATAGCTTCAACACGATTATAATCGGGTAGATCAATTTTATCAGTTACCGTAACAAACCAATCGCGAGCAAAGATCAAGCGTCGCAATGGGATGTTTTTCATTAAAACCTCACCGTCTTCGGGGTTATTTAAATGAAAATATACTAAACCTTCGTTTTTAGTCAGCTGTAAATAGCCAAATATTTCATTCCACGAGGCTTTTTCTTGAATTTCTGCACCACACTCTTTTTCAAAGCCTGGGCGACAATATAATATAATAGAGGTCATAACTATGTTACCTACAAACGATCTTGATCTGTGCTTGAGTTGTGCACAGTTCTATTAATTCCCGCCCAGCTGATACACAACCAACCCAGCGCAAATGATATACCACCAAAAGGAACAACTTTTCCGATCGTGGTAAAATCAAAAAATGTTTTTATATACAAAACACCACTAAAAAGTAAAATCCCAACAATAAAAAAACTCGCCGATAAATATAAAAGATTAATAACTTTAGCAGCATAATGCTTACGTGTTAGCAGTTGCAAAAAAATTGCCACAGAAAACAGTGCTAAAGTATGAAAAAATTGATATTGCAATGCGTGAGCAAGGCGTGATTGTACTTCATTTGGCATGTTCACCCCAGCATGGGCAAACCAAGCGCCGAATAATACAGAAAAACAGCCACTGATACCAACAAATATCATGATGACCGTTAAGTAATTCGCATAAAAGTTATTATTGCTATTTTTCATGCGAGCAATACCTGATTGGCTTCAAGAGACTCATCAATAAAGTTCACCATTTCGTTAACCGCTTTTTCTATATGCTGAATATGAGTAAAGCCTGATTTTATCCGTGGCTTTAAATTATGATCGCCATCTTCAAAAAATACACAACGGCAATGCGCTGAATATTCATACCCCAATATTTCTTCTTTATTACCTAAAGCATCACGTGATCCCTGCAAAATTAAAATAGATTTTTGTGTTTCTTGCAAAGGCGCTAACCTTAATTTTTCAGGCTGTTTCTGAGGATGAAACGGATAACCTAAACACATCACTCCCAAAGCCTTTAACGCTTTATCGCTTGCCAATGTAGCGGCAACTCTGCCTCCCATTGATTTACCCGCAAGAAAAATAGGCAAATGAGTCTCTAATTCGTTAATAACCTTTTCAAAACAGTGTAATAACTTTGGCATTCTATCGGGAGGCCTACGGTTACCTTCCGCCAAACGAGCATCCATATAAGCAAAATTAAATCGTAATACATTTATATTTTTCTTGTTTAAAGCACGACTGACTTGCTCCATAAATTCATGACTTTTATCAGCGCCCGCACCATGAGCAAAAATAACAAAAGCTTTGGCGGTTGATACCGTATTATTAATCGTTGAAATAGGATGCTCTACTGTATTAGTCATATTGGTCATTTAATTCTTCTAAGTCTTGAGCGACGGTATCAAGGACCCATTCGCGAAAAGCGGCGATTTTGCCAATATCTACTTGCCGCCCTCGACAGACAACATAATAAGCACTTTTACTTTCTAGTACCTCATCAAAGGGACAGATAAGCCTTCCAGCAGCAATATCTGGTTTGGCAAGGAAACTATGGGCTAACGCAACACCTTGTCCATGTAATGCCGCTTGTACAACCATAGCGGAATGGCTAAAAATAGGCCCATGATTAACGTTAGTGGCTTTAACACCGACTTGTTTAAACCATCGCTTCCAATCTCGACGAGAAGTATCATGCAATAAAGTATGGTTAACGAGATCTTCAACTTTACTGAGTGGTTTTTTACCTTGTAAAAGTAGGGGTGAACACACAGGAACAAGATATTCTTTTTGTAATTGCTCTGCGTGTATATCTACCCAATGGCCACGTCCATAATAGATAGCGACATCAACATCTTCAGTAAGCGAGTTCTCCGGTTGATCAACCGCTTTAATACGAACATCAATGTCTGGGTGTAAAGCATAAAAAGCGTTCAACCTTGGTACAAGCCATTGAATAGCAAAGCTAGGTTGGGTACTAACCGTTATTGCCCCTTTTTCACCACGTGCTAACAAACGTTCGGTCGCATCATTTATGGCATTAAAAACATCTTTAATATCGAGATAATATGCTTGACCTTCTTCAGATAACAACAAAGCACGATTTTTACGCATAAATAACTTTATGCCTAAAAATTCTTCTAGCGATTTTATTTGATGGCTAATAGCGGCTTGAGTGACGAATAATTCTTCAGCCGCACGGGTAAAACTCAATTGTCTTGCTGATGCTTCAAATGCCCTAAGAGCGTTTAGTGGAGGGAGTCTATTAGACAAGTTTCACCTTTTTTTATAATTTACTTTATAATTACACTCAAAAAGAATGCATAAATAACCAACAATAATAAATAACTATCTTTCATTAGTTTTTCTAATGAGAAACATTATAAATTGTCATTTTAAAAGTTGCCAGTGTTAACGTAGAATTCGCTTCATAGATGAAGGACTTCATCTTTATCCCAAAAATATTGGGCTAACTATTGAATGTGATTCCCAACCCATATTCAAGAATTAAGTAAGAAAAGGTCCCAAAACATCTATATGGATATAACGTTTAATTTAAAGGTGACCCTATGAAAGTTTTTAATAAAATCGCAGCATTAACATTAGTAACAACCATGATGGTAGCACAAGTTCAGGCTATCGAATTAGTAGAAGTAGAAACCGTAGCAAGTTTTTCAATCATTGAAGCGGCTCAAAAAAGCCTCGCTGATTCAATGAAATTTGAAACTAGCAAAATAACGTTAGCTAAAGCTATTATTAACGCTCAGATAGAACAGATTAACGACTTAGAGCAAGCAGATAAGCAAAGCTTTACAAAGTCACTATCGGTTGCTGAATAGCGTTTAGTATGGTTTGATTTTTACCTTACCTCTTAAGCTTTATCTGTAGTTTCTCTAGAACTTCTCGTAAAGTAATGTGTTTTAAATACATCGATTTATAATAGTGTAAAACGAAAAAAAAGGATGCCATAAGCATCCTTTTTTAGATCTTAATCACTACATGCGAATTAACTTGGGAATATACGATTATTTTGCCAAAGTTTACTAAAAATCGTATCAACAGACATTGAAGCCGCTTTTGAAAACTTTTCAGCTAAGGTTTTTTTAATCACGTATTTCAAAGCAATTATTTGATGTGATTTACTGCGCGACTGTAAAAAATCATCACTTGTTTGTATCTCATCAACCAAACCAAGCGCTTTCGCCGTGCTACCAAACCAATGCTCACCTGTTGCTACCTTATCAATATCTAAACTTGGGCGGTGTTCACGAACAAAGTCTTTGAATAATACATGAGTCTCTTCTAATTCTTCAGAGAACTTTTCACGACCTTTATCGGTGTTTTCACCAAACATGGTAACAGTGCGTTTAAATTCACCTGCAGTAAACTGCTCGTAATCAATATCGTTTTTCTTGAGTAACTTATGAAAATTAGGCACCTGCGCAATAACACCTATTGAACCAAGGATAGCAAATGGTGCAGAAATTATTTTGTTAGCAACACAGGCCATCATATAGCCACCACTTGCCGCAACTTTATCAACCGAAGCGGTTAATGGTATCTGGTGCTGGCGAAGTCTATCGAGTTGTGAAGCCGCTAAGCCATAGCCATGCACCATACCTCCGCCACTTTCTAAACGAAGAAACACTTCATCTTCAGGGGTTGCAACGGTGAGTATTGCTGATATTTCTTCGCGTAACCCACTGACTTCTCGTGCGTCAATGCTGCCATCAAAATCAAGCACAAAAATTCGAGGTTCAGCTTTAGGGCTAAAATTCTCATTATCACCTTGAGTTTTAGCTAACTTTTTATCAGCCTTAGCTTTTTCTTTTGCTGCTTTCTTATCTTTCTTCTCTTTTTCTTTAAGCTCATCTTTTGATAATAAATAGTGAATAATATCTTCTTCTACATCACTAAACTCTTCGGATAAGTCGGTAAGCTCTAATTCACCTTTTTTCCCACCCTGCTTCATCGCTGACGATGCAATGAGTGCAACAATGACTACAACAGCAATAACAAAGGTCACTACCTTAGCTAAAAATAATCCATATTCGTATAAAAATTCCAATACTTTCTCCTAATAATAACTTCAGTTCTGTTCAATAACTTATGATATTTGAGGTTAACTTATTAATTTATCTATAGGGTATATGGGGCGTGTTCGGCATAAATAAAGTTAAGAAACTAAAAAGCTATAAAAAAGGTAATAAAAAACCCTCCGAAGAGGGTTTTTAACAGTTAAGCTAAACTTAGCTTTATTTTACAACAGCTGTATCTGTTACTTTAATCTGTTGTCCCATCGTCGCAAAGAATACGGCTACTTGTGATTGCATCTCTTGTGTTGCTCTAGCACTTAACCCGGCGTCAGGTGAAGCGGCAGTAGCACGAGGGTCAAGTATTGAAGTATGATGACCATGAATAAATCTTACCACACCTGAGCCAGCAGTAGTTTCACTAACAGCTTCCAAGCCTAATAAAGCAATAGCAGGTTCAGTGCCTCCCATAGGGGTAAACGGTGCTCTGTTAGTCACTGTTTGGTCTGGAAGGTTATCTGCGCCGTCACCAACAACTTCAATGAAGTGTGTAGGTGTTTGCGTTGCTGCTAATGCTTGTACATAAGCAATAGGATCACCAGAATCAGTAACCGTTTGCGCGGCAAACGTAAACTGCGCGAATCCAGCATTTAATGTTGCTTTTTGCTCAATAGATAAACCATCATAGAAAGCAAAATAGAAACCACTTAGTTCAGCTTGAGTATAATCAGCAGGTAATGTTGCTGCAACTGCTGCAGCAAAATCAGGCGATAATCGTAAAGTTAAATTAGACTTAGTTAAGCCTTCAAATATTGGTGAATCTATACCGAAGTTGGCTAACATTAAACCTGGCATCGCTAAAGAGGTACTAGCAATTTTAAATAATCCGTCAATCTGTGGATTTAGTTCAGTATTTGCTAAACCAACAGCATTCATACCATATATACCTCCTAATGAATGTCCTAGAAGGTGTACTTTAGAACTATCAATTTTAATTGGATTACCATCACTATCAACACCACCTAAGAAATTCATGCCTAAACGCAAACCTAATAAATCAGCGGTACTTTGACGCGTATTATCACGCATACTCAGCATACTACGTAAGTTAATATAGTGTAATGTTGACACTGTAGAGGTATTAATCTCGTCAATACCGTCACCATTAAAATCAAAACCACGGCTACCATGTAATGGCTGATCAATCGCAATAGTTGCGATACCAAATGCCGATAATATACCGGTGATCGGTAACATTTGTTCTTTGGTTGAAGTAATGCCATGCACTAAAATCGCTACTGGCCAACCATTTTCAGGTACTTCTAATGCCGGTAAGCCCATGCTTGCACGTACTGGGTTAGCCCAAACTAAATCAGGGGTAGTCATTTGCACATCAATGGGCAACATCGCACTTGTTGCAGGGATAGGGTTAAACTTAGTTAAATTACGTTCGGTATCAAGAGTGGCTAATACTGGATTTGCGCTTGAGCTTAAATCACGTAAACCAAAATTCATACAAAAACCATCATTAGCATCTAACGCATCAGCAGGTATCGCCGCAGGGTTTGCTGCTGCTAAGCCTGCAAGTGTAGCGCCAGAATCACAACGTGCACGCCACCAGTCATTAACAGGAGCTAATGGGTTTTCGGCAGAAGGTACACCTGAGTAATAAGGAAGTGTAATTGAACCACGCATGTAGTTTGCTGCTGAATATAATGGGATCAAACTTTCTGGAATTGAACCCGCTAATACGTTTGCAACTGAAATATCAGTATCGACTACGCCAATTGCAGGAATTCCTTGTTGAGCATTAGCAACCATTTGAGGTACGCCCGCAGCCATCAAAGACTTAACCGTACTTAATACTCGCGTCGTTGATTGTGTTGTCATTGCAGCGGTATAAACAATAGTATCACTACCAACCCCTGCTGCGACTACAGCAGCTTCATAACTATTAATTGCAGCTTGCAAACCTAATTGCGATGCATTACCTAGTGGTAAAGTATTAATATCTTGACGTGCTAATTCATAGGTAGTTGAACCCGCAATAGCTTTACCATTGTTATCACGAAGGTTGTTCGTCATTACCATAACATAGGTCGTTTCTGCCTTAAGTGGCTGAATTGGGATAAACAAAACATTATCGCCAGACTTTTGCGTAACAAAATCTTGCATGAACACAAGCTCACCAACAACCTTACAGGCAAGGCCACGTGTTACAGCAGTACAGTCACTGTCATTCGCATCACCCCCCATAATTGTTTCAAAAACTCTTACCGACGCAGGTTCTGAAGCACTAGCGGCATCTAAAGAGGTACCCGCAGGGAATTCAATCGCTAAAGGAAAAGGCTGAGAAATGGACCAACCGTCTAGTGCACTAATGGCGACTAAAGGGTCTGAACCATCAGTTGGATCTACAACAGGAATTTCTAACGTACCGTCAACGGTGCCTTGAAAAATCAAGTCATTTGGAATAGAAAGTCCGGCAGCGCCAGCACTTGGGTCAAATTTGACACGCGCGGTTGCTGTTACGGCACTGCCGTTATCAACCACTTCTTTTTGAACATCTTTAATTGATTCATCATCACATGCCGTTAATCCTAGAATACTGGCAATAGCAACACTAAGTACGAGCTTTTTCATTTTATCTCCCCACAGACGAGCTTTATATTATTTAGCTTTTTATGCTTTATTTTTTATTTATTTTTAATTTTATGATATTTCGATCACAAAATTAACTTGTTCGACCAGTTAAACTTAACGCAAGAATTGCCTAAGTGCTAGCGGTTTTTTGTTTTATTATAGCTTATAGCGCTATTTTAGCTAAAAAATTCAAATATTACTCGTCAGTCAATAGGTCGAGGTAGTAGAATTACCGCCCATATTATCCTTCAAATAATTTGTATTCAAACTATGTTTAATTACCCAATAACGGCAAAATCTTTAGCCAATAAAATAATATTAGTCACCGGTGCAGGAGATGGTATTGGCCGTCAAGCCGCATTAACGTATGCAGAATTAGGCGCTACTGTTATTTTATTAGGGAAAACCACAGCTAAATTAGAATCAGTTTACGACGAGATAATTGCTCAAGGTTCAGCTGAACCGGCCATTATTCCACTCGATTTAAAAGGTGCGTCGAAACAAAACTATATTGATATGACCTCAACAATTGTGGATCAGTTTGGACAACTTGATGGGGCATTACTTAATGCTTCAATACTTGGTGAACTTACCCCTTACACTCAGGTGCACGAACAAATTTGGCAAGACGTTATGCAAGTCAATGTAACGGCTCAACATTTGATGGCACAAGCGTTAATTCCTGCATTATTACTCAGTGACAATGCCTCATTAGTGTTTACCACTTCTGGTGTCGGTAACAAAGGTAAAGCTTATTGGGGCGCTTATAGTGTGTCTAAGTTTGCCACTGAAGGACTCATGCAAGTCATTGCTGATGAATACGAAACGAGCACCTTACGGGTTAATGTCATTAATCCTGGTGCAACGCGCACACCAATGCGTGGTATTGCTTACCCAGGAGAAAGTGAGCATGACTCAGCAAAACCAAAAGATATTATGCCCGCTTATGTTTATTTAATGACGACTGATAGTTTGTCGGTTAACGGACAACGTGTTAACGCACAAAAGTAAAATTAAAAAAGGCTGCAAGTGTTAAACAGTTGCAGCCTTTTTTATGCATACATTTTTATCAGTGTATTCACGCGTTATCTTAGTTCTCGTCTTAAAATTTTACCGACATTTGTTTTTGGCAATTCATCTCGAAACTCAACATGCTTAGGAACTTTATAACTGGTTAAGTTTTCTCTGCAATGTTTAATAAGATCTTTATCTGTAAGCGTTTTGTCTTTAAGAACAACAAATATTTTTACTGCTTCACCCGTTGCTTCATGTTCAATACCGATAGCAGCAACTTCTAATACACCTTCATGCATCATCACCACTTCTTCAATTTCATTAGGATAAACGTTAAAGCCTGAAACAATAATCATATCCTTTTTACGGTCAACGATTTTAAAGAAACCTTGATCATCCATAACCGCTACATCACCTGTCGCTAACCAACCTTCTTTGAGGATTTCAGCTGTTTCTTGTTCACGTTGATAATAGCCTTTCATAACTTGCGGGCCTTTAACCCACATTTCACCTGGTTCACCTATTTCTGCGTCACTTCCGTCATCTTTGATGATACGTATATCTGTTGATGAAGCAGGCAGACCAATGTTACCACTGTAACTTTTTTGGTTATAAGGACATAATGTCACTAAAGGCGCACATTCTGTTAAACCATACCCTTCTAATAAACGCGTACCCGTAACACGCTCCCATTCTTCACCTACAGAGCGTTGCACTGCCATGCCGCCGCCTAGTGACATTTTTAACGCACTAAAATCAAGTTCATTAAACCCTGATGTGTTCAATAAACCATTAAATAAAGTATTAACTCCTGTTATTGCCGTGAAGCGATACTTAGCAAGTTCTTTTACAAAACCTGGCATATCTCGAGGATTAGTGATCAACAAGTTGGTACCACCTAACGTCAAAAAAGTTAGACAGTTGGCCGTTAATGCAAAGATATGATAAAGCGGTAAAGCGGTTACAACGAGTTCTTTACCATCTTCCATTAATGGTTTTATTGCAGCTTTCGCTTGTAATAAATTGGCAATCATATTTCGATGGGTCAGCATAGCCCCTTTTGAAACACCGGTTGTACCACCCGTATATTGCAAGAATGCGAGATCTTCACCGCAAAGAACAACAGGCTTATACGTTTTTAGCAGGCCTTGTGAAATAACTTTGTTAAATCGAATAGGATTAGCTAGCTTAAAAGCGGGGACCATTTTTTTAACGTATTTAACAACACAATTAACCACTGCGCCTTTTACCATACCTAGTCTATCGCCTAATGACGTAAGAATGACATGTTCAACAGAGGTATTATCAATGACTTTTTCTAAGGTACTCGCGAAGTTCTCAATGATCAGCATCGCTTTAGTACCAGAATCTTTCAATTGATGCTCAAGTTCACGAGCAGTGTATAACGGGTTTACGTTAACAACCGTTAAACCAGCAAGCAAAGCACCAAATAATGCGATTGGGTATTGCAAACAGTTTGGCACCATAATAGCGAACTTATCGCCCTTAACTAGTCCTAAGTCATGTTGCAGATAAGCAGCAAAAGCTTTTGATTGAATTTCTAAATCTCGGTAATTTATCTCTGCACCCATATTAATAAAGGCAGTACGTTCAGCATAAAGATCAACGTATTTATTGAACATATCAGATAATGAGGAGTATTTATCTGCATCAATCTCAAATGGGACACCAGGTGGATAACTTTTTTCAAGCCAAATTTTTTGCGTTTTTTGCACTTTACGACTCCTCTATTAATAGCTTAACTTTAGACGATTATTGGTTTTATTCGATTAATATTTTTAGTTTTATTGTTTAATCGAACTCGTCATTTTATTTTATATTAATTATTTGAATTATTAAAACGGATGTTTGAATTTTCTTTTTACGTGATTACTGGTCTGATGTCTATAATTTTTGTTAGGGTTTACAGCTTTCTCTTTAATAAATAGCCAATATTAGAAAAAATCAGCTAATAAACTCTAAAATTTGTCTACTGGTGGCCTCAGGGGTTTCCATATGGAAATGATGTCCTCCTATTAATTTATGACTGGAAAAGTGACAAAACAAAGGCGCAAATTCTTTTAAACCACTTTGTACAAAAGACAAACCTTTATCACCATAAATTAATTGTACAGGTATGGAAATATCTTGAATAAATTGTTTCGCTTGTCCTAAAGTAAGACGATACGCAGAACTGGTTCTTAAACGACTATCAGAGCGCCAAAAAAAACCGTTCTTTTCTTTAATGATCCCTCGTTCAACAAGTAATTTTGCCTGTTCAAAACTTAAATCAGACACTTGAACCCTAGCATTAACCGCAGATTCAAGACTTGGATGAATTTTCTTCTTTTTAGATGAGGATGTTATGTCTGCATTACTCTTTAAGCGACTGAGCATCCCTTTACGCAAATGCTCAGTGCTTTCTTGTGCGTCACTACTTATAAAGCCAATAGAATCAAGTAAGGTTAATGATTTAACTTTTTCCGGAAAAGCCGCTGAAAATGCAGAAGAGATCATACCGCCCATTGAATGAGCAACAATATCAATTTTTTGCCATTGATTTGTCTCCCACAGCAGTAACAAATCATAAACATAATCTATAAAGTGATAATGAGCATCCGCACTTCTGTGAGACGACAAGCCATGTCCCGGCCAATCTAATGCGATAACACGCTTACCTTTTAAGTAAGGCATTAATGGTAAAAAGCTAGCTGCGTTATCTAACCAGCCGTGCAGGCACAGCAACAACTCATCATTTTTATCGCCAAAAGCCAAACCAGTCAGGGTCAGTTCACCTAAATTAAAACTAATTTCTTCAATTTTATTTATCATAAAAAAGCTAACTATTTATTTTTTAACAGGCGCTGAAGCTTTACGCACAATTACGCTTCTGGGATAGTACGATGGGCGCTGATAATGCCAGAACGAAGGGGAGTACCAAAAAGGATTATGCGTCATACTTACATCAACTTTCTGAATGTCTTTCCATAAATGTATATACGACGATTTCAGCACAGGATACTTATATTCGTGTTCGCCAATTTTTCCTTCCTCTGAGACTGCAACACTGCCTAAAGCCGTTATACTTCGACCTTCTTTATAAATTATAGGATCAAGTAACCCATTAAAGTAAACACGAAAACGTCCCTGTGTTTCATCACTTTGCTTAGGTCTACCCGATGATTTCAGTGGAAAGTAAACAACTTCCAGCATACTGTTGTTCACATTATTAGTCACTTTAGCAATGACACCGCCCCAGCGAGCGAGCTTGCCCTGTTCACTATTTGTATTATCACGAACCACAGAAAAATTTGTCAGTACTGTCTCTTCAGATACCTGTAAAGCTTCTGGAACTGATGTACAGCCACTCATAAATAAGGCACTTACCCACAAAGGTAACATTAATAGTAGGTTACGTTTTTTCATCATATTTACCTTTTTTTAGACGTTCTTGCTAACCAAACAATACCACCAACACCAATGCTAAACCATACAATAACCCATAAAAATTCAGGTATGCCAGTGAGTTGTGATAATGCGGCACCGTCACCAATATTTCGTCCATCAATCAAGTACCAAGGGCTTTTTACACTATTGAGTAAAATAAGTGCTCCTGTTATTTGTAAACTTATCTGCAAGTAACTTAATTTACTGTATTTAAACTTCAACACAACTAACGCTAATAAAGCGGTGATAATAAGCAACGTTAATAAATCTCTCGCCCAAAAAACAAGAGTCGTTAGTAATAATAAAGCAATAATACCACTCAATATTTGGGCTATTCGTTGGTGCATAGTGGCAATATAATAAATGCCCATCCCCCATAATGCCGCGCCAGCATACCCCATAAAGCTAATCAAAAAACTCATACCACCACGAGTCGTACACAGCCCTGCTCCGTTCGAAAACAATTGAATTTGTACAATAGAACCGCCAGTAAATAAAGCCGCCAAGCCATGACTGATTTCATGAAAATAGCTTTCAAGCCACTTAAAAGGAATCGAAATAATCGGAATTTGACTCAAAATCAAGGCTGCACACAATATCAGCCAAAAGCGATATTTTGTCGAGAAAGGTAACGATTGAGTATTCATATTGTATTTTTCATTATATTTAAGGATAAATTATAAAATGACAAAAAGTGATTCAGCGCGGTTGTTACGCGAGTAAATCAACACCAAATACCTGCTTAATACTCTCACGTTGAGCAATGTTGTCTATTGAAGAGTATGCCGCAATTGCCGTTTGGTTTTGTTTTGATGGGGAGTCATAGCTCGCTTGGCTACCATTCTTATCAGCACTTTGCGGGTTACTTTGGCCTGAAAAAGCATTATTACTTTGTAAAGATGTTCGAGATGAACTTTGGTTGAGCTGTGCTTGTTGATTTTCGAATTGGGCTTGTTCAACCAGAGCAAGTGCTTGCTCATCAATATCAAAACGCTCAACTTGGGCTGCTTGTTTGCTTTGCTCTTGCGTTTGTTGCGCACTTTGCTTATTACTTTTTTCTACTTGCTGCGTGCTTTGCTGCGTTTCTTGTACACGAAAACGGTCACGTTGCTCAGCAACCTGATTTGGGTTATCAACCGACAAAGATCCGCTTGATTGGGGCGTGTACGAACTTGCACTATTTATTTGCATACTTTAAATTTACCAAAGTTTTGTGAAATCACAAAACTTTTTGTGTTTTTCTTAAAATAAAATCAATTATCTGCCTGGCAGTTTTTTCCATGAAACGGTATCACGTACATAAACAGGCTGCGCATTTTCAGCACTTACCGCCATTCCTTTTGAAAAGTAGTACAGACCAATATCTAACAATTCTTCCGCATGAGGAAAAATTATTTCTGGCGTTCCAGCATTAATTTTTAAGGTTTCAAGTTCTGTTTTATAAGCGTCCCATCCTGTACCGACACCATAAACCTGTTGATTTTCAGTTAAAAAGCCACTCAAATACTCCGCTAATTTGGCAGGAGGTAACACCGTATCATCAAGGGCAGCTTCCATAATACCTTGTGCATTTAACTGATAATAACCTGCATAAACTTCTGACATACGGGCATCAATAGTCGCGATGACCTCAACTTGTTGATGCAATCTATAAGCCTTTTGCGCCATCGCTTGTAACGTTGACACGCCAACAACTTTTAGGTCTGCCGCAAAAGCTAAACCTTGTGCAACGCCAACGCCAATTCGTACCCCTGTAAAACTTCCGGGTCCTTGTCCAAAAATAAGCCCATCTAATTGCGCTAATTTTATATCTGCTTTTTTAAGTAAGCGGTCAATCATCGGCAGTAAGAGTAAGCTGTGTGATTGTGGGGCTAACTCAAACTCACTGATCGTTTGGTTATTAAAGGTTAATGCGACTGAACATGCTTCAGTTGAAGCGTCTATTGCCAAAAAATTCAAATTATTCTCTCTAAAATGTGTCGTTATTGCTTTTTAAATTATCTGTTATTTCGATAACGTGGTCAAAAATCGGCTTGCTTGCTCAATATCTCGACTGCGTTTCATCGTTGGTAAGCTTTTTAAAAAGACTTCACCATAAGGTCGATTCACTAGCCTATCGTCGCATATTACCATGACGCCTTGGTCGGTAACATCTCGAATTAAACGACCAACGCCCTGTTTTAATGCTATAACAGCTTGCGGTAATTGAATTTCAGCAAAAGGATCGCCACCACGACGTCGAACATCCTCACAACGCGCCTGCAACATGGGGTCATCAGGCGAAGCGAACGGTAATTTATCAATGATCACACAAGTTAATTTGTCGCCTCGCACATCAACGCCTTCCCAGAAACTTGCCGTTGCCAATAAAATCGCTTGCGGATTATCGATAAAAGCAGCTAATAAAAGTCCTTTACTCATTCGCCCCTGCACTAATAAGGGGGATTCAATCTTTTCGGCTAAAATATCAGCCACTTGATTTAACATTCTATAGCTCGTGAACAATAAGAAACAAGCGCCCTGACTCGCCAAAATTAAAGGTATTGCTAATTCAGCTAATGCTAATGCTCGACCATGGTGCTGAGCATCAGGTAAGTAACGTGGCACCACGAGTTGTGACTGCGCTTGATAATCAAACGGACTATCAACAAGTAACGTTGCCGCTTTAGTTTTGGCTAAATTCAACCCTAATTGCTGAGAAAAATGATCAAAGCCACCATTTACTGCTAAAGTGGCTGAAGTAAACACCCAACCCGCCTCTGATTTAGCAATATAGTCACTAAATTTGTCAGCAACACTTAAGGGAGTTAAGTGTAAGACCACATGCCGACGAGTCGTTTCATACCAAAAACTCATACCATCTATGTCAACATTCGCCATAATGTCGTATTTAGCAAGTATATCTACCGCACGCTCATAACAATTATCAATGGCTTCATTACGTGAGATACATAATTTAATCACTTGATACAGAAAATCGAGATCAGTTTTTAATGCAGCAAATGCCTGTTCAAATCTTGGTTGACGATATTTTTCTCGCCAATTGCCTCGTTCTGGATCATGGTAAAATAACAACCTAAACTCTTGTGCAGCCTTTTGACATTTCTCCGCCGCTTTTCCGAGTTGCTTCACATCAGTCAATGTTGTTTTATATATTTGAATAACATCAGAGCATAAATCAAGCACTTGCTTAGTAGAAAAAGCTTCACCAAAGTATTCACTCGCAATATCAGGAATTTGATGAGCTTCATCAAAAATGACCACATCAGCCTTGGGAATAAGTTCACCAAAACCGGTATCTTTTAGCGCCATATCAGCAAAAAACAAATGGTGATTAACCACCAACACATCAGCGTCAATGGCTTTTTTACGTGCTTGAACTAAATAACAGTCGTCAAAATTAGGGCAATCTTTTGCCAAACAATTATCGGTGGTACTGGTAACAAAAGGAAATATGCCGGAGTCTTCGGCTACATCAACTATTTCGCCAATATCTCCGCTACGGGTTGATGTTGCCCATGAACGAATTTTGACAAAATCTGTCAGCATTGCTGCATCCAATTGCCCTCGCTCTTTTACATAAAGTTCAAGGCGATAAATACACAGGTAATTTGCTCGCCCTTTTAGTAAGGCAATTTGCACATTAGTCGCCATGGCATTAAGAATAAGCGGAATATCTTTATGAAACAATTGCTCTTGTAAGTTTTTCGTCCCCGTTGAAACAATCACTTTTTTTTCTGAAAGCAATGAAGGTATCAAATAAGCAAAGGTTTTGCCGGTCCCCGTACCTGCTTCAACAATTAAGCAACTTTTATGTTCTATGGCGCGTTCAACATCTATCGCCATATCAATTTGAGCCTGCCTCGGAGAATAGCCGGAAAGCACTTTAGCGAGAATACCTGAGGATGAAAATGCTTGTTCAACGAGTGTCATGAAAAATACTACTAATAAATATTGTCGCCAGTATAAAGAATAAAAAGCCAGAGAGAAATACACATTCCATTAATGTAGTCTGTGTTTGATAGAAACTTTAAACAAAAAGATCTAAATGATGGATGTCTTCATCAAGTTCATCATGTTTTTTTACGGGGTGAATCAGCTCTTCTTTGTGGGTGATCACTCCTGATATTTCATCTACACGATTGTCGGCAATATCGTCTTCAACCTCTAAGATACTCTCTGGGTGCTGATTCTGATTTTTGTGCTCTTGTTTTTTTTCTGAATTCTCTTTAGAAAAGTCAACATAGTTTTCATGACTTTCAATATGATCAGGGTCATCCGTTAACTTATTAATTGAAGGTTCTTTAGCTAAAGCTTTTACACGTAAGCGTTCTGGTTTAATTTGCACCTGTACAACACGTGTTAATACGGTGGTAAAAATATCCATTAATTGTTTAACCTTTTATTAACCTGTTAATTTAAGTATCGACCATTTTTTAGAATTCTTTATAACCTTATGCGATTATTTTATAAGAACAACTTATTTATTACTTGCCCATTATAAAAATAATCAGTACTGTAAGTACCAATTAGAGAATAATCTTAACGAAATGAATCTTTCGTTAAATTATTTACCATATTAACAGTACAAGTTAAGTAACTTGTTAGTAAATAAAAACAGATAACGAGTACAATATGAACATTAACCTAAGCACATTACATCGCCATCATCACCATATCGATTAGCCGCTCAGGTTCATTCGCTGAGGGGCATTGACCTTTCGGCGAGTTATATAACTCAGATCTAACCCCCGAAAGAGTCTATCTCTCTCGGGGGTTTTTCGCATTTTATAGGCCTTGAAATTGTATATACACGTACCACAATTTTGGTCAAAGATTTTATTAAAGGAAATACAAACATGACAACAGAAACTCGCTTACGCATCGCTATGCAAAAATCAGGTCGTTTAAGTGACGACACTCAAGCTTTACTCAAACGTTGTGGTTTAACGCTCAATGTTACTGACCGACGCTTGTTAGCACATGTTGCTAATATGCCTATCGATATCATGCGCGTTCGTAGCTCTGACATTCCAGGTTTAGTTATGGACGGGGTTTGTGATTTAGGTATTGTCGGTGACAACACCTTAGAAGAAGCCGCGTTAGAACGCGAACTCATGGGTCAAAAGTCTCAATATATTCGTACTTCACCCCTTAACTTTGGTGGCTGTCGTTTATCGATTGCGATGCCTGAAGGTTTTGATTATCAAGGCATCAAAAGTTTAGACGGTTTGCGTTTTGCAACCACTTACCCGCAGCTACTTAATCGTTATGCAAAAGACAAAGGTATCAATGTTGAATTTTGTTTATTAAAAGGCTCCGTCGAAGTTGCACCGCGTGTTGGTTTGTCTGACGGTATATGTGACTTAGTCTCAACCGGCGCAACATTAGAAGCTAATGGTTTGGTTGAAGTTGAACAGATTTTTAAATCTAAAGCATCTCTTATTCAAACAGCTGACCCATTGTGTAGTGAAAAGCAAAGTATTCTCGATACACTACTGCCACGTATTCAAGGGGTCATAAAGGCAAAAGAAAGCAAGTACATTATGTTACATGCACCAAAAGACAAAATAGCTGAAGTAAGTGCCCTTATGCCAGGTAAAGAAACACCCACAATTTTGCCTTTGGCCGGTCGAGATGATTTAGTTGCGGTACATGTTGTTGCGACAGAAACTTTCTTTTGGGAAACCATGGAAAAGCTTAATGCACTAGGCTGTAACTCTATATTGGTTATGCCCATTGAAAAAATGATGGGTTAATGATCATCATCTTCACGACAAGTAAAGTATAAAGGTTAGGATTAAGGTAATGGAAAATAAAATGATTGATTGGCAAGCATTATCAAAACGTGAGCAGCAATCAGCGCTAGCTCGACCAGAGATAAATGAAAGCGGCTTACTTTCGCAGCAAGTTGAAAACATATTAAATAACGTGAAACGAAATGGCGACAAAGCGCTTTATGAATTAACGGAGAAATTTGATGGTGTAAAGCTGACAACATTAACCGTTACTGATGAACAAATAACAACAGCACGAGCAGCATTGTCGGCTAAAAGATTAAAAGCCATTGAAACCGCCTATGGGCAAATCAAGCGTTTTCATCAAGCACAATTATCTGAAGATATTACCGTAGAAACGGCACCTGGTGTACGTTGTACGTTAAAAACGGAAGCAATAGAAAGCGTTGGTTTATATATTCCTGCCGGTTCTGCTCCATTGCCTTCAACGGTATTAATGCTTGGTGTTCCATCGCAGCTAGCAAAATGTCCACGTACTGTTTTAGTTTGTCCTCCTGACATTAACGGTAAACTTGCTGACGAAATTCTTGTTGCCGCAAAATTATGTGAAATTGATGAAATTTATACGGTCGGTGGCGCACATGGTTGTGCAGCAATGGCTTTTGGCACTGAGACAATAAAACCCGTTAACAAAATATTTGGTCCTGGCAATAAATATGTTACCGAAGCGAAAAAGCAGCTGGCTCAGCAAATAAATGGTTTTGCTATTGATATGCCTGCAGGCCCTTCTGAAGTTTTAGTTATTGCTGATGCAAACGCAAAAGCAAGCTTTATCGCTGCTGACTTGCTCTCTCAAGCGGAGCACGGTCCTGATAGCCAGGTTATTTTATTATCTGACAGCGCTGAATTAATCGCTAACGTTCAACGTGAGTTATTAACTCAGGTAGCCGTACTGTCTCGCCAAAAAATAGCAGAACAAGCGCTCACTCAAAGTCGATTAATTTTAGTTGATAATTTATCAACAGCGGTTGAGGTCTCTAACCGTTATGCGCCTGAGCACTTAATCATTCAAACTGATAATGCCCAAGAATTATTAAAAACTTTACGTAATGCTGGTTCAATATTTGTTGGTGAATATACCCCAGAGTCTGCAGGTGATTACGCCAGTGGTACCAATCATGTTTTACCCACTTACGGTTATTCAAAGGTCATTTCTAGTTTGTCATTAGCTGATTTTTCTCGACGATTTACGGTGCAAGAAATCACTAAACAAGGCTTGATGAATATTGCCGAATGCATAACTGAGCTAACGGATGCTGAAGGTTTAGATGGTCACAAACGAGCCGTAACGATCAGGTTAGAGGAATAATTATGTCAACAATAGCCGATAAACTTGCCCGCGAAGAACTTGTTGATATGGTGCCCTATCAATCAGCAAGACGACTGTATGCAAGTGGCAGTGACTCATCTTCGACAACAAGTCATAAGATTTGGCTTAATGCCAATGAAGCCTCTGGGCCGGGAATATATACTTTAAATAGTAGCTGTATTAACCGTTATCCAGACTTTCAACCTGATAATTTAATCAAAGCTTATAGTGAATATTCAGGGGTAATGCCAACCAATATTCTTGCTACTCGCGGCGCTGATGAAGGTATTGAACTTATCATACGTACCTTTAGTAAAGCTTATCAAGACAGCATTTTAATCTGTCCGCCGACCTACGGTATGTATGCGATTAGCGCTGAGAATCACGGTGCAGGTATTACGCGCGTACCATTAGTTGATAACCAACTTGATATTGAAGCAATGAAAGCTCAAGTGGGTAAAGTAAAAGTGGTTTTTTTGTGCTCACCCGGCAACCCAACAGGTAATGTATTAACAACCAACTCGATTCGTGCAGCACTTGAGATGTTTGGTGACACCGCGATTGTTGTTGTTGACGAAGCTTATATTGAATTTAGCCCTGAAAAGAGCACGGCGAATTGGTTAAAAGATTACCCACAGTTGGTTATACTAAGAACGTTATCGAAAGCATTTGCACTCGCAGGCCTACGATGTGGCTTTACCTTAGCTAACGCAGATATTATAACAATGCTCAGCAAGGTTATTGCTCCTTACCCAATATCAGCGCCCGTCGCTGATATTGCAAGCTCCGCATTGGCAAAAAAAGGGCTTGAACAAGTGACTATCCGTGTTCAAGAAACCGTAATTTTACGTATCCAACTATTCGATTGGCTGAAAGGCCAAGACTGGTGTGTTAACGTTTTTAATAGTGATGCTAACTTCATTTTATTTCGCGCCGTAGATACAGATACCAAAAACTTTATTTTCGATTGCCTTAAACAACAAGGTATTTTAATTCGCGACCAATCAGCGCAACAGCAATTAGCCGATTGCTTACGTATTAGTATTGGTAGTGAACGTGAGCTATCGCTACTCAAAAACACGATCGCCAATGCCTTTTCACAAGTTAAATCAGAGACCTAAAAATGCTCAATACAAAAAAACAAAACATATTATTTATCGACAGAGATGGTACTTTAATTGAAGAGCCAGTTTCTGATAAGCAAGTAGATACCCTTGAGAAATTAGTTTTTGAACCTAACGTCATCCCTGTCTTATTAGCACTGCAAAAAAAGGGCTTTCGTTTAGTCATGGTGTCAAACCAAGATGGTTTAGGAACGATTAGTTATCCACAAGCCGACTTTGATTTACCCCACAACAAGATGATGGATATATTTTCATCACAAGGCGTTATATTTGATGATGTACTGCTTTGCCCACATTTTGACAATGAAAATTGCAGTTGTCGTAAACCGAAACTTGGCTTAGTCAGTGATTACTTACAGCAAGGTAAAGTCAACTTCGAAAATTCTTTTGTCATTGGCGATCGTGAAACCGATATACAACTTGCTGCTAACATGGGTATTGAGGGAATAAAATATAACAGAGAAAACTTAAATTGGTTGGCAATCTCAGCACAATTATTGAACCAACAACAACGTGAAGCTAAAGTTGTTCGTACCACCAAAGAAACCAATATTAATGTTAGCGTTAATTTAGATAAAATCGGCATCGTAAAAATTAATACCGGCTTAGGCTTTTTCGATCACATGCTTGAGCAAATCGCTGCTCATGGTGGTTTTTCATTAGACGTTAGCGTCGATGGTGATTATCACATTGATGAACATCATAGTGTTGAAGATACCGCTCTAGCACTTGGTCAAGCACTGAGAAAAGCATTAGGTGACAAACGTGGCATTGGTCGTTTTGGTTTTGTACTGCCGATGGATGAATGTCGCGCGGAATGCTCTATCGATTTATCAGGTCGTCCGTGGCTTGAATTTGATGCTGACTTTACAGATAACAGAGTAGGCAATATGTCGACGCAAATGGTTTCACACTTTTTCCGTTCACTTGCAGACTCGATGGCAATTACCCTGCACCTTTCAACAACCGAAGGTAACTGTCATCACCAAGTAGAAAGTTTATTTAAGGTGTTTGGCCGAGCATTACGCCAAGCAATTACGGTAAGTGGCGATGTACTCCCTAGCACTAAAGGTACTCTGTGATGTCTGCTGAAAAAGCAACCATGAACGTTATTGTTGATACTGGCTGCGCCAACTTATCATCAGTAAAATTCGCGGTAGAACGGTTAGGTTTTCAAGTCATCATCACTGATGATATTGAGACGATTAAAAAAGCTAAAAAAGTGATACTGCCCGGTGTTGGCACTGCAAAACATGCGATGGCAAATATTAGAGCTAAGGGGTTAGTAGAAACATTACAAAACTTAACTCAACCTGTTTTAGGTTTTTGTTTAGGCATGCAGTTAATGTGTAATTCATCATTGGAAAGCAGTGAGGGTGAAAAAGTTGAATGTTTAGGTATTATTAACACCGATATTGTCCCCTTGAATGCTAAAAACAATAGACTGCCCCATATGGGCTGGAACACGCTAACTTCTATGACTGATCACCCAGTATTTAATGGGATTAATATCGGCGACTATTTTTATTTTGTCCATAGCTTTGCTGCACCAATAAGTGAATATACCGCTGCAGCTTGTAAATATGGCAGTGAATTTTCAGCAGCCATCACAAAAAATAACTTTATTGGTTGTCAATTTCATCCTGAACGTTCAAGTGAATTAGGCAGTAAAATTATTAAGAATTTTTTAAAGCTCGACTCAACAGAGATACTGACATCATGATGATACCCGCAATAGATTTAATAAACGGCGAAGTAGTCCGTTTATTTCAGGGCGACTACAACCAAAAGACGAACTACCAATACACGGTTCAAGAGCGTCAGCAAGCGTATGCTAAATCAGGCGCAACCGTGATGCACTTTGTTGATTTAGATGGCGCAAAAGATTCCACTAAACGTCAACTTGAAACCTTAAAAACCGTTGTTAAACACCCAACCATGACCATACAGGTGGGCGGAGGTATACGCTGCGAAGAAGACGTAAAACAACTATTAGCACTTGGTGCCGACCGTGTGGTTATTGGTAGCTTAGCGATTAAGCAACCTGAACTCGTTACTCAATGGGTAACGACCTATGGCAGTGAAAAAATTGTCTTAGCCCTTGATATTAAAATTGATGCCAACGGTAATAAAACACTGCCTACCCATGGCTGGATTGAAGACAGTGGCGTTAATTTAGAAGACTTGCTTGCCCAATACCAAGATGCAGGCATTAAACACGTGCTCTGCACTGATATCAGTAAAGACGGGACATTAACAGGAACCAATGTTGATTTATATCGAGAGGTTTGCGCAAAATATCCAGATATCCAGTGGCAAGCTTCAGGTGGTATTGGCAGTCTTGAAGACATAAAAGCACTGATTCCAACCGGTGTTAGTGGTGTTATTCTAGGCCGCTCATTACTCGAAGGTAAATTCACACTTGAAGAGGCAATTGCATGTTGGCCAAATGCTAAGGGTAAAGTCTAATGTTAGCAAAAAGAATTATTCCTTAACCAGACGTAAGATTAAATAAGCAGCTGTTAATGAAACAAATAAAAACAACCTCTAACCCCTTTGTTTAAAAGAGATTCATTAACTAGCGCTTATATTCTTAAAAATAATATTAGCAATAAAATATATCAAGTGTATCCTATAAGTATCTTTTTTCGGGTGACATCCGATCGAGTGTAGCCTATATGTCTCCGATAAAAATACCATCAACACGTTTTTATTCACGATTTATGCAGGCTTTATTCACTAAATTTACAGGTGTTTTATGGCTAACAAAATAAGTTCTCTTGCTAAGATATTTCCTCAAGATCAAGTTGAAGATTTCGACTTCTCTGCTACTAATACCCAAAAATTTGTAAACACTAAACATCCAGTTTTCGCTGAAAAAGTATTTAGAGATACAGCTCAAGATGCAAACGGGTTAAGAATTCGTGCGTATCCATCAGGCAAAGCTGTCTATTTTGTTGAGAAGCGAATTCGTTCAGCTGCCGGAGGCGCAAAGAAAAGGATTATTTGTCAAGTTGGTGAAAAACCTGTAGCTATGGCAAGGAAAGAAGCTGGAAGATTTATACAGTGGATGGCAAGTGGAAAAGATCCTTATATTGAGTTAAAAATAGAGCTTGAGAAAAGTAGGGTTTACACAGTTGGAGATGCTTATAAAATATATATGAGCGATAGAAAAATAAAAGATTCAACAATTGAGCGGTACGAACGCCAAAAAAAAATTATTAGCTTCGTTCATATCAATAAAAAATCAGATTGGAAAGATATCGAGAATGAGTCTCAAATTATTAATACTAATGTTTACAATAGAAATACATCAAATCTAAAATCTTTAATTGATGCTAATCTAAACGAGATAAGCTCACAATCAATTTTAAAAATACATATAAATATTACTAATAGCCATGGACATGGTGATAATAAAGCAGAGACCGAAGGTGATAGAGTTATTCAATTTATCGGACATCTGTATGACATAGCGAGAGAGGTTATTAATGAGCGTCACAACGAAAATTATATAAAAAGAAATCCTACAAAAATTATGAACCAAGGCAAAGGGCACTGGAATAACCCTGGTGGACATAGCACAAGAAGAAATGAGAGTTTAGACACTAAAGATATAAAAGCTCATTATGATGCGATAATGTCTTTAAAAACACTTAAAAACACGCCAGATTTAAATAACAAAACCCAAAAATATGTAAACAAACCAATCCCTGGTGCTGTTCGTGCTCATTATTTTTTAAGATTTCTGTTTTGGACAGGTTGGAGACCTGGGGATGTAGCAACTATCGAATGGGATCAGATTGAAATTGAAGATGGCATTACAACAATTTCTTGGGATGATAGAGCAGCCAAAAAAAAACTCAAGCAAGGTAAAGAAATATATAAAATACCGCTGAACCATCAAGCTGTTGCAGTAATTGATGAGCTTAGAGAGATTAAAAAGAAAAAAATGTTAGCGGTGAAAAATGGTTATGAAAAACCAACAAAAAATTATGATGATGAACATGTGTTTTTAAACGTTTTTGAAAGTAAATACATTAAGCCAAATCAGCATCATTACGAAGTTATTGTGTCAAAAATTTCAGGTATCAGACACTATCCGACCGGCATTTATCGCAAAACATTTTTAACTTACGGAAATGGTTTAAATATCAATATTTACACGCTTAAGCGCTTAGTATTTCACACTCAAAATTACTTTGATGTAACGTCTGGCTACATACATACAAACAGAGAAGTATTTAAAGAAACAAGTGAAGAAATATGCGCTTATATTTTAAGCTTTGTTGAGCCAAAAAAATACAAACACACAAAAAAAACCAAATCATTGTCAAATATAAGAATTGATAAAGATATATATGATGAATTAACAGCTCAGTTTAAAGACAAAGCAGAAAGCAAAGTAAGTGACTTAATACGAATGATGCTAGCTGTAAAAGCTTTACATCCTGCTATCTATAAAACACTTGATAGCACAACAACAGAAAACGCTAAATTTGAAGATGCCGACTTTGAATAATATTAATTAAGCAGTCTAGTTTGACTGCTTTTTTGTGCTCAAGATTGTTCTTTTTTTACCGGCTACGCCGAATTAAGCCAGTTATTCTTTGTGCTCTTTCACTATAGGTGAGTGCGAAGCATTAATGATAAAATTTCATTAGCAAAGCATGAGAGTCAATCGTTTTATATCAGGTTATGCTGACTCTCTCCCCTTGCAACAACAAAACTAACAAAAAGCAACTGCTTAGACACACTTCGACAGAAAAGGTATATTAAACAAGGAAAAGATAACTGGCCTACCTCCAGCGAAGCTGGCCAATCAATAAGTTAATCTTTATTTGTTAATGCTTTAATTAGCTCAGCTTGTTCCATCATCATCTTTTTCATTTCCTGCATTTCAGCTTTCAGCTTATCAACTTCTGAAGACTCATTAACTTTTACACTTGATTGTTCTGAAGCAGACCAACCGCCTGCCTCAACTTCAGTCGCAGGACGCGCACGAGCGGAAGGAGCAGATCTAACATGCTTTAAGCCAGCCAACTCCAGCGCTTTATCATATTCAGCCTGTATCGGCTTTATACGCTCATCAAGCAAACCAATATCTTTTGCAAACCCAATAAATTCGTTTGAGTCTTCATTATGCTTTTTCTGTTCAACTACCAGTGTTCGACGATCATTCTTGAGCTCAAATAATTCATAATAAACAATCTCATGAGCAGCTTTATCAATCATAAGCTTTTCAATCTCAAGTTCTGCATCATCTATACGCTGTTGGTATAATGCAATCTTATCAAGCTTGCTTTTCCCTGGCCTCCCAGGTCCTTCGTGCTCCAATGCAAAATCAGAATTATCTTGAGCTTTAATATCATTAATTTGTCTTTGTGTACGTCTAATGTATTTTTTTATATGAAGAATTTCATCTTTAGCTTTTCGACCTGCCCGATCAGATTTTTTATAATCAATAATTTCATTGTCTGAAACAGCCTCAACCCCTTCATTTTGCTCTATTTCTCTATAATCAGCTAATGACTCACTATAATCTTTCAAAGCTCTGTTTTGTATTAACGATAGCTTTAACGGTGGTCTACCCATTTGCTTTTCAGAAGTTGAAAACTGAAGTTCTTTAGCTACATGTTCTTCCGAGAATTCAGTGGTTAAAGTATCTTGATGTTTCCAATATAGACGCGAAGCCTTACTTTTAGCCTTGTCTAGCTCTGATAATTTTTTGCGACCAGCCATATAATTCCCTTTCTTCGATATAAGTCAATGTGTTAGTTAATTTAATTACGATAAAGTATATCAAAAATATAAGCAATTGTAAATATAAAACAATTATATCTAGACATCAGCATTGTCGTCAGTGACATCAACATTGTCATCCCAGTCACTTTTAAAGCCTTATTTAATAGGTGTATGGTAAATATAAATGCATTATAAAAAATGTCAGTACTTACTAACAATACATTACTGACATTAAATTACTTTCTATTATACAGCGAAATAGTATTACCACCAGCCAATTATTAAATGATATAATATTTATATTGAGTAAAGGGTAGTAAAGGGTAGCCAGCTATCTTTTATAGTTCTTTAAAATGTTTTAACGCTATCGCTACATTTGAAGACTATAAAAAGTGGATGCTCAAACCCGTTGGGTTCTGCGCTTTAAACCAAAAACAAGAATAATAAAGGTGAACATCATGTCAAATTCAAACAACGTAGAAACAATAAAAAAGCTCAGAAAAGGCAGACCTGAAGTTAAGGCTATCGATAAACGTGATCAGACAATCAAGTTATTCGTCACTAAAGCAGAAAAAGAATGGTTCGCTGAGCATCAAGAAAAAGCAGGCTACAAGCAATTATCCCGTTTTGCTTATGATGTTCTTTATCGCTTAGTGAACAATGGCCGTTTCAGTTACGAAGTACCAGTTGAAGTTAATAAAGACCTTCAACGTTCAATTTCCGGCATTGCAAACAATATTAATCAAGCAATAGCATTCACTCATTCCGCTGGCAACGTGAAGCACCTAGAGGCTTTTAGAACTGAATTACAAAGTGCACTTCTAGAATTAAAAGAAGTCCAAGCTGAAATTAATAGCCACAAAGAATCAACGCAAATTTGTTTACCTGATGGCTTCACCATTCTCGATATGCTTGCAAATATTCAAAATAGAGCAGCTTAAGGAGAAGGCACATGACAGTTCATAAAGTAACAGCTCGAAGAGCAAAAGCTGCACCAACATTAAGCTATATATATCGTGGTGAAGGCCACGAGCATGATGTTAATCTCATCAAGCATATCGGCGGCAATGTATTTACACAAGATCCAATCGAACGAAATAAATTTGGTCTTCCTGAAAACATTGATGTTTCAGAGCTTGCTAAAGAATTTGAAGAGCAAGCTGATCTTCACAAAAGCAAAGGCAGAAAGCTATTTAAGCATTACATTATTTCCTTGGCTCCAGGTGAACAACTAGAGCCGCATCAATGGTTCGAGCACATCAATAGCGACTACTTACCTGCCCTTGGCTATGACAACAGCTGCAAGTGGATTGCTTGTCAGCATGACGATAAAGAGCATTCTCATGTTCACATTTTTACTTGTATGGTAAAAGGCGATGGCGAGCTTGTTAAAACGCAAAACGATGTAATGCTTGGATTTGACTCTATAAGAAGGCTTGAAAATAAATACAATCTACAAAAACTTGAAAGCCCAGATCAAAATTGGGGCAAGCACTTTAGCAAAGGCGAACTAAAGCATTACGGTTCACGCAAAGAAGCAGAATCTAGTGACTGGGGTGCGATCATCAGAGCCAGATTTAATCAAATTCAAACTGAAAATGGCGGCAAACTACCGAACACGATGACAAAACTTGTTCTTGCTCTAGCTAATAAAGGCATTGAAGTTAAAGCAAGACTGGATGATGAGGGTAAGATAATTGGTCTTTCATTTAAAGCCGATGACGGTGCATGGTTGGCTGCCAGCAGGATTAAAAAAAGCAGGCTGACATTTCCAAATCTTCAGAGAAAAGAAGGCGTTAGCTACGTGCCAGAGCGTGATAACGCAGCTTTTGGCATTGGCAACAATGAACTTAAACTAAGCATCTCTGTTGATATTACTGAAGTGCAGTTTGCTAAAATTAAAGTGTTTAAAGCGAAGGTAAAAGTGCGTAAAAGAAGCAACGCAAAATTAAGTGCTGGTTTTACTTTCTGTAGCTCAAAACAGGCATATCAAATAATGATTATGAGTCAAACTATAATGGAATTACTTAAGGCTCTATTTGGCTCAGACAAGCAGTTTAAATGGGAACAAAAAGAGCATAACGATTACCTTTACCAAAATTCAGTTGATTACAATTTGGTTGAAAAAGAAGAAACGTTTAATCAGTTGAAAGCTGACCATAAAAATTGGATCGACGGAGGTGGTGGAGGTGGTGGAGAAACTGAATTATGTTGATTAATTAGCCGCATGAAAAAGGTTCCATAATCCAAAAATGGACAAAAAAAACAATTTAACTTTCGATTAATAGTATGTCGAATCGATATCGACCTATATGAACAATTACATCAATTGAGCCAACCAATCAAATCTGAACTGCCCGTCATTATCACCCAACACTGCCACCTAATGACATTCACTCTTACCACCTAATAACATTAGGTTTGCCACTAATAAAAAGTTCACTTTGTGAACCAATAAGAAGTAAGGATTTGAAATTAAGAGTGTTTATATCGGTCAACTGAACATCAGTTAGTTGATCTAAGCAAGTCGATAGCTGAGTTGAAAGTCATTGGCATAGCGGACGGTCACAAAATCAGTTTTGAGACTAATTTCATTATCAAACAAACAAAATACAGTTATAGAATATGAACAGTAGCTATGACCGCTGCAAACTCATTGGGGACGATGTGATTTGATGCCTGAAGGCTCTTATTTACTACATTAAAGACAACAGCACTAACTGATTAGTGCTGAATTCAAATTCGCTTTTGTATCGGTACGTTTGGCAAGCAGAAAATAACAGTTGGATAGCCAACCGTTATTTTCCATTTAAACAACTTGTAGGCTTTGTTTTAATTACTAGTAAATGTATAACTAGAAGAAAATGCATCACCTGTTTCTTGAATTTCAAAACTAAAATGAAGCGTTACTGTAGCTCCTCTAGTTAAAGGTGAAATTAATTCAAATTCAACTTCCGTACCATCAACTAACTCATAATCATCAGATATAACTGTAAAATATGGAGTAACTTGTGTCGTATTATCAGTCACAGTAACATTGATAACCGTAAAGTTTTGCCCTTCAGCTAGCAATTTAAAAGTGCCCAATGAGTACGTTGTAGGGGTTGGAATACCTGATACACTCGCAGTTACCGTTCCATTTGATGAGTATGGTAATGAAACCTCATTAAAGGTTCCTCCAAAAAAGCTCCCACTATCTTTATATAATCTGACTTTAGGTTGTATTGCTTCAATTGTAACATTATCAGATAAACTATCTTCCAAACCATCATTAACAATTAAACTAAAAACATAACTACCATCCAAATCAGGTGTGAAACTTGGAGTTTCGGCTTGTTCATTATCAAGTACAGAACTACTTCCAGTTGGTTTTGATACAAAAGACCAGGTATATGATAAGAGATCGCCATCAGCATCTGAACTTCCACTTGCATCAAGTGACACCATATTCCCAGCGAGTATGTTCTTATCTATGCCTGCATTAGCTACAGGAATAGAATTTTCTGTTGCTGCAATAATAGTTATAGTGTCAGCTACACTATCTTCGGTGCCATCATTAACAATCAGTTGTGCAACATATGAACCATCAAGGTCTGTCGTAAATGTTGGTACAGCACTAAATGAATCACTTAATGATGCACTGCTATTTTCAGGTAAAGTTGTTAATGACCATGTATACGTTAATGTATCACCATCAGAATCTGAACTTGCACTAGCATCAAGTGTAACCACTGATGTGGTAACTACATTCTGATCATTACCTGCATTAGCTACGGGAATAGAGTTTGCTGTTTCTGCCACTATAATTACAGTATCAGCTACACTATCATCAGTGCCATCATTAACGATAAGTTGCGCGACATATGTGCCATCAAGATCAGCCGTAAATGTTGGTACAGCACTAGATGAATCACTTAATGATGCACTGCTATTTTCAGGTAATGATGTTAATGACCATGAATAAGACAGGGTGTCACCATCAGAGTCAGAACTTGCACTAGCATCTAGTGTCACTATAGTTGTGGTTACAACATTTTGATCTGTACCTGCCTCTGCAACAGGAACAGAGTTTGGTGTTGTTGCAACAATAGTCACAGTGTCAGCAACACTATTTTCTGTACCATCATTAACAAGAAGTTGAGCAACATATGAACCATCAATATCAGTAGTAAAAGTAGGTGAAGCTCCCGTTGAATTAGTTAATGATGCACCACTATTTTCAGGTAATGATGTTAATGACCATGAATAAGACAGGGTGTCACCATCAGAGTCAGAACTCGCACTAGCATCAAGTGTAACCACTGATGTTGTAACAACATTCTGATCTATGCCTGCATTAGCTACAGGGGCTTGATTTTGTGATGAGTCAGAAACTGAATCAGTTCCTGAACCACCGCAAGCAGTAAGAGTTGACAGTAGCAAAACAGTTACAAATATATTTTTCATTTTTAATACTCTACGTCCTGTGATTATTAAGAGCTAGGCTGGACGATAAAAAGCCTAGATCTATTAAGAAGCTAAAATGTTTGATAAACAAAAAAGCAAACTGGTTTAAATTATCCAAATTTAGAACTGTGGTTCATCACAATCAATAGTGATATTGGCAACTGAACCGCCACTTGGAAATACTCGTATTTCAGGTTCTTGACCTAAGTTCCCGACTAAAATTACTTTGTTAATGCCTTTGCTAGCCATGATTTTTCCTTATTTATTAATGAAGAGTTTCAAGTGAATTTTTATTAGCACTGTTATCAAATAATGATGATAAGTTTTGAAAAGGGTTATTGCTTATATGGTCTGTTTCGTCATTCAAAACAGATAGAGGATTTTTATATTCTTTATGAAGTTTTTTCATTTCGGCAACATCAGACTGTGTTAACAATCCCATCTTTATTGCCAGACTTGATATTTCAATTGAGCTTAACCACAAAGTCCGTTTCTCTAATAATGGAGATGTTAATGATTTTTCAAGGTCGCCTATTTGACAGTAATCATCTTCATTCGCTTCAGTCTCTAAACCATATATAAGTGACATATCTACGCAAATTGAAAGACCACTAAGGGTATTAAAATTTTCTTCAGCTATAGATATTGATTTATTAAGTTGTGCCCAACCTGATGCTTTTTTTCCTATTTCAGCATTAAATTTTTCTTTTAATTTTAATTCACAAAAAATAAGTGCATTAGCTGTAGGCTCAGCTATAAAGTCAATTTCTCTAAACCTTACATTTGATGTTTTATCGGTAAATTTGAGGATTCTGTTTCTATTTTCATTTGATATTGAAGAAAGGATACTTTGAACAACAAACTCCCATTTCAAAAGAGCTTTGTTATAGCTAGATGCATAATGATCAACAGATTTATATTGACGAACTTTGTCACTTATTCTTTTATATTTTCTATTGTTTCTTTTGTAAGCTGGTGAGGTAGTGCTAATTAATTCAACATTAAAATATTCAGAGTTCGTCATAATTGTTCCGCTTTTATTGGGTTCAATTATATAAACGTGCTGAAATAGTAAGAATTAACAAAAGTTTGAATTTTAATATTTTAATGACTTAAAAAAGTCAGGGGATTTTAAATTAACTAAATTGAGCCCCACTCCGCAGGCAACGAGGTAACTGATTATTCATCCAATATTGCTAGGTATAACAATGTCAATTCTGATGTTTTATTTAAATGGATAAATAGAAATAAAAGTAAAATTTGATATCAATGCTCAATAGCTTTTCTATAAGTAATTGAAAAGCTGTAATGTGAGGGAACTCAGGATTAAGCTTCCCCCTGAGTTATTATTCCAAGTGTAAATGCTAGCAGAGATTATAGTTCACCGTTTCGAGTCAACCATTCAGTAGCATCTTTTCTACCCTTGTTATGGGCAATTTTCATTAATTCAACGGCTTTTAGGTAACTGACGTCTACACCGTGACCTTGTAGATACATATTCGCTAGGTTATATGCAGCTGTGATATTACCATCGATTTCAATAGCTTCATTATAAAATGAAATTGCTTTAGCAAAGTCAGATGAAATCCCAAAGCCATTCTCATATATTGTACCTAACCAAGATGCTGCATTTGACCATACAACCTTATCTTTTGCCTCTAAGGCTTTCATGTACCACAACACTGCATTCTTTGTATCTTGATTAACACCTTCTCCAAATAAGTAGGCGGAACCTAGCTCCACATATGCGGCTTCATCCCCAAACTCTGAACCTAGCTTAGACCAATAAATAGCTTTTTCTTGGTTAAATTCGCTATGATTTTTACCACCATAAATATGACCTAAGTACCCAAAAGCCTCTACATAGCCTCCATTTGCTGCCATTAATAACCACTTAATTGCCTTTTCAAGGTCTTTGTCTTGCCCCCAGCCATGAAAGAATATTCTCCCTAATTGAAATTGTGACCCTAAATTATTCTGATGTGCTGCCATTAAGTGATATTTTAAAGCTTGCTCATCATCGAGAACAATATTTTCTCCACCAAAATACTCATTCGCTAATTGATGTTGTGCCTTCATATAACCTTGATTTGCTGACTGTCTTAACCAATTGATTCCATCATGTATTTTTGTTTTGTCTTTTAAATACAAAACCCCTAGTTGAAATTGAGATTCTAAATCTCCTCCGCTAGCTTTCTCTTTTATGGTTTGAACATCAATAACTTTAGGTTTGGCAATAATAGATAAGGTGAAACTTGATAAATGAACTTCATCTTGGGTGATATTGATGGTGCTCGTTAGCTCTTGATAGTCTGCTTTAACAATTTTTAATTCATGCTTTCCTAAAGGTACATATTTATGAAAAGGTGTGACCCCAAAAAACTGATTATCAATAAAAACTTTAGCTCCATCAGGAGTTGATAATATTTTTGTGTTTTTTATTTTTATTTT
>NZ_JACGUX010000069.1:0-47775 GCF_014076915.1 Colwellia sp. MB02u-14
CTCAACTACCGGCGTTTCAACTACAGGCGTTTCAACCACAGGTGTCTCAACCACAGGCGTTTCAACAACAGGTGTTTCAACTACAGGCGTTTCAGGGTATCTTGATTGAACAGGGTCTTCACTTACTTCTATATTTGAAACAACTGCAGGGTTTTCAGTTGCAGCGTTATCTGAAGATTGGCGACGACGTTGTCCATTAGAACGTAAATGTCTAGGTGAACGACGGTTTCTAGGACGTTGTTCATCAGTTGATTTAGTCTCACTAAGCTCTGGCTGTGTCGTATCAGGTTGAGCAACCACTGTCTCAACTGTTAACGCTTCATCAACTTTAGCAGCTACTTGAGTATTTTCTTCTGCGGCTATTTTGCTTAACGCGGCATTATTAACAACCGTTGAGTTTTCGTCAACAATACGTATTTTCTTCGTATTAGTGCGACGCTGACGGCGTACCGTCGTTTTTTCTTCTTTAGGCTTAATATTACGCTCTACTGACGCTTTACGAGGCTGTTTATTTTGCTTGTTATCTTTATTTTCATTAATGTTGTCTTTATTGTCATTAATGTTAGTTTTTAATTCAGCGCGTTCTTCATTTTGAGCATCATTGCGCTTGTCGTTACGATTTACATTTCTAGTGTCGTTACGATTTTCATTGCGATTATTGTTACGACGTTGTCCTTGACGACTACGCTGAGGACGACGCTCATTACTACTCGTTTCTGGCTTCTTAACTGGCTCAACAACCTCAGGTGCAACTTCTTCAGTAACAAATAGTGCTTTAGCCCATTTCACTAAACCATCAAATAATCCTGCAGATTCTTTTGTAACCGCAGTTGTTGGAGCTATTGGTTTAACGATGGTTGAAGGTGCTGATTGCTTAGGGGAAGACATACCCTGTAATGCAGGCTCGTCGCGTTTAGCGGCTTGCTTGTCAAATTTTGGCATTACTGCTTCTTCAACTGAAGCTTCAGTAATGGTTCTTTCGTAACTGGCTTCTTCAACACTTTCGTCTGTTCTTACTCTAAGTACTTCATATTGCGGTGTGTCCATATGAGGATTAGGAATAATAAGAATATTAACGCTGTGATGTTTTTCAATATGAAATACTGAACGACGTTTCTCATTCAAAAGGTAAGTCGCTACGGGTACAGGAACTTGAGCTTGTACATGTTGCGTATTTTCTTTAATGGCTTCTTCTTCCATTAAACGCAAAATAGACAAAGCTAATGATTCAACACTACGTACGTGCCCTGTACCGTTACAACGAGGACAAACGCCTTGACTGGTTTCACCGATAGAAGGGCGTAAACGTTGACGTGACATTTCTAATAAGCCAAAACGAGAAATACGGCCTAATTGAATGCGAGCTCTGTCTTGTTTTACAGCGTCACGCATACGATTTTCAACTTCACGTTGATGACGCACTGGTGTCATATCAATAAAGTCAATAACGACTAAACCGCCTAAATCACGTAAACGTAATTGACGAGCAACTTCTTCAGCAGCCTCTAAGTTAGTATTGAATGCCGTTTCTTCTATGTCACTACCTTTTGTTGCACGGGCAGAGTTAACATCAATTGATGTCATTGCTTCAGTTGGGTCAATAACGATTGAACCACCTGAAGGAAGTCTTACTTCACGTTGAAAGGCTGATTCAATTTGTGTTTCAATTTGGTAATGGGTAAAGAGAGGGACATCGTTGGTGTAGAGTTTAATTTTACTTAAAAAGTCTGGACGAACCACTTCAATATGTTTTTTTACGCTTTCGAATGTTTTCGGGCGATCAATTAGCACTTCACCGATATCACGACGTAAATAATCACGAATAGCACGTAAAATAACGTTAGTTTCTTGATGAATTAAAAAAGGAGCAGGTTTTGTTTCAGCCGCTTCTGAAATAGCTTTCCAGTGATGTAATAAAACATTTAAATCCCAGTCTAGCTCTTCGTAGTCTTTACCAACACCAGCAGTGCGAACAATTAATCCCATGCCTTTTGGTAAATCTAGTTTGTTTAGAGAGGTCTTTAAGTCAGTACGCTCATCACCTTCAATGCGACGAGAGATACCACCAGCACGAGGATTGTTAGGCATTAATACTAAATAGCTGCCCGCTAAACTAATAAAAGTCGTTAATGCTGCGCCTTTTTGGCCGCGTTCTTCTTTATCAATTTGAACAATAACTTCTTGGCCTTCGCGCAAGACTTCTTTGATATTTGGACGACCCTGGAAGGTATAACCTTTAGGGAAGTATTCGCGTGCGATTTCTTTCATCGGTAGGAAACCATGACGCTCTGCGCCATAGTCAACAAATGCAGCTTCTAGAGAGGGCTCTATACGCGTAATTTTTGCTTTGTAAATATTTGATTTTTTTTGTTGATGACCAGGACTTTCGATATCTAAATCATAAAGTTGTTGACCATCGACAAGTGCTACACGTAACTCTTCCGATTGTGTAGCGTTAATTAACATACGTTTCATAGTTTTAGTGACTCGGTTTAGTCACAACACTATAAGCTTCGAACACAAAGCAATTTATCGCTATGGTAACAGCAAGTTGTCAACCTCTCGGGTGTCATATTACAGCGCCATATTACGCTGTAAGCTGTTATTTAATCTGATTGTACCCTCAGGTGACCTTCACCCAAGAAAAATTGTTTCTTCATGCGCGCAGCAAATCGTGCTGTGCTCGATATTATCAAATTGATATTTGTTGAGCAGTTTGAAGTTCGGCGATTTGGCTTACTATTCGGGTTGTTGCTCGATGGAAACTTATCTAATTTGGTTTATATCATTATAAATACAAAATAGCTTTCGTTGCGCGGGACTAAAATGTTTATGCCGTTTTTTGACTTGTTATTCAGGTCAATACTTGCAACAGGCCGTTCGGTTAATGTGTCGGCGATAATAATTTATCGAGATAACGCACATTAATGTGGCCGCATTTTGCCTCTTACGTTTCGCTAAAAGCTTCTATTTTTAACCTTATTGTCTTAAATAAACAATAACGCTAAGATTATCCCACTTAATTGAGGCAAAAGGCAATTAAATCGCTGAGTTAATTACTCAAAAATGAAAATATATATGTTAAACTGACTTTTATGAATGAAAATACAAAACCCCAAGTTCGATTTTATACAATCGATAGCGAAGACGCTGGTCAAAGAATAGATAACTTTTTATTAAAAACCTTAAAAGGCGTGCCGAAAAGCATGATTTATCGCCTGTTAAGAAAAGGTGAAATTAGGGCTAATAAAAAACGGACTAAACCAGAATACAAAATTCAAGATGAGGATCTGATTCGTGTAGCACCCATTCGTATTTCTGAAAATACCAATGAAGTTTCAACAAAATTAAATGTTGTTGCCAATTTAGAGAAGCAAATATTATTTGAAGATGACCGTTTAATTGTTATTAATAAACCTTCTGGCATGGCAGTACATGGTGGCAGTGGTTTAAGTTTTGGCTTAATTGAAGCTATGCGAGCTCTACGTCCTGACGCAAGAATGCTTGAACTTGTTCATCGACTTGATAGAGATACTTCGGGTTGCTTAGTTATTGCTAAAAAACGTTCAGCTTTACGTCACTTGCATGAGCAGTTACGCAGCAAAACCGTGCAAAAATATTATCATGCACTGGTTAAGGGACAATGGTCGACTAAATTAACGCGTGTCACCGAAGGTTTGAAAAAGAATGATTTGAAATCCGGCGAACGTGTTGTTGTTGTTGATAATATTAATGGTAAAGAAGCTGAAACACGTTTTAAAGTGCTGAAAAACTTTGAAAATGCCACACTGATTCGCGCTTTCCCCGTAACTGGGCGAACGCATCAAATTCGTGTTCATTGCCAAATTAAAGGCCATCCTATAGCGTGTGATTCAAAATATGGCTATGAAAACTTTGATGAAGACATGAGAAAACTTGGTTTAAAACGGTTGTTTTTGCACGCGGCGAGTATTGAGTTTACTCATCCTAACACGGGCGAAAAAATGAAAGTAGAAGCGCCTTTAGAACATTCATTACAAAATTTACTGACAAAGCTTAAGTAATTTTCTCCAGCGTGATGCAGAAACGATTTCAGTATCACGCTTCTCCTTCCTATATTATACCTATGTAAAGCCAAGTACTGATCAGTAAATTAAGTCGATAATAAATTAATTATTAAAAGAGAATGTATGCACCATTATAAATTGGTTATTTTTGATTGGGACGGTACTTTGATGGACTCTGTCGATCGTATTGTTTTCTCAATGCAAGCGAGTGCTATTGCACTAGCACTTGAACCTCCTTGCTATCAGCAAGCTAAACAAATTATCGGTTTAAGTTTACCGAAAGCGATTAAAACTTTATTTCCAAGTTTACATGAAGCACAGATACAACAATTTACAGAACAATATAAGCATCAGTATGTTGAAGTTAATACCACGCCAACGCCTTTGTTTAACTATGCACTTGAATTACTGGTTAATTTAAAAAAAGAAAAAAAATTATTAGCGGTTGCTACAGGTAAAGCGCGGGCAGGTTTACAACGAGTATGGCAAGCGAGTGATACCGAGCACTTCTTCCATGCCTCTCGCTGTGCCGATGAAAGCATTTCAAAACCAGACCCTGATATGATCAACAGTTTGTTAAAAGAATTACATATCCAAAAACATGAAGCCGTGATGATAGGCGATACATCCTTCGACCTTGAAATGGCGCAAAGGGCAGGGGTTGATAGCATAGGTGTGACTTATGGCGTGCATGATGATGAGGTACTGTCAAAGTTCCAGCCAAAAGCTATTGTTGACTCGTTGGCTGAATTACATCAACTCTTGTTAAATACCGCAGTAAAGCTATAAAATAAGTCGGCTTTTGCTATTACCTTTTGATATTCTTATTTATTGACCAAAGGATAATTGTTGGGGCTGTTTTATTTTACTTTTTATTATTGATCTATTGTTCTTCCAAAACATCTAAACCTTGGGCCTTGAGCAAGCTAATAAGTTTAATTAAGGGTAAGCCTATTAGGGTGTTAGGATCGTCACCCTCAAGTTTCTTAAATAAACAAATGCCTAGCCCTTCACTTTTAAAACTTCCAGCACAGTTATAGGGTTGTTCAATATTTAGATAAGCGGTAATTTCTTGTGTTGATAATTTTTTAAAATGTACAGTGAACAATTCAACTAAAGACAGTGACTTTCCTGTTGAACTGTCGAATACACATAAGCCAGTATGAAACTCTACCGCTTTACCACTGAAACTAGCGAGTTGTTTAAAGCCATTTTCAAAATTGTGAGGTTTACCTAATATCTTCCCTTCAGATAAAGCCACTTGATCTGAGCCGATGATCAGTGCATTTGGAAATTCACGAGCAACAGCTTTTGCTTTTTCTATGGCTAAACGTTCAACAAGCTCGATGGCTGTTTCATCAGCTAATGCTGTTTCATCAATATTCGGTTTTGCACACTTGAAGGCTAAATTTAATTTTTCTAAAATAATCTTTCGAAAAGGCGATGTTGAAGCTAAAATTAAGGTTTTCACAGGAATTACTCAAAATATAAACAGTTAAGTAATAATATGTGGGCTTTCTTTAGTTTTTAAACAAAATTTGTTATTTTTCTTTTGACAGAAGAGGGCAAGCACATTAACATGCGCGCCTTATGCAAAATCTTAAACTCCCGATAATGATAAACCCCCGAAAGAGCGCCCAACGTAGGTTGGTGTGTGACGGCTTCTTTGAAGTGTCGGGGATGACTAGATTGCTTGATGTGTGTACTCCATGCAATGAGCATATGCAGGTTAATGTTAAATTTGATGTAGATGATCTAGGCTTGAATGTAATCTCAGGCTCAGGAGTCTTATCAGTAGCATTAATTTGTCAGCGTTGTACTGAATCATTAATTTTTGATTTGGATATAGAGTTTACTCTTAGTCCAGCCAAGAATGATGAAGCCGCTGAAGCATTGCCGTCATATTATGACGCAATAGAATTAGATGAAAATGGTGAAGTTAACCTGCTAGAATTAGTGGAAGAAGAGTTATTACTCGCAATTCCATTAATAGCAAAGCATGAGCCTAGTCAGTGTCAGGCACCAGTTGACAGTGTATGGGGCGAATTGCCTGAAGAGCTAGAAAAACCAAACCCTTTTGATGTATTACAGAAATTTAAATAAACAATTTATTTAATTATTAACGATTAACCGATTTTAGGAGTAGCTAATGGCAGTTCAAAAGAGCAAAAAGTCTCGTTCAAGACGTGGCATGCGCCGTTCACATGACGCAGTAACAACAGAAAATTTATCAGTAGATCCAGTATCTGGTGAAACACACCGTCGCCATCATGTAACAGCTGATGGCTTTTACAAAGGTGTTCAAGTAATCAATAAGTAAGCTGATTGCTTTGAATAGTCTAACCATAGCGTTAGATGTTATGGGGGGCGATAAAGGCCCCCTTATAACAATACCTGCTGCTATTTTAGCAGTTAGAAAAATTCCTGAACTTCATCTCATTCTTTGTGGTGATGCCGATATTATCAACGCTGAATTATCAAAAAAACAGTGTCTTGAACATCCTCAATTATCAATTTTTCCAACCACTCAAGTCGTGGCTATGGACGATAAACCTATTGTTGCACTGCGCAGCAAAAAGAATTCTTCAATGCGTAAAGCACTTGATCTTGTGCATGAGAAAAAAGCGCAAGCGTGTGTAAGTGCGGGTAATACCGGTGCGCTGTTTTCAATGGCTCATTTTGTCTTAAAAACATTAACGGGTGTCGAACGGCCTGCATTAATTTCTTCTCTACCCACTCATGATGAAAATAAACATGTCTTTATGCTCGACTTAGGCGCAAATGTTTTTTGTGACTCTAATATTTTGTATCAGTTTGCGGTTATGGGCTCTGTCATGGCTGAGCAAGTCGATGGTATTAAAGCGCCACGCATCGCATTATTGAATATGGGCGAAGAAGAAATGAAAGGTAGTGACCACATAAAGCTAACCGCTGCGATGCTAGCACAAAATAATGAAATTAATTATATTGGCTTTGTTGAAGGTAATGACATTTTTACGAATAAAGCAGATGTGATTGTTTGTGATGGCTTTGTGGGTAATGTTGCCTTGAAAACCTGTGAAGGTGTTGCTCGCTTAGTCTATCAAAAAATGAATACGGTGTTGTCACGCAACCTTTTTACCCGAATTGTTGGTCGATTATTGTCCTCAACGTTAAAAAAACTCTTCAAACCCCTGAACCCCGACCAGTATAACGGCGCAAGTCTGATAGGATTACGCGGCATTGTAGTCAAGAGTCACGGCGATGCGAGTTCAAAGGCTTTTTATATGGCTATATTAGAAGCGATAAAAGAAGTTGAACGCCAAGTACCGGATCGAATTAAAGACAAGCTTGAAAATGGTTTTGCTTGTGGTCGTAAATAAGTTATGAGTATTTATCTAAGGTAAAATGTATTTAAAAAATTGTTTTTTTTCAACAAGAAAACAATTCATTAAGTATCATTGATGCATACTTAATTAAAAACCAATAAACATTAGGTAATAAAATGCAAAATAATTTAGCGTTTGTTTTTCCCGGCCAAGGTTCTCAAACCGTTGGTATGTTAGCTGATTTTGCTGACAATGAAGTTGTACAAAATACGTTTTCAGAAGCTTCAGCTGCTTTAGGTTATAACCTTTGGCAATTAATTGCTGAAGGTCCTGTTGAAAAATTAAACCAAACAAACTTCACACAACCCGCTCTATTAACAGCCAGTGTCGCATTATGGCGTTTATGGGCATCTCAGTCTGATTGTAAGCCTGCAATGTTAGCAGGTCATAGTTTAGGTGAGTATTCAGCGTTAGTTTGTGCCGGTGTTATTTCTTTAACGGAAGGTGTTAAGCTAGTAGAAAAACGTGGCGAATTCATGCAAGCCTCGGTGCCTGAAGGTGTTGGCGCTATGGCTGCTATTATTGGTCTTGATGATCAAGCGATTATCGATGCCTGTGAAAAAGCACAAGGTGATGATGTCGTTGCGGCGGTAAATTTTAATTCACCCGGGCAAGTCGTTATTGCGGGGCATAAAGATGCTGTAGAGCGCGCTGGAGTGTTATGTAAAGAAGCGGGCGCAAAACGTGTATTACCTTTACCTGTGAGCGTTCCGTCGCATTGTGCATTAATGAAAGATGCCGCGGATAAGCTTGCTGAAGAATTTAGCCAAATTACCTTTAATACGCCACTGATCCCTATGGTAAATAATGTTGACGTAGTGGCAGAAACTGATGTTGCTGCGATTAAATTAGCCTTAATTAAACAATTATATAGTCCGGTACGTTGGACAGAAACGATTGAAAAACTAGCAAGTAATGGTATTTCATTGGTTGTAGAAGCTGGCCCAGGCAAAGTATTACAAGGGTTAATTAAGCGTATCGATAAATCAATTATCAGTGTTTCAGTTAATGATCAAGTATCATTGACTAAAGCATTAGAAACAATTAAATAGGATAAAATATGTTTTCTTTAGAAGGAAAAGTCGCCTTAGTGACTGGCGCAAGTCGTGGTATAGGCAAAGCGATTGCTACGCAACTTAAAGCCTTGGGAGCAACGGTTTTAGGTACAGCAACATCAGCACACGGCGCTGAAAAAATTAGCGAATATTTAGGTGAAGGGCATGGTTTAGTGCTTAATGTCACCGACAATGATTCAATTGCAGCATTGTTCGCTTCTATTAAAGAAAACCATGGTGGCATTGATATTTTAGTCAATAATGCTGGTATTACGCGCGATAATTTATTTATGCGAATGAAAGATGATGAATGGCAAGATATTATTGATACCAATCTTTCATCCGTGTTTAAAATCAGTAAAGCGGTTATTCGCGGTATGATGAAAAAACGCAATGGTCGCATTATTAATATTGGCTCAGTAGTAGGGACGATGGGTAATGCAGGGCAAGTAAATTATGCAACAGCCAAAGCAGGACTGATTGGTTTTACAAAATCATTGGCACGCGAGGTTGCATCTCGTGGCATAACTGTTAATACTGTATCGCCGGGGTTTATCGATACAGATATGACACAAACATTAACTGATGAGCAAAAAGAAGGTATTTTTTCTCAAGTTCCTGCCAATCGCTTAGGTAAACCTGAAGAAATTGCAAACGCAGTTGCTTTTCTAGCTTCTGATGGCGCAGCATATATTACCGGTGAAACATTGCATGTAAACGGCGGTATGTATATGGTTTAATTTGTTTGCTGAGTTTTAACAAGGCAATAAATTGAACAATTTTAGAGCAGTCAACAGGTTAGACCAGACGAAAATTAAAATTAGAAGCTTGCAAGCTAGGCTGTTGACGAATAAACTACACACAATTATGAAAAATTATATTTTCTAGAAAGGAAAAAAAATGAGTACTATTGAAGAACGCGTAAGAAAAATTACTATTGAACAATTAGGTGTAAGTGAAGAAGAAGTTAAAATTAGCTCTTCTTTTGTTGACGACCTAGGTGCTGACTCTTTAGACACTGTTGAATTAGTAATGGCGTTAGAAGAAGAATTTGATACTGAAATTCCAGACGAAGAAGCTGAAAAAATCACTACTGTTCAAGCAGCTGTTGATTACGTAACTGCTAACCAATAATTACAACGTAATTATTGGCTTTCAAGTAAAGCTTTTTAAATGAGAATTTAAAGTACATATTCAGGCGGTTTTTACCGCCTGTTTTTTTATCTACGATTTCAGTTTGTTACTTTCTCTAAATGAGAATGTAATGACTTCCTATCCCTTATAAACTCTTAGCGGAGGCACATAGCCATGAGACGCGTTGTTGTTACCGGTCTTGGTATGTTAAGCCCTTTGGGCAATTGTCCTAAATCTACTTGGCAAAATTTATTGCTGGGTAAAAGTGGTATTAGTAACATTGAACATTTTGATACGTCTGCATACACGACCAAGTTTGCCGGTTTAATCAAAAACTTTAATGCAGAAGACTATATTGCACGAAAAGATGCTAAAAAAATGGATCTTTTTATTCAATACGGTGTTGCTGCAGGTGCACAGGCTTTCAAAGACTCTGGTCTTGAAGTTAATGATGTAAACACCCATAGAATTGGCGTTGCTGTTGGCGCGGGTATTGGCGGTCTAGGGCTTATTGAAGAAAACGTCGAAAAAATGTTAAATGCGGGGCCTCGCAAGTTGTCACCATTTTTTGTGCCCTCAACCATCATTAATATGATTTCTGGTCATTTATCTATGATGCATAGTTTAAGAGGCCCTAATATTTCTATAGCTACCGCTTGTACGAGTGGGGTTCATAATATTGGACATGCGGCCCGTATGATAGCCTATGGCGATGCTGACGCTATGTTAGCGGGTGGGGCTGAAAAGGCATCAACACGTACCGGTATTGGTGGCTTTGGCGCTGCACGTGCATTATCAACACGAAATGATGCACCAGAGCAAGCTTCGCGCCCATGGGACAAAGACCGTGATGGTTTTGTACTTGGCGATGGTGCCGGTGTTCTAGTGCTTGAAGAGTATGAACATGCAAAAGCTCGTGGCGCAAAAATTTACTCAGAGCTTGTTGGCTTTGGAATGAGTGCTGATGCTTATCATATGACATCACCACCAGCGAATGGTGAAGGTGGCGCGCGTGCGATGATTAACGCGATTAATGATGCTAAAGTTGATATAAGTAACATTGGTTATATTAATGCCCACGGCACATCAACACCAGCAGGTGATATTGCTGAGACAAATGCGGTAAAATCGGTGTTTGGCGACCATGCTTATAAAGTGATGATGGGTTCCACAAAGTCAATGACAGGTCATTTGTTGGGTGCTGCAGGTGCGGTTGAAACTATTTTTACTGTGCAAGCCTTGATGAATAATATGGTACCACCGACAATAAACTTAGATAACCCAAGCGAAGGCTGTGATTTAGATTACATTGCTCATACGGCACGTGATGTGAATTTAGAATATGCCTTATGTAACTCCTTTGGTTTTGGCGGTACGAACGGTTCATTAATCTTTAAAAAAGTTTAAGCGTCATAACCGATAGATATCATCAACTAAACCTTGCAGTTAATTGTTTAAGCCTGAATACTAGTCATCAGTATTCAGGCTTTTCTATTTCTAATGAAACCCAATATGTATTATCAAAGTATTAATGGCCAAGCAGAACAACACTTATCAATCAATAACCGTGGGTTAGCTTATGGCGACGGCGTGTTTACCACTGCGAAAGTGGTTAACGGCCATGTCGCGTTATTATCGGCCCATATCGAACGATTAACACGAAGTTGCGAAACACTCAATATTCCCTTGCCAGACATGGATGACGTTACTTGTGAATTAATTGCTGTAGCCCAGCGTTACGCTTTGTCGGTGGCGAAAATCATTATAACGATGGGGGATGGCGGACGAGGTTATTCTCGACAAGGTTGCTTAACAAGTAACGTTATTATCACCTTCCATGATTTCCCTAAACATTATGCCGATATGCAACAACAGGGTATTCACTTAGGTGTATCTTCATTGAAGTTAGGTGTAAACCCATTACTCTCAGGGATAAAACACCTAAATCGACTTGAGCAAGTGCTTATTCGCCAAGAAGTTGATAACCGAGAGGAGGATGATCTATTAGTACTGAATTACTTTGATGATATTATTGAAGCGAGTGCGGCAAATGTTTTTTGGCTAAAGGATAATTGTTGGTATACGCCACAATTAAATGAATCAGGTGTTGAGGGGCTAATGCGTAATCATATTTTACAGTGTTGTAATAATGATCGTAAAATAATGGTCGTCAAAGAAAAGCTTTTAGGGCTTAAATATATTGACGCAATGTTCATTTGTAACAGTGTTATGGGGATTATGCCGATTAGACAATTTCAAAATCAACCATTAGCACTAATACCATGCCATGAGATGATTAAATTTATACAGGATGTTAAGTAGAGCATGAAAAAATTTAAGATATTATTATCCGTTTCATTTATAGCGCTGCTCATATTAAGTGCTTCATTGGTTGCTTATACCTTCTATCAGATTAAACAACCACTTAATATTTCAACCACTCAATTATTAACGATTAAAGAGGGCACCTCGTTTAGTCGGTTTTCTCAGCAATTGATCAATGAAGGCTGGCTTGCAAGTCGTTTTTGGGTACGTAATTATGTTCGGCTAAAACCTGAGTATGCCAATATAAAAGCGGGTACTTATCAAGTTAATAAGGGTAGCTCTATCGAGCGTTTATTAGTGCAATTAGTTGTAGGTAAAGAGTATCAATTTAGCGTCACTTTTATTGAAGGAACAACCTTTAAACAATGGCTAATACAGCTAAGTGAAATGGATAACCTAGTGCAGACCCTGCAGCAAAGTTCGGTGGCTGATATTGTTAGCGAACTCAATATTGAGCAAACAAACCCAGAAGGGCTTTTTTACCCTGAAACATATGCTTTTACTGCAGGTACAACAGATATAGAATTATTAAAACGTGCCCAACAAAAAATGACAGTTGAACTAAATTTAGCTTGGGGAAGTCGTGCACATCCTTTGCCTTATGAAAATAAGTATCAAGCGTTGATTATGGCGTCAATTATTGAAAAGGAAAGTGGTGAAAATGCAGAACATGGCATCATTTCATCGGTGTTTATTAACCGTTTAAATAAAAAAATGCGTTTGCAAACCGACCCAACGGTTATTTATGGTTTAGGTGAACGTTATCATGGAGACATCAAATATCGTCACTTGCGCGAGAAAACACCGTATAATACTTACCGAATTAATGGCTTGCCGCCAACACCTATTGCTATGCCAGGTAAAAGTGCATTACATGCCGCGTTAAACCCATTAGCAACTGATTATTTTTATTTTGTCAGTAATGGGAACGGGCAGCATATCTTTTCTACTAACTTAAAAGATCATAATGCAGCAGTAGCAAAATATCAGTTAAAATAAAAACTTAAAAAGAAGTGAAAAATGAATAAAGGTCAATTTATTGTCATCGAAGGTATTGAAGGTGCAGGAAAATCTTCAGCTATTTCGGTGGTAAAAAAAATATTAGCTGAGCACGGGATTGATTTTATTACTACCCGAGAGCCAGGAGGAACCCCTTTAGCCGAATCGTTGCGTAACATTGTAAAATCTGCCGATCACGATGAAGTATTAACACAAGAAACTGAGTTATTACTGATGTACGCTAGCCGAAGCCAACTACTCGCCAATAGAATTCTTCCGGCGTTAGAAAAAGGTCAATGGGTTATTGGCGATCGCCATGATTTAAGCTCGAGAGCTTATCAAGGTGGTGGTCGAGAATTTAACGATGAACTTATGGATACTATCGCTCAAGTTACCTTAAAAGGTTTCAAGCCGCAGTTAACACTCTATTTAGATATATCCCCTGAGTTAGGTTTAGCAAGAGCACAAGCACGCGGTGCGTTAGATCGTATCGAGCTAGAAAAAATAGAGTTTTTTCATCGAGTGCGCAATAAATACCTTGAAATTGCTTTAGCAGATGAGACAATTAAAATTATTGATGCGAGTGCTCCTATGCCTGTCGTGCATAATAATATTCGCTTGACAGTTAACGCTTTTTTGAAAAATCATCAATAGCCATAACCGCTTTTAGGAAACACTAATGCACAGTTGGTTAGATCAGCAGCAGCTTTTATTATCAAAGCAAATAGCGCAAATAAAACTGCCTCATGCCATTTTAATTAATGGTGTTGAAGGGGCAGGTAAAAGTGATCTTTCTCAATGGCTCATTCAGGTTTTGTCATGCGCAAACCCTGTAAATAATCAACAAGTGCTATTACCCTGTAAAATATGTAAATCGTGCTTACTGCATAAAAGTCATACTTATCCTGATCATTTACTGATTGAAAGTGAAGGAAAAAGCATCGGTGTTGATCAAGTTCGACAAGCGAGTCGTTTTTTTGAAAAAAAAGCGCAAATAGGTCACTGTAAAACAACCTTAATTACCGCAGCGCATCAAATGACGGTATCAGCGGCAAATGCCTTATTGAAAACGCTCGAAGAACCCAATGCGGATAATTTTATTGTATTGCTGACCTCTGAACTTGAAACGTTATTACCAACCATTATTAGTCGCTGTTATGTTATAGATATCAGGCCGCCTGTAGGCGAGAAATTATTAGCAGAACTTAAGCAGTCAGGTACTGACCCATTTGTTAATTTGAGCCATTTAAAAGAGCTCTCTGACACTTTTGTTAAGGACCAATACCAACATTTTGAAAGTTGTTTCTTTACTTTTTTGCAAAATAAACCCATAAATCGTAGCGAAATATTGAGTTTACTGGCTGAAAATACTAACAGTGTACGCTGGTTAGAAAAAGTGATGGTTAAATTGATGCGTCAACAATATGCCTGGCTAAAAACCGAAATATTACTGAGTGAACAGGTAATATGGTCGATATATCAATTAGTGTTGTCTGCCGTTAAACAACTCAAGTTACTCATGCAAGCTAATAAGCAGTTTGTCTTTGAAAAGCTCCTCGTCGATATAACAGCGGTTATCGATGAGAAATAAGCTAAAAGTCTCGCGATATTAATTTTTGAGGAATAACTATGCACCAATTTAGCTTAGAGTTTTTATCTGACAGAGAGTTGTACCAATACTATATGCCTTTTGTAAAAAATGGTGGGTTATTTGTTCGAACCCCCGAACATTATAGTTTAGGCGATGATATTAAACTAGAAGTGACCTTACCTGACGCCTTAGAAGCATCAATTGTTATCGGTAAAGTTTGCTGGTTAACCCCTATAGGTGCCCAAAATGGTACACCAGCAGGCATAGGGGTAAGTTTTGATGAAGATAAGGATAATGTGTGTAACCAAATAGAGCAGTTGATAGGGCGCTTACTCAGCTCTTCAGAACCTACCTTATCGATGTAAATACGTTGTAGTTAACTAAAAATTATAGGAGAAAATTGTTTGTTTATAGATTCACATTGCCACTTAGATAGGCTCGATTTAACTGAATTTGATGGTAACCTAGATAATGTCCTCGCGGCAGCGGCAGCAGCTAAAGTTAGCGAAATTTTATGTGTTAGCGTTACATTAGCTGAATTTCCTAGCATGGTAGAAAAAACCGCTAAATACGATAATGTTTGGTTGTCGTGTGGTGCTCATCCATTAAATCAAGATGATTTAATTGACCAAGAAGAGCTTGCTCGTTTGTCGCAAACAGACAACGTTATCGCGATTGGTGAAACCGGTTTAGACTATTTTTATGCCCCTGAAACGAAAGCGGTGCAACTTGATTCTTTTCGCAAGCATGTTCGCGTTGCTAACCAATTAAATAAACCCTTGATTATTCATACGCGGGATGCACAACAGGATACCTTGGATATGCTTCGTGAAGAAAATGCAGAGAATGTTGGCGGAATTTTACACTGTTTTACTGAATCTTGGGACATGGCTAAACAAGCGATTGATCTTGGCTTTTATATTTCATTTTCTGGCATTGTTACCTTTAAAAACGCCAGTGAATTACGTGAAGTTGCCAAACAAGTACCCGATGACCGATTTTTAATTGAAACAGATGCGCCTTATTTAGCGCCTGTTCCGCATCGAGGTAAACAAAATCAACCCGCTTATGTTGTTGATGTTGCTAAATTTTTAGCTAGTGTTCGAGGGCAATCAATTGAAGAAATAGCGGCGCTTTCAACCGCAAACTTTAAACGCCTTTTCAAATTAGATTAACACCTATACCACACGCAAAAAAGTGCCCGAAACTATTACTAGTTCGGGCTCAAGGGAATGGCTCATATGGAAGTGAGCCTTGCGCTAATAAACTTTATTTGCAGTAATAAAATGCAGTAAAATAAAAATGAAACGTTGCGAGCAATTGATTAATATTTAAACTGTAAAATCAATTGTAGTGTAATCTTTTTTAAAAGCTAATTTAATTTCGATTAATTGTCAGTTATTAATAATTAAGTTATAAAATTATTTTTTGAATTGCTTTTTATTTTTGTGGTTGAATTTTGTATACCTGCTGTGCACTTGTTCTTCACACCTTCTCCACAAGCGCTTTTGCCTGTAATAACGACTCGTTTTATGTCATGATAATTTCATTACCTCGTGACTAATAAGATTATATTTGTGCTAAATCGTTTATGGATCAGTTTCTTTTTTATTGCTTTTGGCTCAGCGATTTATCAATGGCTATTTCTTGACAATCTTTTAATCTTTGAACAACTCGTGCAGGCAATTTTTTCAATGTCAAAAGTGACTGTCGATATTGCCATAGGCTTAATTGGTATTTTAAGTTTTTGGCTAGGGATGATGAAAATAGCTGAAAACGCGGGTTTGATGGACAAACTTGCGCGCGCTATTTCTCCGTTATTTACTCGCTTAATGCCAGAAGTGCCTAAAGGCCACCCGGCTGTTGCTTCTATGACGATGAATTTATCGGCTAACTTTTTGGGGTTAGACAACGCAGCAACACCGCTTGGTTTAAAAGCCATGCAAGATCTTCAGCAATTAAACCCAAAGAAAGATACCGCGACAAATGCGCAAATACTGTTTCTTGTTTTAAATACCTCATCGGTAACACTTTTTCCCGTTGCTGTTTTTGTTTATCGTGCTCAGCAGGGAGCTGCTAGCCCTACCGATGTTTTTGTCCCTATTATACTGGCAACGTTTGCTTCAACCTTTGCTGGTTTATTAGCAGTGGCAAGTGTTCAAAAAATTAAGCTGTATAACTCAATTGTTTTACTTTATTTGTCTGCTGCCATTGCCTTAGTAGGTGGTTTAGTGGTTTATTTTTCGATGCTCACCTCGCAGGCCCTTGCTGAACAATCGTCATTTTTGGGTAACTTTTTAATTTTTTCGACTTTAATTCTATTTATTTGGGCAGCGGTGCGTAAAAAGGTCGATGTTTACGACAGTTTTATAGAAGGTGCTAAAGAAGGCTTTGAAACAAGCATTAAACTGATCCCCTATTTACTGGCGATGCTAGTGGCTATTGGGGTGTTTCGTGCCAGTGGTGCTTTGACACTAATTGTCGACAGCTTTAGGCAGTTAGTGATGTTTCTAGGTTTTGATACCCGCTTTGTTGATGCGATGCCAACGGCGTTAATGCAACCGTTAAGTGGCTCTGGTGCGAGAGCGATGATGATTGAAACCATGAAAACCCACGGTGCCGATTCTTTTGCTGGCCGTTTAGCGTCGATTTTTCAAGGGTCAACAGAAACCACCTTTTACGTCTTGGCTGTTTATTTTGGCTCAGTGGGTATTCGATATAGTCGACATGCTATCGCCTGTGGCCTATTTGCTGACTTAGCAGGGATCACCGCAGCAATAGCGGTTTGCTACTGGTTTTTTGGTTAAACCCCTCAGCGCCTACACCTAATTTAACGATTGAATTGTCGACAATTATACTTTGGTCTACTTGACTTTTACTCTGTGTGCTTTATTATAATTTCTAAAATCAGTAAATGTCGACAATTGTATTGCTAAAACACTTTTGGTGTTAAGACAGTTATACGGTTAAGGCAATTATGGCGTTAGGACACTTATGGCATTAGACAATCCAACCTTACAAAAACCAGTGACTACTGCGGATAAAGTTTTTGATGCAATACTTCACGCTATCGTTGACGGAAAAATAGCGGCAGGCAGTAAAATTAGTGAGCCAGGTTTAGCTAAGCAGTATGAAATTAGTCGTTCAACCCTGCGTGAAGCCCTCAATCGTTTAGAAAAATGTCATTTAATTGAACGTAAAGCCAATGTTGGCTCTAGAGTTGTCGATTGCACTATTGAAGGCTTATTAGAAATATATGTTGTGCGCGAAGCACTTGAAGGTATGGCTTGTCGAGAAGCCGCAATCAACATGAGCGACGATGAAATAGCCGAAATGCAAGATATGCTTGCTCAACATGCCAACTCACAAGCCCTTATCGATGGTATCTCTTACTATCAAGAAGAGGGCGACTTAGACTTTCACTATAAAGTTATTTTAGGTAGTCACAACCAGCAACTGATTAATATTCTCTGCGGACAGCTTTATCATTTAGTGCGTATGTACCGTATTCAATTTGGTATGCACAGCCCACGCGCAACTCGTGCTTTTCAAGAGCATTCAAATATTATTCAAGCGATTTGTGACCGAGATGGTGAACTTGCTGAAATTTTGATGAGGCGTCATATTGCCGCATCAAGAAAAAATATTGAAAAGAAAATAGCGCTGCAAAACAGCACTGCAGCTTAACGACAGTACGGATAAATAAATATTAATAATGTGAATTATTATTTGATGACTATTGTTTAATAACAAATATTTAACGACTATTATTCAACGACAACTAAGAGGAAACCCGATGTCTACGCAACTTTCACCTGGCGCAAAATTCCGCCAAGCATTAGTAAACAACAAACCTTTACAAGTAGTGGGTACTATCAACGCTTATTGCGCGATGATGGCAGAGCAATTAGGTCACCAAGCGATTTACCTTTCTGGTGGCGGTGTTGCCAATGCTTCGTATGGTTTACCCGATTTAGGTATGACCTCTTTAAATGATGTTATTGCTGACGTTCAACGTATTACTTCTGCTTCAAGTTTACCTTTGTTGGTTGATATAGATACCGGTTGGGGGGGGGCGTTTAACATCGCTAAAACTATTCGCGATATGGAAAAAGCAGGTGCAGCGGCGGTTCATCTTGAAGACCAAGTGGCGCAGAAGCGTTGTGGACATCGTCCGAATAAAGAAATTGTTTCAACCCAAGAAATGGTTGACCGTATTAAAGCTGCTGTTGATGCGCGCATTAATAAAGACTTCTTTATCATGGCTCGCACTGATGCTTTTGCACAAGAAGGCTTAGCAGCTGCACTTGAAAGGGCTAAAGCTTATGTTGCAGCAGGTGCCGATGGTATTTTCGCCGAAGCGGTTAAAACAGAAGAACATTATCGCGCCTTTACTGAAGCGTTAGATGTGCCAGTACTTGCTAACATTACTGAGTTTGGCCAAACCGAATTGTGGAACAAGGAGCAATTAGGTGAGTGGGGTTGTGCAATGGTACTTTACCCATTATCAGCATTTCGTGCGATGAATAAAGCGGCTGAGTCGGTTTACAAAACCTTACTCGCTGATGGCGACCAAAAAGCTGAAATCGACAATATGCAAACGCGTATGGATTTATACGATTACTTGGGTTACCACGACTATGAGCAAAAGCTTGATGCTTTGTTCACCGAAGGCAAAAATAAGTAACAGATATTATAATAAAATAAAATAAAGTTAGTAGCGATACAAGCAGCTAACCCAATAAAAGAATATGAGGAAAATAGTATGTCAGATGTAAAAGTAGCAGATAAAAAAATTGGTGGCGCAGGCTTACGTGGTCAAAGTGCGGGTGAAACTTCGCTTTGTACTGTTGGTGAGTCAGGCTCAGGTTTAACCTATTGTGGTTATGATATTGCTGACTTAGCTGAAAACAGCACCTTCGAAGAAGTCGCATATTTACTCTTTCATGGCGAACTCCCTAATGAAAAAGAGCTCGCCACTTATAAAACTGAGTTGTTTGCCATGCGCGACTTACCGCAAGCATTAAAAGCGGTATTAAAACTGATTCCAAAAGAAACTCATCCAATGGATGTTATGCGCACCGGTTGTTCATTTTTAGGTAATTTAGAGCCAGAAAATGATTTTAGCGAGCAAAATCAAGCCGCCAATCGGTTATTAGCCGCATTTCCTGCCATCATGTGTTACTGGTATAAATTCTCCCATGACGGCGTAGAAATTGACTGTACTTCAACCGAAGACTCTTTAGGTGGACATTTCTTGCGCTTACTCAATAGTGAAAGCCCATCAGCACAGCATCAACGTGTTATGGATGTATCATTAATTTTATATGCAGAACATGAGTTTAATGCTTCAACCTTCACGGCGCGTGTATGTGCTTCAACTTTGTCTGATATGTTTTCATGTGTTACCGGCGCTATTGGCACTTTACGTGGTCCACTTCATGGTGGTGCTAACGAAGCCGCAATGGATATGATTGAATCATTTTCATCGCCAAGCGACGCTAAAGAAAAAATGGCGGGAATGCTTGAACGTAAAGAAAAAATCATGGGCTTTGGTCACGCAATTTACCGTACTTCAGACCCACGTAATGTCATTATTAAAGCATGGTCTGAAAAGTTAGCGAACGAGAATGGTGATACGTCACTTTACGATATTTCAGTAGCTTGTGAAGAATTCATGTGGGATACCAAAAAATTATTCTGTAACGCTGATTTCTTCCATGCTTCAACGTACAGCTACATGGGTATTCCCACTAAATTGTTTACCCCTATTTTTGTCTGTTCACGCGTAACAGGTTGGTCTGCTCACATTATGGAGCAACGTTCAAACAACCGTATTATTCGTCCAAGTGCTGACTACAAAGGCGCTAAGCCGAGAACGGTTCCACCTATCAGCGAAAGGTAATGACTATGAATTATGAACATCGCAAACCGTTGCCCGGTTATAAAATTGGCGGCATCAATATAGATTATTTTGATACTCGAGGGGCGGTTGAAGCAATAAGCGCCGGTAGTTACGCAAAACTACCTTATACCTCACGGGTATTAGCTGAACAATTGGTACGCCGTTGTTCACCTGAAACTTTAACAGATTCGCTTAAGCAATTAATTGAGCGTAAGCAAGATCTTGATTTTCCATGGTATCCGGCACGTGTTGTTTGTCATGATATCTTAGGTCAAACGGCTTTGGTTGATTTAGCGGGCCTGCGTGATGCGATTGCTGAGCAAGGTGGTGATCCTTCAAAAGTAAACCCGGTTGTGCCAACGCAATTAATTGTTGATCATTCTGTTGCTGTTGAACATGCTGGTTTTGAAAGTGATGCGTTTGAAAAAAATCGTGCCATTGAAGACCGCCGCAACGAAGACCGTTTCCATTTTATTGAATGGACCAAAACAGCGTTTAAAAATGTTGATGTTATTCCTGCGGGTAATGGCATTATGCACCAAATCAATTTGGAAAAAATGTCACCGGTTATTCAACTGCGTGACGGTGTTGCTTTTCCTGATACTTGTGTTGGCACCGACAGCCATACCCCGCATATCGATTGCTTGGGTGTTATAGCTATTGGTGTCGGTGGTTTAGAAGCAGAAACCGTCATGTTAGGTCGCCCGTCGATGATGCGCTTACCTGATATTATTGGCGTAAAACTGGTAGGTAAACGCCAACCGGGTATTACGGCTACTGATTTGGTTTTAGCCATTACTGAATTTTTGCGTAATCAAAAAGTGGTATCAAGTTACTTAGAATTCTTTGGTGAAGGCACCAAAGGCTTAACTATAGGCGACCGCGCTACTATTTCGAACATGACACCTGAATATGGCGCTTCAGCAGGAATGTTTTATATTGATCAACAAACCATTGATTATTTAAAACTGACCGGCCGTGAGCCAGAGCAAGTTGAACTGGTAGAAACCTATGCTAAACATACCGGTTTATGGGCTGATGACTTAGCTGACGTTGAATATGACCGCGTTATCGAGTTTGATTTATCATCAGTTGGTCGTAATATGGCTGGCCCGTCTAATCCGCACAGTCGTTTACCGACCAGCGAATTGTCGTCAAAAGGCATAGCGAAAGACCTTGATGCCTGTAAAGCACAAGAAAAAGCCGGAGAGATGCCAGATGGTGCGGTTATTATTGCCGCTATAACCAGTTGTACTAATACCTCGAACCCTCGCAACGTTGTGGCGGCAGGCTTAGTGGCTAAACGCGCTAACGAGCTTGGCTTATTGCGCAAACCTTGGGTTAAATCATCTTTTGCACCAGGTTCAAAAGTCGCAAAACTTTATTTAGAAGAAGCCGGCTTATTATCTGAAATGGAAAAAATGGGTTTTGGTATTGTCGGTTACGCTTGTACAACTTGTAACGGCATGTCGGGCGCGTTAGATCCAAAAATTCAACAAGAAATTATCGACCGTGATCTTTATTCAACGGCGGTTTTATCGGGTAATCGTAACTTTGACGGACGTATTCATCCGTATGCTAAACAAGCCTTTTTAGCTTCACCACCATTAGTAGTTGCTTATGCTATTGCCGGTACGATGCGTTTCGATATTGAAAAAGATGTACTCGGACAAGACCAACAAGGTAATGATATTACCTTAAAAGATATTTGGCCAACTGACGAAGCCATCGATGCGATAGTTGCCAGCTGTGTTAAGCCAGAGCAGTTCAAGAAAATTTATACGCCGATGTTTGATTTAGGCGCTTTTGAACCGGCTGAATCTCCGCTTTACGATTGGCGAGAAATGAGCACTTACATTCGTCGTCCACCTTATTGGGAAGGCGCCTTAGCAGGTGAACGTACCATGAAAGGTATGCGTCCGTTAGCAGTTTTAGGTGACAACATCACCACAGATCATTTATCACCCTCAAATGCTATTCAACTCGATAGTGCTGCAGGAGCTTATTTAGATAAAATGGGCTTACCCGAAGTAGACTTTAACTCTTATGCAACGCATCGCGGCGATCATTTAACCGCGCAACGGGCAACTTTTGCTAACCCTAAATTGTTCAATGAAATGTGTCGTGATGACAACGGTGACATTAAACAAGGTTCACTGGCGCGTATAGAACCAGAGGGTACTGAGTCACGTATGTGGGAAGCAATTGAAACCTACATGGAGCGTAAACAACCGTTAATTATCATTGCTGGCGCTGACTATGGTCAAGGTTCATCACGTGATTGGGCGGCTAAAGGTGTTCGTTTAGCCGGCGTTGAAGTGATCGTTGCCGAAGGTTTTGAGCGTATTCACCGCACTAACTTAGTGGGCATGGGTGTTTTACCCTTGCAATTTGTTAATAACGAAACACGTCATACCTACAATATTGATGGTACCGAAACGTTTGATGTTGCAGGTAACGGTGAAATGTCGCCGGGCGCTGAAATGAACGTATTAATGACCCGTACCAACGGCGAATTATTAACGATACCGGTAAAGTGTCGTTTAGATACCGGCGAAGAAGTGTCAGTTTACAATGCGGGTGGCGTATTACAAAAGTTTGCGAATGACTTTTTGGCGTCTAATGCATAAACGTTTATTTTTAATGATACATCGTTGGAAGTACTCACTTGGTCAACCAAGCTCCGTACTTCCACCTTGTTCTCAATAAAAAATAATTCGTTTAGTCATTAAACTCATATCTATAGCAACAACTTAGACGGTCTAAGTTGTTGCTTTTATATTTTTAGGTCGTATATTCTTGACAAAGAATAAGTAATAAACCAATGAAGGTGTTATATGTCTATTGTTCCTCAAACTCATAAACCACAAGTAAAAATCCCTGCTACTTATATGCGTGGCGGTACTTCAAAAGGCGTATTTTTTAATTTAACTGATTTACCTGAACGTTGTCAGGTTGCAGGCAATGCACGCGATAATATGCTGCTACGGGTTATTGGTAGTCCAGATCCTTACGGCAAACAAACCGACGGTATGGGCGGCGCAACCTCAAGCACCAGTAAAACAGTTATCTTAGCAAAATCAAACCAAGCTGATCACGATGTTGATTATTTATTTGGTCAAGTCGCTATCGATAAAAGGTTCGTTGATTGGAGTGGTAACTGCGGTAACTTAACCGCTGCGGTTGGCTCATTTGCGATTAATTCTGGCCTTGTTGATGCAACGCGTATTCCTGAAAACGGAATTTGTACCGTACGTATTTGGCAAAAAAACATCTCGAAAACGATTATTGCCCAAGTACCTATCACCAACGGTGAAGTACAAGAAACCGGTGATTTCGAGCTCGACGGAGTTACTTTCCCTGCAGCAGAAGTACCAGTTGAATTTATAGCGCCCGTTGACCCATCAGAGGCAATGTTTCCTACTGGAAATATTGTTGATAACCTAGAGGTGCCCGGTGTTGGTGTTTTTAAAGCAACGATGATCACCGCAGGTATTCCAACCATCTTTTTAAATGCAGATGAAATTGGTTATACCGGCGCCGAGTTACAAGAAGCTATTAATGGCGACCCTGCGGCACTAGAACGTTTTGAAACGATTCGTGCTTACGGCGCGATTAAAATGGGCTTAATTACTGAACTTTCAGAGGCTGAGGCTCGCCAGCATACGCCCAAAGTTGCTTTTGTTGCACCAGCTAAAGATTATGTTACCTCAAGTGGTAAAGCTGTTTTAGCAAGTGATATTGACTTACACGTTCGCGCATTGTCTATGGGTAAATTACACCATGCGATGATGGGCACAGCGGCAGTCGCTATTGGCGCAGCAGCCGCTATTCCTGGCACCTTAGTTGCTTTTGCTACGGGTAATGCTACAAGTGAAGGCTCAGAATCTGTGACTTTTGGTCATCCATCAGGCACGCTTAAAGTGGGCGCACAAGCCAGTGAAGTTAATGGCGCCTGGATTGTTGATAAAGCCGTAATGAGCCGAAGTGCTCGGGTATTAATGGAAGGTTGGGTACGTATTCCTGGCGATTCATTTTAGGTCAGCGCCTTTCATGCTATCAATAAAAATGGAGCGATTAGGCTCCATTTTTATTGAGTAATTACCTCATATGAAATACGACATAAATAACAAGGTAACTTTAAGACTGTAAGTATTGATAAAGCGCTTTAAGCACCTTCATTTTCCCTGTATCGCTCTCATGTTCATGCGCTAAATTTTCTAACGTGATCATAAATTCATCAGCACTTAATAAGCCTTTACCACCAAACTGAATTTTGTCTTGGCAACGTTGCTGCCACTTTTGTTGTTCAGCACTGCTTAAGGTTAATGGATAATTTCTGGCTCGATATAAAAACAATAAAGGCATTAATCGTTCATCTTGAAAAATAAACGGGTGAGTCGCTAATTGTTCAGGTGAAAGCTCACGTAGAATATCCATTTGTGCTTTATCACCGTGCGAAAAGAAATTACCTCCATACAGAGAGTGCTCAGCGTCTGGCTTTGCTTGGTCACTATAGTCTTCGGCGGCAAAAACTTCTGCTAATTTATCTCTTACTTCTAAATGCTGTTTTAACTTAGCCAAATTTGCTAAACAAAGCTCTCGAGGGATCTTCAAACGTTCGGCATTTTCAGGCAATAATGTTTTTGCTGGCGCAACAATAGGGCACTTGTTGAGATGAATAAGTTTTATGGGGATGGGTAATTCGTCATCGGCTAATTCATCGTGTCGAGTATACAATCGCGTTTTGATTTCATCGCTACTTAACTCAAATAATGGCTGTGGATCTAACGCTAAGTCTACGGCGATAATGGCATTTTTATTAACAGGATGATAAGCAAAAGGGGCGAACCAGCTGGTACAACCGTGCTCAGATGAAATTTTACTCGAGGTATGCACAATCGGCGTCATATTATAAACGTCAATTAATTCAGCAACCTGCTTTTTATTTCTCAGATTAAAAATAAAATCATAAAGCTTAGGCTGTTTTTCTTTAATCAACTTTGCCATCGCAATAGTGGCATAAACATCACTCATCGCATCATGCGCGGCTTGATGAGCAATATCATTGGCTTTAGTTAGTAACTCAAGACGAAAACTAACCACTTGTTCACCATCTCGCTCAACGGTTGGCCAGTTGATACCTTCAGGGCGAAGGGCATAACAAGCACGCACCATATCAATAATATCCCAACGAGAATTACCATTTTGCCATTCCCGGGCATAAGGGTCGTAAAAATTACGATAAAGCAGATAACGGGTAAATTCATCATCAAAACGAATACTGTTATAGCCAGCAACGCAGGTATCAGGTTGGGTAAATAACGTATGAATACGTTCAGCGAACTCAACCTCAGATAAACCCTCTTGCTGAGCTTTCTGCGGAGTAATACCCGTAACTAAACAAGCTTCCGGCTGCGGAAGATAATCTTGTGGCGGCCGACAATAAAACATTTCTGGCTTGCCAATAATGTTTAAATCATGATCGGTGCGTATACCGGCGAACTGAGACGGTTTATCAAACTTTGGCGATATGCCAAAAGTTTCATAATCGTGCCACAAAATACTTGGCTGGTTCATAGTGTCACTCTGTGTAACTTTACGTTCTTTGTTATTCATATAAATCAACCGATTAACTCTGTTTTATGTGTTGTTGTGTAACATTGGATATCATCGTATTTTCTACCGTTATAAATAAAAACATACCCATTTGTGTACCCACGGGAAATTTCTTGTGTGTACCCATGATAAAAATTATAAGGTAGTAAAAAATGGCACTAAGTGATTAAAAATTAAAATCTTTATTAAATAAAAAACAATCCAAACTTTTGATATAGCTAACCGTGACAGTTTAAGTGTGCGTATTTTGGAGTTCGGAATCATTACTTTTCAATATTGTTACCGTTACCATGATAAACCATCTCGCATTGCATTGGGACGTTATCCTGACATTTCATTGAAAAAAGCGCGTGAGAAGATACCAGAGTTACGACAATTATTAAATGATGGCTTCAACCCAGCAGTTCAAAAAAAACGTTCTAAAGCAACTCGAAACGCAACGTTAGACGAATGTATTGATTTTTTTATGAAAAAGCACGTCACAACTCTAAGAGAGGTCTCACAAGGTAATTACCAGTTAACATTAGTTCTTCATGGTAAAAATTCTTTTAAATTTCCAGTAGAAGAAGTAACCATTCCAGAATGGTTTCAGTTGTTTGTGAAGTGGCACAGTTAATTTGGCCACCTACTTAGAGGTGTTATTATGCATCACGTCAAACGTTAGGTGATACAAATGACAAAGAAAAAACGTCCCAATTTTAGTCCTGAATTTCGGTTAGAAACAGCACAATTAGTTGTAGATAATGATTATACCCATTAAGATGCAGCGAAAGCGATGGGTGCTGGTTATTCCACCGTTAGCAAATAGGTAAACAGTTAAATGAAGAGCGAAAAGGTAAACAACCTAAAGCGACTCAGATGACCGCCGATTAATTAAAAATACGTGAACTTGAAAAAAGATTGAACGCATTGAATTAGAAAAGGATATCTTAAAAAAGGCTACCGCTTTGTTGATGCCAGATTCCCTGAACAATTCTTATTAATTGAGAAACTCAATCAGAGCAACAAAATAAAATATCCAATCACTACGTTATGCGATGTATTTAAAGTACATCGCAGCAGTTATAAATATTGGGTGAACAGGGATAATAATTTAAGCTCGTCAGAGATTAAATTAAGAGCTGATGTTAAACGCTTTCATGCACTTAGTGGTGGCTCTGCGGCTGCTAGAAGCCTATCTGAACTGGTGACGAATGAAGGTTATCCATTAAGTCGTTATCGGGCAAGAAGCTTAATGAATGAGCTAGATTTAGTGAGTTGTCAGATACCTAAGCATAAATATAAGAAGGTGAATCAAGATCATGTGGCCATCCCAAATATACTCAAACGTCAATTCGCCGTTGTTGAGCCTAATACTTATTGGTGTGACGTACATTTGGACGGGTGATCGTTTGTTTTATCTTGCCGTTGTCCTTGATTTTTTTTCTAGAAAAGTTATCGGCGGGGCGATCTCAAACTTACCGGATAGTGAGTTAATGCTTACATCACAGATTATTACAATAAGACCAGGCCACATACTTACAACGGTGGAATAAGCCCAAATGAATCAGAAAGAAGATATGAGTTAAGCTACAAAACTGTGGCCAATATTACTTGACCACTTCACTCACTGTTACCGTGGATAATAGACAATATTTAAGGTGTGATTATTAGGTTTTTGTCACCAAGTTGAAGTGATACCTCCACCAAAATTACGACGCGAATTTAAAAATATGGCAGATAAGATGTCTGCATTATAGGGGTAGTCAATATAAGGATTTATAAAATGAACGAAAAACTACTGGATTTATATAATAAATATTGGCCAGATTTAGTAAGTAATGCTGTTCGATTGAGCAATGAAAGTGACAAGCGCAAACCAAGTCATCCATTACTTATAAGGGTAAATGATAAATATGAAAATGCTAAAATAAAAGTGATGATAGTTGGGCAAGAAACAGATGGATGGTGTGAATCTATGATTGGTTCAGAACGTAGCCCTGATGGTATTGCAAATATTTATTTTAACTATTTTTATGAAACAACTAAAAAAGCTGCTAAAGCTAAAAACAAAAGACCTTTTTGGAATAAATCAAATTTTAAGTACTTTAAAGACGCTTTAGAAAAAGAGCTTGGTAGTGATAATGTTGGCTTTGTATGGAATAACTTATCTAAAATTGGAAAAAATTCTCGTGGGGCAACTACAAAAAAAATTAATAAGTTAGAAGAAGAAAGTTTCAGTGTTCATATACAAGAATTAGATATCTTAAAACCTGACGTAATTATTTTTAACACTGGCAGTGATCGTGACTACCTACTAAAGCAAAGGTTTAATGTCACTTTATCCAATACTCATTATGCCGATACAAAGAAAGAAGTCGCAAAGGTTGGCTTCTCTGGGAAGCATGAAAATATTATATCATTCAGGACTTTTCACCCTAATGCTAGGGCTTATGTAAAAACAAGAAGAGCTAGAAATACCTATATAATTAAACAAGTGATTGAAAGTATCAAAATGATTGGCTAATAAATTTAATGTACAAAAGTAACACTTTAAATATTTTTATTTGGAGCAAAAAATGACAAAAATACCTGATGATTTCATCGAAATAGTAGAGATTAAGAAAATAAAAGTTTGGGCTGTAAAAAAATGTACAAAATGTAATGAATCTTTCTATTTTATGTTCCGTCAAGGAAGTGTTTTCTATGATAATAGTTGCGACTGTAGTCAAAGAGATAAAAGTCGAAAATCTAGCTGGGGTGAAGTAGCCGAAGTGTATAATAAACCCGAAAGTAAAGAGTTAGCTGAAAAGTATCAAACATTTTGGCAGCTTGATTAATAAAGGAAGAGCTATGCGATCAATAATGTCGTAATACATCTTTACTATTCATTTATGATTTACCTAATAGATGAATACCGATGACTTTTGAAGATATTTTTAAATAGTTTGCCCTTCCAAAAAGCTATAACGTTACGCTTCTTCCTTTGTTCGTTAAAGGGTTACTTGAAATACATCGAATAGAATCGTTAAGAAAAAAATAATTGTACTACAAATGAAATAAAAATTAGTGCTCTTGGTAACTATGGTATTTGGGAAGCTAAGCGTATCGTATTGGTTGGTTTTGATGATATCGAGTTACTAACTTAACCCCAAGTAATTACAATTACCGAAATCAACAGCGTATACGACCACATTATTAGTTTTGACGGTGATTTAAAACTCACAAGTGGTTCAGAAGAAGTTGAATAATATCTCCATACCTATTTTAAGAAACAAAGCGATGAAAAAAGAACTAAGAAAGTTAATGCGCCAGCAGGAAGTAGAGTGATAATTACTCAAAACGATAAGCAATTTGCAGAAGAGTTTATAAGACAGTACTTAAATGATTATGAATTATATCTATTGCAAAATAGCAAGTGTAATTGTCAGGCTATAGGGACAGATAAAACTTGATTCTGATTGAAATATGCGGTGTTATTCTATGATTCGGTAGTAAATTAACGATGTGACTCCACGTGTGAGCCCATGAGAGAATTACTTGTTCTATCCTTTTAAATTAAGGTAGGTTTCATAATCGTGCCAAAGGGTCGTAGCTTGGTTACTGGTATCGTTCTTTACTGGAGAATATTGTTTAGTCATCCGTATTTACTGGCCTTTAATCAATCTACTGTTGTTTGTTATTGTTTTTTTATTGTCATTAAATGATGTTTTAAATTTTTATACACACAGCTGCCAACATAAATTTTTTATGTGTCTGCAGAAAATATGAAGCTTACAGAAAAAGAATTAAAGAAGCTACAGGACAAACATTAAGATAACCCCCTGAGGTCTCTGATCGAGACTCTATAAGTCTTAGGGTATTTAAAAGGTAAAGTTGTTTAGCAATAGAGATATAAATTTAATAATAAGCCTATTCGCTTAACATTAGGATATTACCCTAGCATGTCATTGAGTGAGGTACGAAGTAAAGTACATCGCTTAAAGGTTTGTTATTAGGCCACATCAGTCGCGCCTCGTAGTTTTTTCAGCTATATAAATTTAACTCTGTCGTTTACTAATCAAGAAGCCTATTTTATCGTTCTTGATAGGTAACTGGTATATCTAGCTAAGACCTATTGTTGGTTATCCATTTTTTCAATAGATATTGGTATCGATTTATATGTTGGGGTACCGCATTCATCAGCAATACTTTCTAACGGCACTAAGGGATTTGTTTCTGGATAATAGGCAGCCACACAGCCTGGAGGGATAAGGTATTCAACAATTTTAAAATTAGAGAGCGAACGTTCTATGCCATCGTTTGATACCGTTGTTATTTTTACATGATCTCCATTTTTTAATACCTGTTTATCTATATCTTTTGCACTCATAAAGATGATGTCACGTTCACCATATACACCACGGTAACGATCATCCATTCCATAAATAGTGGTGTTGTATTGATCGTGTGAACGCAGTGTTTGCAGCGTTAGTACTGGCTTTTTAGTCATTAACTGTGCACGCTCATGTACTAATTGGTCTGGTAATCTAGCATCACTAAAAATGGCTTTTTTTATTGGAGTACGCCAATGACGTTGTGCTGCTGAATTTTCTAGGTGGAAACCTCTACCTGCTTTTATTCGGGAGTTATAGTCATCAAAACCGGGTATAACAGCACTTATTTCTTCACGAATTAACCCGTAATTACCGGCCAGCGTATTCCAGTCGACTATTTTATCGCCTACTGATGCCATGGCTATTGCAGCAACAATAGCTGTTTCTGAACGAAGAGTGTTCGCTGCTGGTTCATTTTGACCCGTTGAACTGTGCACCATACTCATTGAGTCTTCTACCGTAATACATTGTTCACCGCAAGATTGACGATCTATTTCTGTACGGCCCAAGCACGGGAGAATTAGCGCACGTTTACCTGTTATCACATGGCTTCGATTTAATTTAGTACTGATTTGTACGGTTAAGTCACACTTTTTTAAGGCCTTGTGAGTACGTGTGGTATCGGGTGTTGCCGCTGAAAAATTACCGCCTAAGGCAATAAATACCTTAGCCTTACCCTCAAGCATGGCATGAATAGACTCAACGGTATTAAAGCCATTATCACGAGGAACATTAAAGGAGTAACGATTCTCTAGTGCATCAAGAAAGTCCATTGACGGATTTTCATTGATCCCCATAGTACGATTACCTTGCACATTTGAATGACCGCGTACCGGACATGCGCCAGCCCCTGCTTTGCCAATATTACCCCTGAGCATTAGTACGTTCAATAACTCTCGCACTGTAGCGACAGAGTGGCGGTGTTGGGTAATACCCATCGCCCAGGTGAAAATAACCTTATTACTGCTGGCATATATTGTTGTTATTTGTTCAATATTTTCTCGAGTTAAACTACATTGTTTGAGAATTTTGTCCCATTCACTTGCCGCGACACTTTGTTGATATGCTTCAAAACCATGACAATGTTTATTGATAAAGTCGATATCGAGCACTGATTTATCATGCTCAAATTTTTCAAATAAACATTTAGCGACGCCACGTAATAACGCCATGTCTCCGCCTAAGCGAGGGGTGAAATAATATTGACTGATGGTAGTCCCCGTTAAGAAGATCATTTCTTTTGGGCTTTGTGGGTCTGAAAACTTTTGCAATCCACGTTCTTTTAAATTGTTCACGGAGACAATTTTAGCTCCGCGTTTACTTGCCTCACGCAAGGTTCCCAACATACGAGGATGATTAGTGCCTGGATTTTGGCCGAAGACAAAAATGGCGTCAGCTTTAGAAAAGTCGTCCATAGTCACCGTACCTTTACCTGTACCTAGACTATTTGTCATGCCTATGCCAGAGGCTTCATGACACATATTAGAGCAGTCAGGAAAGTTATTTGTGCCTAATACTCGACCAAATAACTGATATAAGTAAGCCACTTCATTACTCGCTCGACCAGAGGTATACAATAATGCTTCATTGGGGGAGGAAAGTTGCTGCAGGCTAGTGCCAATTACTTTAAAAGCTTCTTGCCAATCAATTGGCTGGTAGTGATCACTTATTCCATCGTAATACATAGGTTGGGTTAAACGGCCACTTTTCTCTAGTGAATGATCATCCCATTGTTGTAATTCTGTTATTGAATACTGTTTGAAAAAATTGCTATCAACACGTTTACTGGTGGCTTCCCATGCAATGGCTTTAACGCCATTTTCACAGAAGTCTACTTTCCCGGCAGTGGTAGAATCACCCCATGCACAACCAGGACAATCAAAGCCACCTGGCTGATTTGCTCTGAGTAATGCTTTAACGCTTTTCGCGGCATTTTCACTTTGAATTAAGTGTTTAGCTGAGCTTCTTAGTGCTCCCCAACCACCAGCAGGTGGAGAATAGGCAGGATTGTTTTTTGATGACTTAGACATATAAATCCTTTATTAGGCGTAACGTTTTAGTTGTCCATGTTGGAAGCAAAATAAGGCTATTTGTGATGTGCGAGCTGAATTAACAGCTAAGTCAGTCGGCTGTGCTAGCGTGACTAACGTTGTTAGTAATAAGCGAGCTGCCTTGGCAATTAAATCATGACTGCAGCGGCTTGTTATTAAAGCAAAACCATCATGAGTCAGTCGTTTTTTATGCGACAAACAACCTAGCAATTTATCTAACGCTGAATGGCGCCCCACATCTTCTCGAAAGGCGATCATTTTAGCAGATAAATCAAAAAATGCAGCGCAATGATTTCCTTGGATACTCCCCGATTTTTTTAAAATACTAGGTAAGGCATCTCTTGCTTGAATAATAATTTTCTCAGAGGGTAATTGAAACGATTTCACCTCTTTTTGATGAGGCTGATTTAATGACATAGCAGCTTCAATAGAGTCAAGGCCACAGAGGCCACAGCCACTTGGCCCAGCCATTGTTCTACGTCGTTGCTTTAATCGATGCTGAACTCGTGCTAAAACCAGAATATCAACTTGCCATCCAGAGACATGTGAATGAACAATGATATTTAAAACTTCGTTAACCGAATGAATTAAACCTTCGCTTAAACTAAAGCCAAGTGCAAAGTCTTTCAAATGCTCAGGAGATGCCATCATTACCGCTTGGCTAATGCCATTAATACTAATTGCAATAGCTGCCTCTTTAAGCTGTGCTTGGTGCAACTCTTTCTGAGGAAGTTCAGCAATTTGTTTAGTGCAGCTAAGATGCTTTATAATAAAATTCTCCAAAGTGTTTTTATCTTAAAAGAGTGGCGTTTTGCCATACTATCGACAAAACCATTCTATTATACAATAGGACCAGTAAGGTTTTTAATTACCTCCATCATATTTTCTCGAACGCTCAGAGTTTTCAACCATTACACTTAAATCTATAGTATTAATTTCTCTCCAGACATCATTATCAATTTCAATACCATATTCAACCGTAAATTCTTTGTTTTTTTTCAATCTATTAAAAACTAATGAGGTGACTTTTACTCTTTTGTAAAGAAGAGGTTAAATCTAGCCAAGGGCTAGTAATCACCAGAAGAATTAATAAGACACTCATGTTAAAAAGCTAAACATATGACAAATATACTTCAACATTTATGGAGTCCTCACCTATAAGAGATATTTTGACAATATATTCGTGTGTTAAAGGAAAATGTAGTCAATTTGCTTCCAAAATGACAATTTTTTGGCAAGGTTATTCACCCAAAGTCATGGGTTCATAATCTACACCTATTTTTAATGTCTTCAAGCAAAGAGTTTATTACAATGGCTTAAGTTATGTCGTCGCTTTAATTGCTGATGGTCGCAGTAATCACTCAACACATCTTCGTGGCCGATAGCACCATGAAATTGTGTTCTAAATTCGGTGGTGATGATTAACCAGTTGTCCGCTGAAATATTTAATCGCTTGAGTATCTCTGGTTGTTTTTGTTCGATGAAACCCCTTTTATCCCCGCTAATACAGCGGCCAGTTAACGCAATTAATTGAAGGTAGTCGGCGAGTTCAAAAGGTAGACCCTTTGGCGTGTTTTTTCTAGGGTTACCAATAAAGGGAAATAGGGTCTTTGGCTGCAGGCCATTTCTTGCCTTTTTACAACGAAGTTTTATGCTGGTGTGGGCAGAGCTCTCTGGTGTCTTTGCGATATTGGCTCGAATAGGGTTTAAATCAACATAGGCCATACAAGACGCTAGCGCAGCTTCATCCAATAACGCTTGGGATTTAAAGCGTCCTTCCCAAAATCTACCGGTGCAGTTATCTTCTTGGTTAGCCGCTCTTGCAATACTTTCATTGATATACCCCATAAACCAACTGATTTTCATCAGGCGTTTTCGATAGACCTCCGCGGTTGCATTAACCTCATCAAGTAAGGGTTGAGCTAAGCGCTCACCGTTGCAATATTGTTTGGTCAGTAACGTACCTTTGTGTATGCGGTGCCAGCGCACAAGTACGTCAGTCATTGTCCACTGCTTCGCTTTTTCTTCATCAATAAATAACACCACATGATAGTGATTACTCATCACCGCATAGGCACAAACCTCAATCGCAAAAACTTGCGTTAGAAAATGGAGTTTGTCTTCCACCCAATCTCGCCGGTGCTCAAAGCTTTGACCTGAAAAGGTATCTTCACCACATAAGAAAGCGCGTCGAACACAACGCGCCACACAATGGTAATAAGGAGTGTCTACTAAACTGATTTGTTGTTTCCTTGGTGTGGGCATAACTCACCTAAGATAAAATAGCTTGGTTACTTTAGCTTAGTACAAAGGTAAAACTTGTTCAATTTAAGATGAGTGTCTTGTTAATTGTTTCTTGTTAATTGTTATATCTAATATGAGCAGCCTCAGTAGCCAAAAAAATTATATGGTTAATGCAGAGGGGATAAATAACAAACAGATCAGCGGTAGATTATTATTTTATAAAATTTAAACGCGAGTATTTGTTGAGCGTATATGAAATTTGGTCTGCTGAACACAGAATTACCTTTAGACTAGTGGTAGAATTACAGCTTAGGGTAAGTCGAATTTTTCTATATCTAGGTTTGTGCTGTAAATGAAATGTATATCTTCAAGTGTTTTTGGGCGCTTTATTGGTAAAAATACGAAAATTAATATTACTGAGATCGGCTTATCTATTGATGTTGAAAAGACCTTAAGCCAAATTAAATGGCAAGAACTCATAACACCGCCAATGTTTCATATCAGCTTTTTTGGGTACATAATGACATTGGAAACGGCAGATAAAAGTTATGCTTTTAGTATGCTTGCTTTCAATGCTAAACGCGAACAGAAGAGTCAGTGTGATAAACTTTGGGCGTTAGCCAATATTAAGCCAGTTGAGGCCTTATTAACGTCCATCAAAAAAATTATTACCACTCGCTATTTACGTCAGTCAACTATTGATGTTACTCAGTCATTAGTCAATAAAGAACTCAAACGTTGGTTTCCTTGGATTAACACCAGCAAAGCACTGCCCTTGGTTGATAAGCAGCTGCAGCAGCTGTCGAATTACCATCACTGGCAAGAGCAGGCTATAGACGATTGTCGTGAACGTTATATCAAGCAACAGCTTCAAGCCCACCAAGCCTTTTTTGATCGTGTCGAGTCTAATCCTTTAACGTTATGTCAACGGCGGGCCTGTATTATCGACAATAATAATAACTTGTTGTTAGCTGGCGCAGGAACAGGTAAAACCAGTGTGATGGTTGGCCGAGCCGGTTATTTACTTAACAGCCAACAAGCGCAGCATAGTGACATTTTATTATTAGCTTATGGCCAAAAAGCGGCTGATGAAATGGATACAAGAATAAAAGAAAAATTATCGACTAATAAAATTAGTGCAACGACCTTTCATCGTTTAGGCCTTAATATTATTGCTCAAGTTGAGGGAAAAAAGCCTAGTTTATCGGTATTCGCCGAAGATGAAAAAGCAAAAGCTAAGTGGATCCAAAGATGTTTTGAAACCTTGATTAATGAGCAGGCCCAATATCGTCAACTTATTATAGAGTATTTCAGTAAATACTATTACGTTGAACGTAATGATTCTGACTTTAAAAGCCTAGGTGAGTATTACCAATATTTAAATGATAATGATATTCGTAGTTTAAAAGGAGAGAAGGTTAAAAGTTTTGGTGAGCTCTATATTGCCAATTGGTTATTTAACCACGGTATAGAATACCAGTATGAAGCGAGCTACGTTCATGATGTAAAAACAATCGAGCGCAGACAATACCAACCAGACTTTTTTCTACCTGAGCTTAATGTTTATATTGAATATTACGGGGTAGATGAGAACGGGAATACAGCGCCTTACATCAATAAAAGTGAATATCACACCTCTATTGAGTGGAAACGAGACACCCATAAAAAATTTAACACTCTTTGTCTTGAATTTACCTATGCTCAGCATAAAAAAGGGCAGTTAATTAGCGCTTTAGAATCATTTTTTAATGCTCATCAAGTTAAATTTGACTTACTCCCTGATGAAGCGATACTCGAAAATTTAAAAGAAAGTGGGCGGATAACAACACTTGCCCAAATGTTTTGTCAGCTAGTAGGACTTTATAAAGCCGCGTGTTTAGACCATTCGTTAGAAAATAATGTGATCATAAATTCTTCTGATCAAAAGCAGACTACAAAAGCTTTAACGTTGCTTAAACCGATTTTAACCGCTTATGATGAACACTTAACATCTCGCGCTGAAATTGATTTTGAAGATATGATTAATAAAGCATTAGCGTATGTGCAGGGGGGTAAATTTAATTCGCCATGGCGTTACATCATGGTCGATGAATTTCAAGATGTATCGGAGCCAAGAGCACGGTTAGTTAAAGCCTTACGTGACAATAATAAAGCCTGTTCAGTTTTTGCTGTTGGTGATGATTGGCAGGCGATATATCGCTTTAGTGGCGCTGACATTACCTTGACCACAGGGTTTGCTCATTACTTTGGCGTTACCACTCAATCAGCTTTAGACCAAACCTTTCGATTTAATAACCAAATAGGCAAGGTGGCAACAGACTTTATTAGCCAAAATCCAGCACAAATTAAGAAAAAAATAAAATCATTAAAACAAGTTAAAGCACCTGCAGTTTCATTACTTAAACGAGAGAATGGCGCACTCAACTCTTCAAAAAAAGGTATTGTTGATGAAATGGCTAATGGTGCAATCGATGATGTTTTAGCGGCTATTTCAGCTAAAGCGTGTAAAACCGTGAGTGTTTACTTATTAGCGCGTTTTTGGTTTCAATTACCAGATAAAGTCGATCTTAATCGGTTAAATAATCAATATCCGCTATTAACTATTGAATCTCAATCTTTTCATGCTTCTAAAGGAAAGGAAGCTGATTATGTCATTATTCTTGGACTCAAAAAAGGTGCTCATGGTTTCCCTTCAGAAAAAATAACACCAGCCTTACTTGACGCCTTACTCGCGAAAAAAGAAGCCTTTGCTTATGCCGAGGAACGACGATTATTTTATGTTGCCCTAACGAGGGCTAAAGATAGGGTTTATGTTATTGCCGATATGACTGAAGCAAGCTGTTTTGTTAAAGAGCTTGCCAGCGGTCATAACATCGAACTTGATGAATTTGACAGCACAGCCAGTCAATTATTTATAGATGAGATCAACTGCTTGGTTTGTGAAACAGGCATCTTAAAGAAACGAACAGGGCGCTTTGGCGATTTTTATTCATGTACACACTTTCCTCGCTGCGAGCATAAAGAGGAACCCTGTGCTAGCTGCCAAAGTCCAATGACGCGAAAACGTCACCCAGGTTTTAAGTTTTGTTTGAATGATGCCTGTAAAGGTGTCATACCGACGTGTAAAGAATGTCATGCTGAAATGGTGTTGCGCTCAAGTAAACGTGGTGAGTTTTGGGGATGTAGAAACTATAAAGGTAATGAACCAATGAGCTGTAAAAATGGTCTCGATACCGCCAAAATAAAATGGCCAGAATTGGTGAGTTAAATAATGCGAAATAGTTATGAACACCTGTAGTTTGAAAATATTTCAGTATAAATTGATCAATGAGTTTCTTAGCTGTTAACGAATAAGATAATAAGGTTTCATAAGTAAAAGCAATAAGTTATATTTTAGGTGCTACTATAATTAGTTGCCAGTTGCCAGTTGCCAGTTGTCAGTTGCCAGTACAAGGACGAATAAATGCGTTTAAAAGGAAAAGTTGTTCAATGGAATGCAGATAAAGCCTTTGGCTTTATTACACCAAACGGAGGTGGAGACAATATTTTTATTCATAAAACAGCCTTATCAAATAGAAGTCGTACTCCACAAATTAACGATGTCATTACCTTTTCAGTTGCCAAAGATAAAACCGGACGCTATTGTGTTAGCGAGGCTACTTTTTCGGGTGAAAAATTAAAGAAAAATTCAGCTAAAAAAGCCAATAAATTTTCTATTTATTTAGCGATCATATTTCTAATAACGATAATAGCTGTTTATTTTTTTGGGCTATTCCCTAAATATTTATTATTGGGTTATTTAGGTATGATTGTCATTACTTTTTTTGCGTACGCTTTGGATAAATCAGCAGCAAAACGAGGGGGATGGCGCACTCAAGAAAGTACCTTGCACCTTTTTTCACTCTTTGGTGGGTGGGCAGGTGCGGCAATAGCGCAACAACTGCTAAGACATAAATCATCAAAAAAAGCATTTCAAAATGTTTTTTGGATAACCCTTACTATTAACATTGGTGCTTTAATTTGGCTTTATTCATCTTCAGGTGCGAAATATCTAGCATTACTTAGCTAAGTTATAGTTGACCAAATACAATTAATTACCTTACAGGTGATTAGAGACAATTAACTATAAATGTAGCATGATAAAAATGTTGTATGATGAGTGTTTTTTCTTTTGAGGATCTAATGCCGTATTCTTACATGATGACAACTAATTAAAAAGTAACAAGGATGAAGTTGCACAGCAGGGCGCATTAGGATGATGTAATTGGCACTACAATTTTATAATGACAATGCTAATAAATTAGCCCAACAATACCTTTCAAAATCTTTCGAAGAGGTCTTTCAAAGCTGATCCCAATTATTGTGGGGTACTATAAAAATCCTTATGCGCGTATTCTCGATATTGGTGCTGGGTTAGGTCGATATGCTAAGTACATCACCGAATGTGCGATAAAAACTCATAATGATGAGAACAACTTCAAGTGTTTGCGGTTGAGCCTGCAAATATACTGGCAGAGCTTGGAGCACGTCATACATCGTGTCTCAATGTAAAGTGGATTACTAACTCATTATCCGCATTAAGCATTATTACTAAATAAGAAGTCAGTTTTGATTTAATACTACTTAGCGCAGTATGGATGCATATTCCAATAAGTGATTGTGCTCGCTCAATTCGTAAACTGGCTAATCTATTAAAGCCAGATGGAAAGCTGGTTATATCACTTCGACACGGACAAACAGACGAAGAACGCCAAACGCGTAAAATACATAACGGTTGTGCGGATGAATTAAGGTACGGGCGCATTTCCATTTATTCGCCACGTAGCTGTAAACGAGGGTAAATCAGCTACCCATGAGCTTGCCTTGTTAATAGTGTATTGCGTATTGCAGACGGTCACTCTGGCGCTGTGCTCAGGCAAGAGGGCGATCGCGTTATATTGCCTGTTGGCTTAATTGCTCTTTATTGGTGTCATCAATATAAAGACTTAATTGATACACATAAGATATTTCAAACACCCAATAAAAGTCCCAACATGGGCTTTATGAAAGCTAATGGGGGCACAAGTTAACGCATCGAACCGCTTCTGATTATTGTATTGGTAATTTATTTACCGGTGATGATGCCATAGCACTGCACAAAACAATTACATCCGCTGTTAGCAACATTAAAACAATACCGTGTCGCTTTATTACTCAGCCCAATAGTCACAAATCTGTTTTCGAGGTTGCCAGTAAAACAGTCAAGCCTAAAGAGAGTATATTTCTTGATTTACAAACACTAGCACCGTGGGGCGAATTCTCATTGCCAGAAGCAACGTGGTTAGCCTTTTATCGTTATGCTTGTTAGATTGAGCCTGTACTCGTTAGTGAGTGGGTAAAAACCATGGCAAGTTATGCGGGCAATAGTCATTATAAATCGCTTGAAAACCAATACCATTTGCACCAAGCCCTAAACTGGTTAGAGCCTAAGTCGACAACAACTGAAGTAGGTAATCGTTTTGAGCCGCTAAAAGAGGTCTTGCCAGCACAAGAGCAGACCCGATGTGTTTGGTCGCAAAAGTCATTAAAGCAACAATATGATATTGACCATAGTATGCCTTTTGCTCGTTGGCCTAATAACGACTTATGGAATTTGCTGCCAACTGACAGCCGTATTAACAACCAAAAAAGTGATCGACTCCCGACAGAGCAAAAACTTAAACAGGCAAAAGCAAGCATTCAACACTGGTGGCAAATTGCTTGGCTTGATGACTCCACGGCTTTAACCAAACAACCAGCCTTGTTAAAAAGAGCAGAGCCTGTAATGTTATTAAAAAGTTAATAAAGCCAATGTTTCTTTGCTGAGGCGAGCATAGCATTGCCTGGACTAAGTTCAGATAACTCATCGGTAGATGATTTGTTTGAAGCTCTAGTTATGCAACGCGGTCGATTGAAAGAAATGCAGCAGTTGACTGAGTGGTAGTATTTAACGCTATTTTACCCCTAATTTTTTATCTTCAATAATAAAACAGGCCAAGAGAGTGATACGCCTTTATAAGTAGCGTGATGAAATACTGAGATTTTTCATACTCCAACCATTGTCATCATCTTTTTTTATATAAGATACAGCATCTACTATTCATCACAAAAACAGAGATCAGCAAACTTAATTATTAGTTAACTAGGTTGATGATCTTTATTTTTACGTACAAAGACTAGTGTTAGAAAATTTCTAGCACGTCTTTAACATGAGATACGGGTATCAAGGTAACGCCTTTAGTTTCTAAACGTTTATTGTAATTACGTTTAGGTAATATAATAACTTTAAAGTCGTTACGAATAGCTTCTTTAACACGCTCTTCACCTGAAGGCACGGGTCTTATACTGCCGTCTAAACCTATTTCTCCAAAGGCGATAGTATTGACCGAAAATTTATGTTCTCTTGATGAAGATATCATTGCGAGGATCAAAGGCAGATCCGAGCCAACATCTTTGGTTAAATTAACACCTGAGACCACGTTTACGTAAATATCATTACCACCAATATTGACTCCCATACGACTTCTCAATATGGCTAACAGCATTTGCATGCGTTTATAATCAAAGCCGACACCACCTCTAATAGGGTTCTCAGCCTGAGACTCAGTAACAAGTGATTGTATATTGATTAATAAAGTTCTGCCGGTATCATTTGATGCATAGGCCATATTTCCACTCGATTCAGCACCATCTTTATCCAAAAAGATGGCCGACGGGTTTACAACATCTTGCATACCTTTGGCTGTCATGGCGAAAGTGGCTATTTCTGTGGTGTCACCAAATCGGTTTTTAGAGGTTCTAAGTGTTCGGTATTTACTGTCAGCTTCAGGCTCTATTTTACACATGCAATCGCCAATGTGCTCAAGTACTCTAGGCCCAGCCATATCTCCAGATTTAGAAACATGACAAACTAATATAACGGTAACACCATGCTCTTTCGCTAGCCGGTTTAGCATAGCCGCTGATTCTTTGACTTGAGTAACACCGCCAGGAGAATTGGGCAGTGAACTAATAAATGCCGTCTGGATAGAATCAACAACCAGGAACTTATAACCGTCGGTGACCATGACATTACAGATAAGCTCAACGTCACCGGAGTTCATTATGTCAATTTTAGAAATGTCGGCTTGTAATCTTAAGCCTCGGTCTCTTACTTGACCTTTAGATTCTTCACCTGAGGTGTATAAAGATTTACCGATTTGGCTTAAATGAGCACATGTTTTTAACAACAATGTACTTTTACCTGCACCTGGGTCGCCTGCTACAAGAATAACAGACCCTTCAACAATACCACCGCCCAACACTCGATTGAATTCAGAACTACCGGTATCAAATCGAGTTAAGTCCATATCAGAGACTTCACTCAATTTATCTATTTTTGCATCTTCTTTAGAGTAACCTCGGTGAGCGTTTTTACTCGGTGTGCGCTGTGTTATAACCTTGGACTCTTTAAATTCTGTAATGCTGTTCCAAGCCGAACAACTTGAACATTGACCTAACCATCGAGGATGATTTTCACCACACTCAGTGCAAACATAAGTTGTTTTATCTTTTGCCATAATATTCTTAATAATGTATTTGTGAGGGTTATTATTTCGCGCTAGTTATATTGTTTAACGAGAAAGTCAGTAGAGTCAACACGATCAATCGATTGACAAGTTATGAGTTTATTCCAATTCCTGATGCGCATTTAACCACAAGCTCAGGTGAAGAAGCAAAAATATAGTCTTTGTCAATATAAGTGATTTATATATCGCTTTCAATTTAGCGCGCTTGGTTGCCCATTACATAAAGTAGAATGACATTTATATGCTGTTGGTTTTAATTGATTACATTTTGCTTAAAGGTATTATTATGTACTAGAAACTTAGGTGAACACTAAGAGCATTGAAAGCGTGGTAGTATATTACTGCGATTTTAATGTAAAAACATCAGTTCTAGGGTGTTTCAGTTGAATGTTGAACGATATACGTTCATTAATAAAAAGTAACGGTATGTATAACAATAAAAGTAAAAAAAGTACGAAGCCTCAAGAGATTTCTTATAAACGCGTTCAATCATATATGATGTGGATGATCGAGAGATATGGCGATTATTCAGCAAAATTTTTACTGCAAAAAGCAAATTTGTTATTTAAAGAGGATACACAGTTTAATCAAACCGCCCTAGATTATTTAATTGAACATGAAATTATAGACGATGCCCGTTATGCAAAAAGGCTCACGATGAGTCTTGCCGAGAGTAAGATAGGTCCAAATAAAATAAAAGAGAAGCTTTACGCAAAAGGTTTTCAATCAGCAACGATTAATGACTGCGTAAACGAACTTGAAACCACAGAAGATGATTATTTTGATAAAGCATTAGCGCTAAAAATAAGAAAGTTTGGCGAAGAACCTATCTCAGATATAAAGTTAAAGCAAAAAGCTCTACGTCATTTAACAGCCACCAAAGGGTTTTCATATTCAATTGCTAATAAAGCCATTACTTATACGCCTGACGAAGAATAAGTTAGTTTAAGCGCGAACTAAATGGGTGTTCTTGTGAAAAATGACATCATCGCTCTAAAATGTGATCGACTCGTTATTGAGTTGCCGCATGCAGTGGAGTAAAGAAGTGACTGCGCATAATGATTGATATTACTAATCACCAAATGAGATTGACCATTGATGATCACTATTGCCACTAAGCTTAGATAGACATGGTTTTTACTATATACTCACGCTGGGCGGTTTTTAGGTTCTATGAAAGGTCGCCATTGTGCGTAGCAATGTCATTAACTTAAGGATTTAACACATACGTTTATAATTCATTGGGTACTTATTTGTTTTGTTTCTACGGTCTTGTCGAAAAAACTTCCGGTCAGGTCGAATAGCACTTAAATTCTTTGATATTTTACTTAATATCAGTTCGTATAACTCAAGCTCAGCTAGCTTCATAATGAGTCTGACAACGTTATCCTTTAGCTGATTTATCGCAGAAGCTGCAAGGTTTTTAGTTAATAGCTTAGCGTGTAAGTCTTGTAAAACACCTTCAATAGAAACACTAGAATAATTCTCAATATTAAGACGACTTTTCAATACTTTAAAATCTTCTTCAACTCCCCAGCGTTGGTGATATAAATTAGCGAAAAGAGTAGTAGGATAAGCTTGTATATCTGTTAATGATGAAACCAAAATCTCTGGCTCGCCTGATGGCAGGTCAACTCGCACTAACCTTAACTGTAGTGATTCTGTCGATATCTTATCTTTTCTACATCTACGAAGAGATTTTTCAACACAAGGGAAATCAACGACATCACTATATTTCTCACTTTCTAAGAAAGCTTTAACAACATTAGATCTTTTAACAATGCGCATGCAAAAATCAACATTCTTTAGCATATGGTACTTATAAAACCAAACGGCAGGAGAACCTCTGTCATAAACGACTAAGTCACCTGTTTGGGTTTTATTTAAATGCTTTAGCGCCATTTCACGCTCTCCTGTTGAATGGCTTTCTACCTGTAAATCTAGGGTAATATTATTTTTAACATCATAAAGTTGTGAAAGACGAACATGAGGCATAGCGGCATGTGGGCGAGCTTTACCAAAATACTCAAGTAGTTTGTTAGAGATAGGTAATTGTGTGACTGAGCCATCAACAGCTAGCAGTCTATGGCCTTGCCATTCATCAATGGTTGCCGCTTCATAGAACGTTTGAACCAAATCATCATTTAACTCAATAAATGCCTGATGAGATAGTTTCATTTTGGCTTTACAAAAAGCTGCGGTGCTAACAGACTTTGTTGATAAGTAGCTATCGTCGATAACATTGAAAAACCGAACAAGTTCAGCTTGAATTGAACCATTAAGCGCATTCAACATAAAACTCATTAAACGAGGAAAAGTAAGCGTGCGATTTCGAGTGAAATCTGTAGGTTTTTTACGGTGATTTTCTAAAAATTCAGTTGAATGAATTTTATTGGTTGGTTTTTGTACTATTTGAATTAAATACTGAACAGCTCATTAGGGATTTATCTCTATTTTTAATTCATAGGCAGGTTAGCAATTAGCTAACTTATTGTAAATGCATAAATTAACCTTAAGTTAATGACATCGATGTGCGTAGTGTTGACGTTAGTGGTTGGCTATTATTTAAGTCAACTGATAGCCATAAGCGGAAGTAGAGCAATCATCAACACAGTTCAGGTTATGTTACATAGACGACCTTTTTATTAATAAAGAATCGACCTTAAAATAGTCAGCAAAGATACGAAAGAAGACCTTAGCCTTGGCTTATCTAGCGACAAGTGATCCGACAAAGGAGTCATAAGATTATTTAGCAAGTTATGCTTTCAAAAGAGGTATAAGCAATAAAAAACCGTCGATAATAGTTTTTATCGACGGTTTTATAGTGTTAACTTTTAATAATACTTCGTTTCAACTTTCCAAGACTGGTCTGAGTAATAATCACAAGTCCAAAGCTGCATATTTCTATTTGATTCCCCCTTGTAACCTGCAATGTCTAAACACATACCTTTTTGTTTATTGATGAGACTACCATTATTTTTCATTTTCCATTTTTGATCTGGTAAATCTTGACAATACCAAAACTGCACATTAGCTTTTTTACTGCCAGAATAACCACTTGCGTCTAAGCAAAGAGGAGTCGAAGTCGGGTAAACAGGGCGTATCTCAAACCATAGTTCATTCCCGTACATATCATATTCAGGGATGACACTATTAAAGCCTATAGTTAAAGGCGTTAAAGCTTCTCCGTCCCGCCATAATTCAAACGATTGATCAGGCCCACCATCACAGTAGAAAGCTTGAACATTTTGACCTTTCCACGCAGTAAAAGTAGAGCTTTCACCGTCAATGCATATTTTCCTAGGATCTGATGGACCATTAGGTTTTGCCTTATTAACAAATTTAACCCTGGTCCCTATAGTACGTGTTGAATCTATTGCTTCATACACTAAACTTTTATAAGTTTTTGTTTGCTCAATAAAACCATACTCATAAAAAACTTGAGCATATATCTTTCCATCCTTCTCCATTAAACCTTCGTACTCTACTTTTAAGTAGTCAGGGTAAGTTTGTTCTGTACTCCCGGTGTTAATCACATTCTTAGCTTCAAGTGCATGTGTTTGTATATATTTTCCTTCCATCGTATATTCTAAAATAATGTTCCGATGGTCGTGGTCATAATTTTCATAAAGACCGAGTTGAATATAGACCTTGCCGTTAGCAATCTCAGCTCCTTGAACGGATGTATTAAGACTATGCTCTGGAGAGATACGAAATGCCCGAATTGGATTCAAAGTCGTACCATTAGCAGGGAGATTACTGGTATTTAAATTATATATAAATACATGAGTATAATTTTTAGTATTAACTTTATAGTCACTTGTTACTTTTGCAAATGAAACTGTCATAGCGTATTCACCATCAGTTGCACCAGCCCATGTTCCCCATGAAGAGAAACTATTGCCGTTAGTATCAATGTTAACGTTCCCAGAAGAGGTTTTTGGGTGTGACAATGGTAGGGTTTTATTTGCTTCCAAAAAGGTTGAACAAAGTCCATAAATACAATCAGGTAAAACCGTTATACTATCTCCAAAGATAAAATAATTATTATCGGCATAGTCAATACTTTGGTGGGCTCGTATAAGTGTGCCAGTATCAGTAGCAGTATTACTATTTAATCGCCAAAGTTGATTTTCTTGTTTATTGTAGTTCTCACGGAAGCTTTCCACTTGGCTCGAATATGTATTCCAGACGATCTCTTGTGTTTGAACCTCTTTTGAAGGTACCTCCCATTTATGCAAAACATCCCATGTAGATGCTTCTACTACGATAGGAAGTAATAATACTGAGAGTAAAATTTTTTTCATTCTTTATCCTTGTATAATGAACTGATGTTTATTTTTGGAATGGAATATACTGAGTTTTACAATATAGTCAATACATAAACACCTGCTTGCTAACAATGTAATTACATTATAATTACATTTCTTGTGGAGAATGATGTGAGTATAAGGTTAGATTGGTTGTATTAATGTTCATAAATATTGTTTGGTGCAAACAATATACTTAGATGTATATTTCCTGCAGTGATAAACTATTGGAATCAGTAAATCAATTTTAGCCTATTATATTTTATATTAGTTGACTTCCGATAATTTAGATTATCAGAACGAAATCCGATTTGGAATATAAGAGGTAATATATTCACAAGATCAATATGATAATGACCGCTATAGGTTGTGAATAGCTTTTAGTAGCTCAAAACCTAATGTCAGTTTTTGGCTAGCTGTTGTCGTAAGATTCAATAATACCTAATGACTTCTTTGTCGGAAGAAGCAGTCACTTTTGTTTAAAACATCAATGACCGCTTTGGTGGCTTAGTCGCCTTTCAAGATAAGGTAGTTCAACGTATTCTAAACTTCCAAACAGCTATCGATGCTAATGTCAGCTCGTATCTTTGTTAACATAGGGCTAGTGATTATTAGAGACTTCTTCAGCTAGCCAAAAGCGGTCATTAAGCTTTTGAGAAACTATGATCATATTCGGGGTAAGTTTAACTAAAACTTACTACTTGTTTGTGGGGCTGGTTTAAGCTCATTACTGCCGTTGGAACTTTATTTCAAAATGGCAACTTGGAGCCTAAAGCGGTCTGAAATCGTGACTAATATCTCCCTCAATTTAAGTCGGCTAGGATACGATAGCGGACGTTAACATCAATGGATTTTCGAACTGTTTATAGTGTTCGTTAGACGTTGAACTACCTTCATCTTGATAGTCAACAAAGCGGTCATAGCTGTATTGTTTTATTGATTAAGAATTACTTATTTGTACGGAAAATATATTATTTTTTTCATTTTATGTGAAATTTTTATTGTTCATTATGACGAACAATAAAAAAGACTTAGCCCTTTCCCTTATTGATAGTAAAAGTCCCTATGAACTTTGAAATTCATCAACTTAGGCGTCTAAAAGATCAAAAATCAAACTGAACAATAGCTTTAAATAGCTAAGATAAAGTGACTAAAGTGACTAAAGTGACTAATATAAAGGGACTAAT
>NZ_JACGUX010000070.1:0-7742 GCF_014076915.1 Colwellia sp. MB02u-14
TAGTCAGTTCATATTAAAGCCAAGGCTTTTAACCGTTAAACCGTTTATCTCGAAGGTTCAAACCTTTCACGGCCGACCACTTCTTAAATATTTCAATAGTCAGTTCATATTAAAGCCAAGGCTTTAAACGTTATTAATTTTATTTCTTTTTTATCACTATTTTTACTCACTAATATCAAAAAGTCTTATACACATCTTTTCATCTATACCGTATAATTACTGTGTTTTTAAAAGAGATCAACAGAGATAAATAATGTCGCAAAGCAATTTAGCCGTAGAATTTGATTTTCAATTTCCTGCCAAACCAGCACCACTTTCAGTCGATGAACGAAGCCAATATAAAGATCGCATTAAACTTTTATTAAAAGAAAAAAATGCGGTACTTATTGCGCATTATTACACCGACCCTGAAATTCAGGCGTTAGCTGAAGAAACGGGTGGCTGTGTCGCCGACTCTCTAGAAATGGCGCGCTTTGGTAACAATCATCCAGCAACAACGCTAATTATCGCTGGTGTTCGTTTTATGGGTGAAACCGCAAAAGTACTAACGCCAGAAAAAACAGTGGTTATGCCAACACTCGAAGCAACCTGTTCTTTAGATTTAGGCTGTCCTATTGAAGAGTTCTCTGCTTTTTGTGATGAAAACCCCGACCGTACTGTTGTTGTCTATGCAAATACTTCTACAGCTGTAAAAGCAAGAGCAGACTGGATCGTCACTTCTTCTTGTGCGTTAGAGATTATTGAACATCTTGACGAACAAGGTGAAAAAATTCTTTGGGGACCTGACCGACATTTAGGCGCATACATTCAAAAGCAAACGAGTGCTGATATGTTAATGTGGCAGGGCGCTTGTATCGTTCATGACGAGTTTAAAAGTAAAGCGTTAAAGGATATGAAGGCTTTGCATCCTGATGCGGCTATATTGGTGCACCCAGAGTCTCCTGCAGAGATTATTGATCTTGCTGATGCTGTTGGTTCAACCAGCCAGTTAATTAAAGCCGCACAAGATATGCCAAATATGAAATTTATTGTGGCAACAGACCGTGGCATATTTTATAAAATGCAACAGCTTTGTCCTGGTAAAGAATTCTTCGAAGCGCCAACCGCAGGTGAGGGAGCAACGTGTAAAAGTTGTGCTCATTGCCCTTGGATGGCGATGAATGGTCTTAAAGAGATTGAAGACGCATTAATTAATCCTATAGGTAAAGAAGTGTTTGTTGATATGAAACTTCGTGAGGGTGCCTTAAAATCACTAGATCGGATGTTAACGTTTAACGCAGCTTTAGCTGAAAAATAACGCGCAAGTAGATTTTTTGCCGATAAAGTAAGCAGTTGATCGTTTTATATTAAAATTAAGTTGTGTTGGCAATTAAATTTACCTAACATAGCATGACTTCAACGTCCGCATTGTGTGTAAGTTTAAAGACTTAATAAGAATATATTTTATAGTATTAAATGATGGTATAGCGTTTATACATTCGTCCTATAAATGTCCTTAATAGATAAAATTACTTTATACATTAATTTTTAAATAAAAATGTTAGCGTGTTGATTAACAAATTGGTGAGCTGGCCGAGTGGCTGAAGGCGCACGCCTGGAAAGCGTGTAAAGGTTTATCCCTTTCGAGAGTTCGAATCTCTCGCTCACCGCCACATTTATTCTTTTAAACCAATGGGTTGCAAGGTTTTTTTGGCCCTTTGGTTTAAAAGGTAACTATCTGATCTATATCGCTTATATATTTGCCACTTGCACGTAGAACCGCTATATCTGGTAACTATTTGCTTGAACAAGCAGATATCACTCTCCTGAACGTATTTATTGATTAGTTTTTAAGTATTGATGATAAAGTTATGCACCTCTCTATATTCTAAATTACTTGTAATGTCCCTTAGATTTTCACTCTGTTGAGTGCATGATTCTACGTCGATTCTGTTTGCGTTCATGATCTTTAATGATTTTAGTGTTTTTTTATACAGACTGTGTAGGTCGCTGTGACCAAGCTGCTAAGCAAATCCTATGTGATACAAACGTATGACACATTTGATAGGGGTAACGGTACTTGAAAGCAACATCATCTAACGTTTCTTTCCCAGAACAGCGAAAGGTTAAATGTTCACTGGCCCACAGCTCATGTGTATAAGGATTATGATAAATAAAAGGGCTTTGTAGCTCTTAGGACTTTAATTGATTTTTCAATGCGACAATGGCTTGTGTGGTTAAATTGATCATTAACTTCAGTTTTCGTTTCCTTATTCTGCCCACAGCATCAGACACGTTGAACGTGAAATGTACCCTAGTCAAAGTTAATATCTGTCCATTTTAATACGATTAACTCTTCTAATCGCTCTCCTGTTAAAAATCTTACTGTGAACATGTTATGTAACTGCGAAAATTTATATGTGTCGAGAACTACCTAATTTCTATCACTCATGGCAATGAAAAAAAGGCAAATATCTAAAATCTGAGCTAAAGTCTATTTTAGATATTACGAAAAAGACGTTTATTTCACCTATACCCCTCGCAGTTAAATTGATGGGGGCCACTTATATGTTGCTAGGTAATAAACAAAAGTCCAAGCAGATTATGACGTGAGTAGATAGGCTATGTATAAGTCCAAAAATAAAATCCAGTGAATTATTCGTATCATTGATTCTAAGTGCTATGTTGATTAATGAGTTATATGTATGGGGGTATATATGGCTGTTGAAAAAAATTCAGGTTGGGTAGAACAGGTCTTTAGTTTATTTAGACTTTTTCACCGAAAGTTGAGTGTAAGACAGATCTTTATCCTCGGGCTGTTGTCGCTGTTTGGCTTGTTAGGCAATGTCTTGTATTACGAACTTTTTTTTAGCGTTGATTTAATTTTCGGAAGCATCGCAACGATTATTGCTGTAAGACTTGCAGGGGTGCTGTGGGGCTGCGTAGTTGCGGCACTGGTAAGTTACTACACCATTGTTATATGGGGTCACAGTTACGCCTTATATATTTTTATTGCTGAGGCTTTATGGATTGGCTTCAGTATTCATGGGCTCAGAAAATATAATATCATTATTGCTGATCTAACATTCTGGTTGTTCTTGGGGATGCCGATGGTCTTTTTGTTCTATGGCGAATTCATCGGTTTAGAAAGGGTAGCGACCGAATTAATCGCTTTTAAACAGGCAATTAACGGATTGCTTAACGCTGCTGTCGCATATTTGTTGTTGTATACCTTTCGTCTTAACTCGCGGTTTAAAGGGGAAAGTGCTTTATTACACTCCACTGTAAATATAGAGCAAACGTTAAGCATTCTTCTGGCATTATTTATTTTGACTCCGGCAGTGATAGTCACCGGTATAATAGCCAACCAAGAGCAAGATCGTACAAAAAAGATGATTGCAAGCCGAGTTAAAGGTGAGGCTTTAGATTTGTCGTCCGGTCTGCAATTTATATTTGAACGTCAAGCTATATCAATTAATAGCGTGATACAAACGTATGTTGGCAAGGCGGTCTTAATTAAAGATTGGGAAGGGGGAATTAAAGTGTTGTCAAGCCTTCTGCCGAATATGATCAATATACAGATACTTAACACTGATGCTCATATTATCTACGGGAGCGGTTCTGTTCCCGATGACATTCAACAATTGATTCAGTTGGCAGTGGGGGGCGAACTAGTCCTATTTGCGGGAGGCAAAGATTCGCCAACGGGTAGTATGTTTTTTCTTTACCGAGTAGGTGATCAGTTCATACACTATGAATCTAGTATGACTATGGTACAAGAATATTTAAAAAAAATGTCTTATGAGGGAAAACGATCAATGTTACTAATTGATGCCCTAGGGCAACTAATAAGCGCAAATAATCCTGACCGCTTTTCTGAAACGTTCATTTCGCTTTCTGATGGTGAAAATCTAATAGCAGCTGAAAAAAACAAGCTTTCTGCAATGCAGGTTTGGAGTGAGTCAAACTGGGTCGAACTCGATAAACACACTGGCTGGGCGGTAGCGGTTGTCGAACCTATAAAAGAATATGTTGCTAACGTACAGAAAACCTATCGAGACAATATGATAATCATGTTAAGTGTTGTTTTTATTGCGTTATTGTCTGTCAGTCGAGTGGCCAGGGGGTTGATGGCCCCATTAAAAGCGTTAGCTACCAGCATAAAAACGTTGAATATCGATAATAATAAAAATTTAAATGAACATCACTTTGATGTACAGAGTAATTCCAAAAATTGGTTGTATTGGGGCTATCAAGAAATTGACTTGATAAACGAACAGTTCAATCAAATGCTTGAGACTATTGATACTGCAATAGCTCATTCTTCCCTTGCTGCTCGAGAATTAGAACAACTAATCGACACAGCTAACGTGCCTATTTTTGGCATCGACGAGAAGGGCATAGTCAATATTTGGAATCAGACTACGGAGCGGCTCACTGGTTTCAACAAAGCCAATGTTATTGGCAATGATTTTGTCAGCAATTTTATTACTGATGATTTTAAGTTATCAGTAAAGATTGTTTTGGACAAAGCGTTGCGGGGCGAGCAGACAGCTAACTTCGAATTTCCACTGTTTACCAAAACGGGTAACCGAGCAGACGTATTGTTAAACACAACCACTCGGCGTGATATTGAGGGGCGAGTTATCGGCGTGATCGTTATAAGCCAAGATATTTCTGAGTTGAAAAATGTTCAGGAACAGGTCATTCAATCATCCAAACTAGCAACTTTAGGAGAAATGGCAACCAGTGCTGCACATGAGTTAAATCAACCTCTGAATGTTATTCGTATGGCTGCAGGGAATATACGGCGAAAAATCACCCATGAACCGATAGAAAAAGCATACATAGAAGTTAAGCTTGCTCGTATTGATGAACAAACAACACGTGCGGCCGCAATTATCGATCATATGCGGATGTTTGGTAAGAAAGTAACGGGGCCAGCTGGACAGTTCAATCCTAGTGAGATAATTGATAACGCTCTGGAGTTGGTAGGAGAGCAACTCAAAATAGATGAAATTGATGTTACTACTGCGTGCGAAGACTTTAGTGGATGTGGCAAGGTACAAGGTCATGGTATCCAGATGGAGCAGGTGATTATCAATCTTTTGACTAACAGTCGTGATGCCGTATTAAATAACATCGGTTCTAAATGGATTCGACTGTCAATAGCTTTTAAGGATAAACACGCAGAAATCAGCATTCAGGATAACGGCCACGGTATTCCACTAGAATTGATAAACCGGATCTTTGAGCCGTTTTACACGACCAAAGAGGTGGGTAAGGGCACTGGGCTAGGTTTATCGGCAAGCTATGGTATCGTGCATGAAATGAATGGGACTATTACTGCGTCAAATACAACTGATGGCGCTTTTTTTACTATTAGACTTCCCTTAATAGAGTCTTACGATCACTGTCAGCGGCTGAACTAATTATTAATAAGCGGTGAAATATGGGGCTCTCTTAGTCTTTCTAAACCTAACAACTATTTGAGCAAACCTGAGATTGCTGATCTATAATTAAAATGTTTTAATGCGACTATAGTGTCAGGCCAAAATATGTGGATATATTATTTTATAAGTCAAGCACGTGAGAATGGATTCTATAGATAGATATGATAGAGGACAATTCATGATAAATGATGCTGATGTGATGAAGAAACAGAGTAATATAATTGTATTTATTACAATTATGGGCGTGTTCATTTCGTTTGCTTTGTTTATTTTTGTCAATAGCTTAGCGTTTCAAAAACAAGAAATTACTCTAGCTCAAGTCACTGAACGTCAATTAAACGCGATACAAGAAAAGTTTAACAATGCAGTAAAATCAATTAATGCGATCTCGGCACTTTTTGCAGCATCTAACGAGGTCAGCAGAAAAGAATTCTCTATATTTGCATCCATTGAGTTAATTGATTCTCCTAATGTTTTAGCCCTTGAATGGATACCCAAAGTTAAGCATTCAGAGCGCGCCAGTTTTGAAAGTGCGGCTCAAAAAGATCGAGTCACTAATTTCACTTTTACAGAAGAGAATCTCCAAGGTGAGCTGGTTGCAGCGAGTGAACGCGATGTATACTATCCCGTTTATTTTGTTGAACCGCTTAAAGGTAATGAGACACTTTTAGGTTTTGATCTGTCAACCCATCCGCAAAGACTTCAAGCAATACAAGAGGCGCGCGATACAGGTGCTTTTATCGCTAGTGGTATCGTCGAACTCGTTCAAACTCAGCAGCATGATGCTGGTCTTTTGGTAGTAAAGGCAATCTATTCGAATGGTTTGGTACCAGAGTCGTTAGCTGAAAAAAGAGCGTTACTCAAAGGCTACAGTCTCGGGGTCTTGAAACTACAAGACCTCTTTAAGACTCAAATCTTATCAGGCAATAATCATCTTCAATCAAAAATATTTGTTTTTGACAATAATGCAGCAGTTGGTCAAAAAATTCTTTATCCACTCATGTCACCCTACCAAAATTTAGAGGAAGCAAAAGAAGCACAGAATGGACTGTGTCTATTAAAGCCTTTGTTATTGGCCAATCAAGAGTGGACGCTATATCAATGTGTGTCCAATAATATAATGGATTACTTAGGTAATATTGAGGCCCTGATCGTTTTATTCTTTTCTTTGATATTGACGTTTGTAACGACGAAATACTTGATAGTGCAGCAAAAACAAAGAATGCACGCAAACAAACTTTTACTTGAACTAAGCAACAATGAATTTTATCTGAATGAGATTTTCAACAATGTCGATGATGCGATTGTCTCGACTGATATGTCCGGGCGAATTAGTTCAGTAAACCATTCACTTATTAAGTTATTTGGATATACAGAGCAAGAATTGATTGGTCAATCGGTTGAACTCATTGTGCATAATTACACTTCCAAAGATCTAGTTGTTGGTTTTTCTATTTTTTCTAACATTGAGCAATATCAAGCTTTAGGAAAAAAGCGGGTTGAGCTGCGAGCGAAACACAAAAATAGCAAAGAGTTTCCAATTGAAATTTCTATTAGGCAGATAAAATATCACGGAAGAGATATCGTTATTGGTATGTTAAAGGATTTGTCGATGGTCGCTGAGCGTGAACAGGCACAACTGGAGATCAGCAAAAATGCCACTGAATTGAGGCAGTTAATCGATACGGCCAATGCCCCGATTTTTGGGATTGATGCCGCGGGTCTGGTGAACGAATGGAACCAGCGCGCCGAGCAACTCACCGGCTTTGCTAAGATTGATGTCATGGGAAAAGATCTGGTGGCGGGGTTTATCACCGAAGATTACAAGGCCTCGGTTAAAGAGGTGCTAGATAAGGCCCTGCAAGGTGAAGAGTCGGCTAACTATGAATTCCCGCTGTATACCAAAACGGGCGATCGGGTGGATGTGCTGTTGAACTCCACTTCACGCCGGGATGCCGCCGGTCATATTGTGGGGGTTGTGGGGGTTGGACAAGATATCACCGAGCTCAACAAGATCCGTAAGGAGCAAGAAAGTGTCGCCCATGATTTAACTCAGTTAATCGATACGGCCAATGCCCCGATTTTTGGGATTGATGCCGCGGGTCTGGTGAACGAATGGAACCAGCGCGCCGAGCAGCTCACCGGCTTTGCTAAGATTGATGTCATGGGCAAAGATCTGGTGGCGGGGTTTATCACCGATGATTACAAGGCCTCGGTTAAAGGGATATTGGATAAAGCCCTGCAAGGTGAAGAGTCGGCTAACTATGAATTTCCGTTGTTTACCAAAACGGGCGACCGGGTGGATGTGCT
>NZ_JACGUX010000071.1:0-102150 GCF_014076915.1 Colwellia sp. MB02u-14
CTTATTTTTTAAAATAAAAAAAATGTCATTGCGACTGACCGCTCAAAATGAAAAATCCCAACTCTTATTTGAAAAATTATCGGTCGATAGTGAAGTTTCAAAGAACTATCAACAACAACAACAACAACAATTAAGTTTTAATCACCAACAGCTAGCAAATCAGCAAGCCGAGCTAAAAACTTATTTTGAACAACAAATATCTGATTTTAAAATTAAACTCTTGTACCAGCATGCAGAGCAGGGTGAAAAACAAACATCGAGTTTGCATGCGAGTAGTGAGAAGTTAAATAAAGCGCTACATGAACACCAAGTGGTTTTTAATCAAAACCAACTAAAATCGGTTGATCAACTTGTAGAGCATCTAAATAGAGTGACTCAAGTAAGCCGAGAAGACTTAACGAAGTCATTGCAGGCATCGAGTGAGCAAATGGCTAAACGCATTGATGAATTAACGGTGTCAACAGACAATCGTCTGAAAGAAATTAGTGGACAAGTTGAAAAACGATTGGCGGAAGGTTTTGATAAAACAACAAAAACCTTTAATGACATATTACAGCGTTTAGCATTGATTGACGACGCGCAAAAGAAAATTACCGAACTTTCATCCAACGTAGTGAGCTTACAAGAAGTATTAAGTGATAAACGTTCGCGTGGTGCTTTTGGTGAAGTGCAGCTAAATAGTCTCATTCGTAATGTTATTCCAGAGCAAAATTTTTCCTTACAGCATACGTTGTCAAACGGAAAAATAGCTGATTGTATTTTATTTTTACCTGAGCCAACGGGTAATGTCGTCATCGATTCTAAGTTCCCGTTAGAGAATTATAAAAAAATGTTAGATAACCAACTGGGCGATCATGACCGAAAAGCTGCTGAACGCCAGTTTAAAGTTGACATAAAAAAACACATTAATGACATTAGTGATAAGTACTTAATTGAAAAAGAAACGGCTGATGGCGCAATCATGTTTATTCCTGCAGAAGCTATCTTTGCTGAAATTCACGCCCATCAAGGTGATCTTGTTGACTACGCGAATAAAAAACGTGTTTGGTTGGCGTCTCCTACGACATTAATGGCGATATTAACAACCTCAAGATCTGTGCTAAAAGACGAGGCTACTCGAAAGCAAGTTCATGTTATTCAAGCACATTTGTCACATTTATCTCAAGACTTTGGCCGTTTTAAATCTCGATTTGCGAATTTGGCAAAACATATTGATCAAGCTGCGACTGATGTTAAAAAAATTCATACTTCGGCGGATAAAATATCATCACGCTTTGACAAAATTGAACAAGTTGAGTTGAAAAAAGAAGACGATGCTGTGCCAAGTGAAATTGAAAATCAAAAAGAAAACAATGAAGCATTACCTGTTGCGTAAATTATTTAATTGCTCAAATATCATCTAATTTAAGGAGCTAACGTTGTATCAAAGAATTAAGACGCTAAAAACATTGTTTTTTAGTGTTGTCACTTTTACTTTCGTTTATTTTTTGGTGGTGCAAAGCCAAGTATTTTGGCTAAAGCAAATCGCTATTATCGCCCCCTTGCTGATTGTATTACTGGTAGTGGTTACTGTTTTTGCGAGTTATTTTAATCGAAGCCGTTTAGCTTATTTATCGTTATTGTGGTTGCTTTACTATGGCAGTATCACTTTTTCTCCCCCTTGGGCGAATTGGTTAGCAAAACAAAATGATTGGCTAACAATATTTGGCTGTTTTACTTTACTGCTCTTTTCATTAACAAAAGACCGTGGTGTGATTTCAATTCATGGTGTTTATCGCTTGTTCTCTATTTTTTTAGCAGGCGTGGTTGCATTGTTTTGGCTGGAGATTAGCGGATCAGTTATCGCTTTTATTGAAGGCTTTGCTAATACCGAACTGCTTAAAAAAACGATCCGTTTAGAATTACCTCTTCTTGTGTGCAGTGTAGTGATTGTTCTGCGGGCAATGATTAAAGCAGATTTAGTGACCTCAGCTATTTGTATTTCCTTGCTTTTTTGGCTTTGTAATCAATACCAATTAACCCCGCTACCAATAATGTTAATGCTGATATTACTCAGCTTGTACTATGTGTTAGTGATTACTATCGATGCTTATTTCCTTGCTTATCGCGATGATTTAACCGGACTACCATCACGGCGCGCACTAAACCAATTAGCGCTGTCACTTGGGCGAAAGTATACTGTCGCCATGTTAGATATTGATCACTTTAAGAAATTTAATGACACTTATGGCCATGATATAGGCGACCAAGTATTAAAATTAGTCGCGAAAAAAATTGGCGGTGTTAAAGGGGGAGGTAAAGCGTTTCGTTATGGGGGAGAAGAGTTTACGGTAGTATTCCCCCGTAAAAATATTGACCAAGCATTGCCTGAATTAGAAGCTGTCCGTGAAGCTATTGAAAAATATAAAATTGTTATTCGACACCCTCAGCGTAAAACAAAGCAAGCGCGAAAGGTAAAAAAAGGCAACAAGCAGAGTGATTTTAAAACGGTGAATGTCACTATATCAATAGGTGTGGCGGCTAGAGAGAACAAGCAAAGCTTTGATCAAGCGTTAAAATGCTCAGATCAAGCGTTATATAAAGCGAAGAAGAAAGGTCGGAATAACGTGAGCTATTAAGGTGAGGTGCATTGGCTTTGGTCATACACACAGAAACGTAGTATGACGAAAGCCAATATTAGTATTATGTTAATAACAGTCTTAATTTAAAATTGCCACATTAACAAACACAACGGTTAGTAACAAAGGGCAAACAAAACGGAGGTAATTTCCCCAAATTGGCAACCACTTCCTTCCTTCTTGTAACGACTTATCACGCAGCTTATTACCACGATTCCATAACCAACCAACAACGATAAAGTAAAATAAACAACTTAATGGTTGTAAAATAGTCGTTAATAACCGAATAACTAAGCCAAACAATTCATCGAAAAAAGCAATTAACAACATGCTGGCACAAAGCACAACGAATGAGACTAACCAAGTCGCTTTTGAACGAGTAAAGCTTTTATCTTCCATTAAATAAGAGACGGGGACTTCCGTTGAGGATATGGTTGATGTTAATGCGGCAATTGACAATAATAAGAAAAAACAACTTGAAACAATCAAGCCAACATCACCCATAGAATTAAATAATTCAGGCAAAATTTTGAAAATTAACTGCCCCTCTCCAATTAATTCATTATTACTAAAAACTTTAACACCTGCTTCTTGAGCAACAAAAAGCGCAGGAATAATTAAAAGACCCGCCATAAAAGCGATAAAGGTATCTAGTGCGGTGATTGACAGTGCTAATTTACCTATATCTTTACCTTTTTGCATATACGAGCCATAAACCATCATGCCGCCTACGCCAATAGACAATGAAAAGAAGGCCTGTCCCATGGCTGATATAATGAGTTTGGGGTTGGTGACTTGTGAAAAATCAGGAATTAAATATAGCGCTAAACCTTTCTCAGCCCCAGGTTGACGTAAAATATAAATAATTAAGCCAATAAGCATCACTAATAATAAAGGCATTAAACGTGCTGACCACTTTTCGATACCTGCATTAACACCCTGATGAATAATAGCTGCACCGAGTAAAATAAAAAGTGGAGTGAATAATAAATTACGCTCGGTACTTGATGTCGCTAACCATTGCGAGATACTGCTTAAGCCTAAGAGTTCTGTAAATGCAGAAAGTGCATGCGCTAACATCCATCCCGCAACGATAGTGTAAAAGCTGAGCATCATAATCGCGCCGCATAAACCGATTATCCCTGCGTATTTCCCTACATTTGGCAGGCTGTTTTGGCAAGCGTCTTTTAAAGCGGCAACCGGATTTTTTTGTGCTTGGTTGCCAATATATATTTCTGCGTACAATGCAGGAAGTGCGAGAAGTAGGGTGACTAACAAATAGACAAACAAAAATGCACCGCCCCCATTATTAGCTGCCTGTGTAGGGAATCCCCAAATATTCCCTAAACCAATTGCTGAGCCTGCGGCGGCTAATACAAAACCGATACGGGAATGAAAGGAATCTCTAGTGTGTGTCATATATTATTGAATGCATATTGTTTTTATTTGCACAAGAGCTTACCGAGTTCAGATCATATAGCAACGATTTTTTAAAAAATTGTTTTTAAGAAAATATAAACTGTGTAAACCGCACAACTAATAACCTAATAAATTTGCTTTCAACAATATCATCCCGATATATGTTGAAGTTAAATTATTTGTAATGATAAGTTTTTCTAAAAATGCTCGAATTGTCATTGGTAGTTTAATACCTAATGGCAGCTCAGGGGTATTATTAGCACGTTTATTAAAAGTATGTAGGGTTTTACGTTTAGTTTCTCTGTTAACAGAGTTAGGCTTGCTGATTAACTCTCTCCTAAGCGCTATCACACGCATGGGATCTTTTGCGTAGCTCATGTTTGTTATTTATTATCTTTATGTTGCATTAGGCAGTATGGTTTTTAATACTATTAATAAAGAGCTTTGGGGGATGTTTCAATCTCCATGCTGACATTGTTTCGTTTCGCGATGTTTGAAGATTGGACAGATTATCTCCCTTGTTCTTTTTAGTATTTTTTGTTGATAACACTTATAAATATCATTGTATTTTATGACTCTGAAATATCAATGTATTTCATGGCGTTATCAGTTTTTTGAGGTGTAAACGCATTGTTAAGTGACTTTCGATTTTGAGTGGTCGCTTATTTGTTTTGTGACAAAAGAATAAAAATTTTCAATTTATAGATGTAGTTATGTGGAGAGAATGTTTACTATTTTCTTCTGCAAAAATGCTGTAGAAGTAAAATAAAGATCAAAGCAAAATTCTATGCAAGCCTACTTAATGCCGTTGAGAAAAAATGGACCTTTGTGAATAAAAATAGAAATAAATGTGGCAGTAAGTCTTATTTATTAAAAAAGGATCCAAACACTTCAAATAAAGTTGGAACCTGACTTCAACGGGTATAAGTGAACCTTCATCATTATTCGAAACATATCATGAAATGACGGTGTAATGTTTTTTGCATGCGCTCAGTGGAACTCCTTATTTGATAGTGTCAGTTTTTTTATAGTCTGCTATGGGATATTAAGCAGACTGAGCACTTTATCTTTTATGTTTAGCGACAATAAGCATAAACTTTGGTCTGACAAGTGCACATTCAAAAAGCTAATTTTTTAAGTTACAGGATTTTTATACCTATTACCGCTTTGCTGAGAAACAGTCGTTCGAGCTATTTGAATTACAACCGTATAGCCCCCAAAATCGGTTATTAAGGCAGTGTTGAAGTCAAACGTATTTAGGGACCAATTACGTCATTTAAAGGGGGGTAATAAATCAACCATATTCTACGCGTAGCGAGGGTCATCAATACTAAATGAGCTATTACCCCCCGCATTAATAGACGCCACGCTTACTCGGCTAAGTAAACAACGCAAATGACCTATATCTAACGAATTACTTAGCATTTTGGTGAAGCTCACTCATATGCTGGTATGCCTGCCGTTTTTTTTCATAATTTTATGATGTTAAAAATAATCTTACGATAGATTTACTGGTGAAAAGCTATTCAATAAAAGAGCGTGAAATGGCGCTAAAGCATTTAAATAAAACCCAAATAGGCGATTTAGCCGTTTATGACAGAGGTTATCCTGCCGTTTGGTTTTATAAATATCATGGGCTAAAGAATGTTGATTTCTGCATGCGCATTGTTAAAGCTTTCTTAGAAAGTGGGAAATATACTGATATCGTTAATTTTTGATGTATTGAGAAGTCTCTTCGTTGATGGAGAAAAGATAAAATATCGATTGGAACACTACATTTAAGATTAGTGCTAGTTGACCTACCATCTGGTGAATCAGAGATTTTAGTTGCATCATTAACAGATTTGAAAGCTTATCCTACTTCTATTTTGGCTGATTTATATCATCAACACTGGGGAGTTAAAGAGGATTATAACGTATTGTAAAATCGTCTCAATATTGAGAATTATTCAAGTGTTTGTGTCGAAGGTGTTTTACAAGACTTACACGCTAAACTATTGACTAAAAATCTGCCGCTTGAGCGATCCATGATGCAAACAATAAAGGATCCTAAAAATAATAGAGTCTATGAATATAAAATAAATTTCACCTTTGTGATAAATCAGTTTAAAGATAATGTTGTCAGGTTCACGTCAAACAAGTCTCCTATGAGTTATAAACGTATGTGTTAATTTCTTAAGTTAATGACATTGCTTCGCTCATTGCGCTCTTTGCGATCGTTCACAGCAAAACGTTGACTGAGTTAGTCGAACGTAAAGGGAAACAACAAATAAAGCTCGTTCGATGGTCTGCACTACTCACAAAGTAGGGAGTCAGGGTTATCGCATAATTTATAAATTTTTTAGATACTGGGTAGCGATTTATATTGTCGTTATTGCCGCCATGGCGAGTATGAGAATATTCAAGCATTTTAGTCTTTTAGTCACCGGTCCTGACTTATAGAGGCCACTGGGTTGGTCATCTATTCTTGTCCATGCGCCAACGCTATATAAACAGTAGACTCAGTAGGCTTGTTTCTCTCTCAGGGGCGAAGACGCAGAAGAAAATTGATAAGTAACATCGACTTTCCTTCACTTATTAACTTGTTCGGAGGGATAGGGTGCAGTGTCAGGATTTTTTACACCTAGCACAGAGTGAACTTGGCTTTTTAAAATGATTTGCCCTTGGTAATAGCAAAGTCAAATATATCGCCATCACTGTCAAGGCCTTTGCCCAATAGGCTTGTAAGCACCACAATGCAAGCCTTGCAGGGTTGCAATGATGTTTTTGTACGTCAAAGTGGATTCAGTCTTATGTAACGCTTTACTTACATTATCTCCTTCAATGTCGATGGCTATTTTCATGCTTCAGTGTTGTACAACACTGATATTTAAGTGATTAATAGCTAAATTTAAAAATATTAATGTCATTTTTTATAAGTTAAGAAAATAGTTTTTTTAACTTACTGATATTATTGTATATAACTATTTGGCTCAATTATTGTATAAGACCATTCAAAAGGTGATATTTAACTTTTGAGTTACCATTTTCAATTTTGGGAGTGGGTAAAAGGAATAACGCATGACATTTAAATTTTTAAAAAGGGTTTTAACAACTTTCAGATACGCAATGTTCATAATCTTCGGTGTACTGAGTGTTTCTGGCACAGCATCGGCCACACTAATAGAGGCAATAGCGAACCTAAATGAGGGTGACAATTACAGGGTGGTGTTTGTTACGAGCACCGGTCGAACTGCCACTTCGACCGACATCAACGTTTACAACAATTTTGTGAGTAATGTAGCTCGAAATGGCTCGGTCACGAGTACCTTAGGTTTAGAGTGGGCAGCGTTAGCGAGTACATCGACTATAAACGCACAGGTAAACACCGGCATTAGTAGTTTGGATAATAGAGCTGTTACGATATTTAGCACTTTTGGAGACATAATTGCGACATCGGGTCAGGATTTATGGAACGGTACTTTAATGAACCCGATTATTTACAACGAGGCAGCGATTCGAGGACGAGGTACATACGTTTGGACGGGCATTAACAGCATTGGTGCTTTTATGTCTGATTACGAACTTGGTTCACTATACCCAATGAGTGGCGATTCTGGTGAGGATCATCACGTTTGGAGCTCAACTTATAGGTTTCATCAATTATATCCATGGAGTCTTTACGGCATATCAAATGAGATCACGAAGCCAATCGTTAATGTACCCTCACCAGGAACAATTATTTTGTTATCAATGGGCTTAGCTGGCTTGTCATTTACTCGATACAGAAGACAATCTTAATTGGCTTGTCATCCATCCCTGCAAGTACCCATCGTAACCAACGGGTAATATAGTACATCAAGTACAACGGCTCTTTTGGGAGCCGTTTGCTTTTACTCTCTCTTCATAAATAAAGAGGCTCTCAGTAAAATTGAACAAAGTCAGCGTGATCAAAAAATATTACATAAACTGACTGTTAGTAGCAAAACAGAAAAAAACCACAACCACTTGACCGTGATCGTAAAAAGGCAGCGAGGGGTCAATCGAGAGTACTGGCCCTAGTGTAAAAAATAGTTGAACTCAAGGCTAAGCTAGCATTTAAAAAAGTAAAATAGGGTGCTTCTCAGAGCTTATTAGCGTTTATGAAAAACTGAAAAAAATTGAATGAATACAGTTTATGAAATAGAAACAACTGTTCGCATAACAAAAACATTTCATAATTATAAAAAAGTGACAAATCTATCCATTTTAGTAGAGTAGTTAGTCGATTCCATCACTCACATCGTCACTAGCAAGATTGACTTTTATACCATAAAACCCCTAACACTTTTTCACCAGAGCCATGTGTAGAAAAAGTATAGGGCTAAAAGGGAATGCAACAGTTGAACGTCTAGAAAGCTTTTGTGGACGTTATCTTATAAATATGTTGTTGATACAGCAGAATAGATATCGTCTAAAAATCTTGTGGATTTTATGTCTTTTCTCGCTAAGAAGTCTCATTTTTAGACGTTGGATATTCATTAGACGACAAGATGTGGAGGGCTTTTAATAGCGATATCTACAATACCCTAAAGTATAAGGATATTGAGAAATTACTTACGATCAAAGTTATGTGGTAAGCGTCTGCTGAAAGTTTGATCTCTGGTTACGATAAATTCTCTTATGTAAAATATTCAACATTTTACCGAAAAGAAGACCCCGGTCCCAATCCAAAATAGAATTTACAAACTTAACAAAGGAAATAAAGGCGGAATTAAATACGACACCAACCCTGTGAGCATGATCAATCCAAACCCACTATGCATTAAGCACCTTCGGCATCACATTTGAAGATAACGACATAATCGCAATGGGTTGCTTTGATATACAATAAAACGATCCACGGCGTTTTACTGCGGCGATCACTCAATGCCTTAAAAAAGTAGGAAAGAATAGGAATACGTAGCAATGCATAAGAAAATAGCTAAGGGGTTGAAGGAGCTATTGGTTGATAAAAATTTAGTAACCAAAAAATTAGCTGGAGGGGGTGATAAAAGAAACTTCATCATCTACCCTACATCAGGCATTTATTAATTTACACTTACCTATATAATAATGTAAAACCTAGTTGTTAAGCGACTAGTGTCTCTACACACAGAGGGTTAGGTCTTTAATGAAGTAGAGAATAAGGCCTGTATTGACGCCTTTAAGCTAAATAAATTTGTTCTTCGGCCTTAGCAAAAAAAAGCTATAATGACCTCAGTCAGTTATGTAGCAAACCCTAAACCTCACACTCTGCTGGACCTTTTTTCTATGCTTGATTTTTGTTCAAACAATTCAAAACAGTTGTATGAATAGCCGCTTAGAAGCAATTTTTTATTACTTTTTTTGTGCAATAAGCAAGGCTTTTATTTCTTTCAATTCTTGTTGCAGTTCAATAAGAGTAGGTTGTTTTTCAGCTTTTTCATCTCTGGCTGCTTGGTGTTCTTCTTCCATGACATTAACAACAATACCAATCACCATATTTAAGAATGCAAAGGCGGTAAAGAAGATAAATGTTAGATAAAATATCCAACTATAAGGATAGACTTCCATTGTTTCGTATTGAATGTCAGTCCAATCCTCGAATGTCATAACTCTAAATAGTGTTAACATTGATATTGCTATATCACCCCAGAGTTTTGGATTGATCTGACTAAACATGAAGCTGCCAAATGCCGCATATATATAGAAAATTATAAACATCAATAGAACTACATAACCTAATTGTGGCAAGGCTTTTATGAGAGAGTTAATGAGAATTCGCAACTCTGGTACAACAGATATCATTCTTAGTACACGAAATATACGGACAAGGCGAGCAAGAAGAGCCATTTCACTATTATCTATGGGTATAAGACTTATCATTACGACAAGAGTATCAAAGACATTCCAACCTTTTTTCAAGAATGAACGTTTATCATCATCTCCAATAAAGCGAACAGTTAACTCGAAAAGAAAGAATATGGTTATAAAAACGTCTAATATTTCAGCAAGCGAAACTGCACTATCTGTTAATTGAAATGTTTTTGCACCTATTTCTAGTGCGGAAAGAATAATAACGGAGACAACGACAAGCTCAAAAATCTTGTTGTTTTTGAGTGTATTCAACTTCATTTTTAGGGATTTATACATAGTTTATTCTGTTAACGTCTCTATCGAGTGCTCTTAAATATTGGGTGGGGATTATACGCAATTAGCGTATTATTACCTTATAATTATTTTTAAGAAAGTCTAAACACATTTGCCAAGAAATAAACAATAATACCCAAGGTTACAATTTCATGAGTCATAATGTTGCTATAGCATTTGAAGGTTTTTACTTTACTGCAATCCAATCATGGGAGGCTTTATTGAAAAAGGTTGTAGGTAATGGAGTAACAACTTCTACGCTGAGAACTTCCTTTGAATGAGAAAGCAACTTTTAAACATTATTAATCGACATTGAGTTAGCGCTCTTTACTCTTAAACATTATAGAAAGATAAATGTCTTTTACGATGGAAAATCCATTCAAAATACTTCTTTTGATCAGAGCTGCCACCATTCTTGCATTGATAATATTAGGGAACACTATAATAATTATCGATGAACCTTCAGTGCACTTGAATAGCAACTTACTGGCTAAATATCTTGTTAAGTTGGTAAAGAGAGTCAAAAAAATCGACAACTGATTTTTGCGATATATGATGCTAATTTTGTTGTTAATGGTGATTCAAAATTGATTCATATACTATCGATGTCAGATTCTAAGATAACAAACTCTAGTGAAACCTCTATTAAGAATCTTAATTATCGAGCACAACTTTTTTCACTTAAAGGTGGCTCCCTTGATTTAGATAGAGTGAGAAAAAGACTTCCCGCAAGTGGCTTGAGGCTAGGAATAAATGCAGACGTTAACTATATTTTGTTAACAAAAGTATTTTGTGGCTATTATTATTTTATATAATATAACTTTGTCAAAAATCATATGTTTACAAAGGATTATTGTGAGCACTTTTTTGTATGAGTCTATTGTTAATAGATCTCGCCACTCACTCATGTCAACATTTTATAGTGAGGTAATGGATATGTAATGTACGAAACGATGGCGGTTTATCTTCTTCACTGGGTTTATTATTTGACCTTTATCTTTTTAACTGCGTTTATATTTTTGGACATGATGGTGTGAACTCTCTTAGAAGTGATAGGACAAGAAAACGAAAACTATAGAGCAGAGCAACATAGTGAAATGGGGGATGGTGGAAAACGCGCTAATCGCGCCGAAATTGAAAACGTTGAAAATGAGTTAGTAGAAATTAAAGTTTTATTGAAAGAAAAACTCAGCCACTAGCGTTAATTATTTAAAGTTTAAATAACACTTGTGGGATTTAATGAAATAAGATGTTATAAAAGTAAAAATCATATTTAATTCAAGTGTTTTGGTTGTTCTTAATGATTGCTTTTAAGCGAATTGTTTATTTTTTTGTCGTTTTTATCGTTCAAACGTTATTCTTTTCGTCTGTAACTTACGCAGTTGATAAGCGTGAGGTGCTCAGTAGCGATAAAAACATATCACAAAAAATTGAAACTCTTAGTACTATAGAAGACAAACAGGCAGCGGTTGACTATTCAATCTCACTATTAAATCGCGCTGACTTAACTCCCCTGCAAACTATCGCCATTTTAAAAATACAAGAAAGTCATTATTATCAACTAAGTGAACTTAGACTTGCATTAGCCGCTGCTAAACATGTGCGATTAATCGCGGCTAAAAATAACTTTAAAAAAATTGAAGCAGACGCTAATAAAAGTATGGGTATTTATCATTATTTAAAGGGGGAGTTACCGCAGTCAGTTGAAGCTTCAAAAGCCTCATTAGCCTTCTATTTAAATTCAGGCAAGCCCTTAATACTCGCTAATTTATATAATAATATTGGTTTGGCTTATATTGATATGGGCAATATAAGTAGCACTTTAGAAAATTTTCAAGCAGCTGAAACTATTTATCAAACCTTCGGTAGCAAAGCAGATCAAATTGATATTCGTTATAATATTGCGGGTATGTATTTGCGTATAAAGCGATACGATGCCGCGGCAGAGCTGTATGTAGATGTTATTGAAAAACTAGCCGATGTCGATGACAAACTCACGTTAGCGAAAGCTAGAGGGGAATTAGGCACGGCATATAAGTATTCTGGAGAGTATCAAAAAGGTCTGGAATTACTTTTACAAGCGATTGAATATTTCGAACATTCAAATAATCAATATTACTTATCAGCCTTTAGTCATAACATTGCCGGTCTTTATAATATAATGAACCAGCCAATCAATGCCATGAAATATGCAACTCAAGCCGTGAGTATGGGCAAAAATTCGGGTAATAGTATTGCTTATGCTGGTGGGCTTCACAGTTTAGCCCAAGCGCAGTTTTCATTAGGTTATGTCGAAAAAGCTTATGTAAATATACTTATTTCTGATCAACTCGCTCATAAAATAGGTCATGAAGAGCAAATGATTAACAATATGGCGTTACTCGCTTTAATTTATTCCGCACAAAACAAACAAAGTGCCGCATTTAAAACCCATCAAGAATATATCAAAAAAACAAGAGAAATTGCGAATAATAAGCTTAATATTCAGTTAGCAGACTTTGAATCTGAGAAATTAAAACAAGAAAATAGTCAACTCAAACAAAACGAAAAACTTCAGCAATTACAAATAGAGCAGGCTGATCAAAAACGTAATTTTAGTTTAGCGGCTGCTACTTTTATTATTGTACTCGTTTTATTTATCTTGAATCGTAATATTGAACGTCGCTCAAAATTAAAGTTATCTGCGCGAGTAAAAAATCGCACACAAGAATTAGAGCTACTAACCAGTGAATTAGTGAAGGCTAATGCGATTAAAAGCCAATTTTTAGCCAATATGAGCCACGAAATCAGGACTCCTTTAACCTCAATTATCGGCCAAGCTGAGGCGATCACTAATGGTGATATGGATGAAAAATATTTACATAAAGAAGTCGAAATCATTCATGGAAATAGTTTACATTTATTAGAGCTTATTAATAACATTTTGGACTTAAGTAAAGTTGAAGCCAATAAGTTAGAGTTGGAATTAGTCGAGCAAGACTTGCAGATTATCTTACATGACCTGGCTAATCTGTTTATCAAATCAGCAAAAGCTAAAGGGCTACATTTTGAGATTATTCATACCTTACCTAGCTCCCTTCTCCTCAGCATTGACGGCTTTCGTTTAAAACAAATTTTAATTAATTTATGTTCAAATGCGATTAAGTTTACCCACAAGGGATCTGTTACGTTAAATGTATCGATAAAAGACGCGGCACTCACCATTGCTGTCAGCGATACGGGTATTGGAATGAGTGAAACGCAGTTACAGGAAGTATTCACAAGTTTTACTCAGGGTGATAGTAGCATTAGCCGACGCTTTGGCGGTTCAGGCTTAGGTTTATGTTTGTCTGAACAATTAGCAAAATTAATGTTAGGAAAAATATCAGTAACAAGTACCTTAAATAAAGGGAGTACATTTACGTTAGTTTTACCCTGTAAACAACTTGAGTCGATACAATTATCGGATATTTCCCCAACAAAAATTGTTGCTACTACTTTAGTGCCAGTCACCCATGAGACTAAATTTGATGGACAAGTGTTACTTGCTGATGATCATGATGATAATAGACGTTTAATCGCTCGGTTATTAACATCATTAGGTTTAGATGTTTTGTGTGCGAGTAACGGTCGAGAAGCAGTCAAACTTTACTTGGAAAGTAAGCCTAAGCTTATTCTTATGGATATTCAAATGCCAGAAATGGATGGCATTGAAGCTTTTAAAGTCTTGCGTCAGCAAGGTTGCGTTCAGCCTATTGTTGCATTAACAGCTAATGCGATGTCCCATGAAGTGGACAAATATTTAGCACTAGGCTTTGACGGACATTTAAAAAAGCCTATTGAACGAAAATTATTTATTGCCACCATTGCAAGATACTTTGGTGAACATGTTGATGAAAATACAGCCGTAAAGGCTATTGCTTCAGTTGACATGTCTGATTTGGTGATTGAATTTAAATCTAACCTAGTACTAGAGCAGCAAGACTTGATCCTCCATATTAAAAATAATGAATTAATAAAGCTTGCTGAGCTTGCGCATCGCATTGCTGGAGCCGCACAAATGTTTGGTTTTTCACTTGTTTCAGTCAGTGCGATAAAATTAGAGAAGCATATTAAAGCGGGCTCTTCTCATCTCATTAGTGAAGCAGCGCAAAGCTTACTTAATGAAATAGACCAAGTGCTTTGGTAGTTATTTATAGCACCTGGCTTTATGGGGCTTAGCTTTCTTCTTTCATAAAGAACACTTGCTTCATCGGTTGTTCAAATAGGTTGGCAATTTTGAAAGCGACTTCTAATGAAGAGAGTATTTTCCTTTTTCAATCGCTGCGATTGTTTACCTAGAGACCGAAACGGCATCTGCAAGTTTCTGCTGAGCCACTTATTGATGCGAAAACCCTAATATTTAATATTATTGGTAATTATTTTTGCGGTATTCATAACCCCGACGATAAGATATTAAATTTACAAACGCGCTAATAATCTCTACTAATAAAGTAATAACCAAATGCAGAATCTCATATTTTTTAGGTAAACCAAGCATTGAAAATGTAAATTGAAACACTCGTAAAAATAAGATGCAAAAAACACCTAAGGCTAAACATTTATAGGCACGATTTTAATAAGTAAGAAGACTCAATCGCTTAACTAAAACTTAATTTTTCTGGTCAATATATCCGTAAACATCACCCAGTCGCCTACAAGGCTATAGATAGGATAGGTAAATGTTGCAGGTTTGTTTTTTTCGAATATAAAGTGACCAAGCCAAGCAAACCCATAGCCAATAAAAGGAATGAACCATAAACCTTGCCAGTGACTATAATTAATACAATAAAAGATGAGCAATAATATGAGTGATGAACCGATAAAATGTAACCGCCGGCATGTTCGGTTCTGGTGTTGGCTTAAATAGAAGGGGTAAAATTCTGCAAAAGATTGATATTTTTTTATAGTCACTGTTTACGCCTCAACTTTATAGTACTAATTAATTTTACTGGTCAATATTTTAAAACCAATCAGTATCATTGCACCGCCTAAAATACGGTCTATCCAATGACCTAAACGCTGAAATTTCTCATTTATTTTGGGTTGGGATAACAACATCACTACGGATGAGAACCATGCAAGCTGTATTGCCATCATCCAAAGTCCATAAATAACTAAATGTAATAAGGGTAAATTGGGAGAAAGTACGACAGTAAAAAGTGCAACGAAATAAATAGGTGCTTTGGGGTTTAAGGCATTACATAAAAATCCAACACCAATGTTTTTTAAAGATGAACGTTTAACCGTCGCTTGTAACTTAACTTTTGTGGCTGTTGTCGACGAGGCTTTTGCACGGATCCCCTGAACTCCTAAATATAATAAGTAACTTCCACCTAGTATTTTAATGATCCATAAAGTCGCTGATGAATTGGCAATAATTGCCGCTAAACCTAAGGCAGAATAAATAATGTGTATAGATAAGCCCAACGCAATACCAATACTGCACATTAAGCCCGCTTTTTTCCCTTGGCTTAATGTTTGCTGAGAAACTAAAATAAAGTCAGGACCTGGCGAGGCAGCGGCTAACAGGTGAATTGAACTAATTAACAGTAAACCTTGTAAGAGTTCCATGATATTTCTCGTTGATATTATTTATGAAAATTTAATGTTCTTTTAGGTGATTAGCAAGTAATGAATTAAAAGTATCTAAAGCCAGATAAAGTTCAGGAATACTTTTGTTCAGTAACGTTATATCTTCTTCTTTAGATAACGTTTCTATTGAACTCACTAAGCTTTGTACTTGAGACCCCCCTAAATTACCTACAGCCCCTTTTATTGAGTGCAGGTTATAATTTATTTGCTGCCAGCGCTCTTCCTTGATGGCATTTTTTAAATCGAGTATTTTCTCTTCACAATCATCTAAGTAACATTTTACTAATAGTGTCATTTTTTTAGGGTTACCTCCGAGCCTTCTTAATAGTGCCGATTGCTGCCAAAGAGAGTCATCTTCGCTTGCTGACTTTTCTCTAGAGCCCAGGCTCAGCGTTAAGTGGTCTGCATTTAATGTATGGGTATCTAAAATAGTTGTTTGCTCTGCTTTAACACCTAACCATAACTTCAATTTATTATTGACGTTGCTTGGCTCTATAGGTTTGGTTAGATAGTCATGCATGCCAGCGATTAAGCACTTTTCTTTATCACCTTGCATTGCATTAGCGGTCATTGCAATAATCGGTACTAATTTATTTTCTTCTCCTGCTTCACCAAGACGTATACGTCGCGTTGCTTCATAGCCATCCATCTCAGGCATTTGGCAATCCATAATAACTAACGAGTAGGGATGGCTTTTTAATGCCTCTTTTAAGCTTGTTAACGCCTCTATGCCATTTGCTACGGCATCAGCAAGTAATCCCAATCCTTGTAAAACACCCAAAGCAACCATTTGGTTTATACGGTTATCTTCAACAACCAATATCCTGGTGTTTTTAGGCCAGCTACTGGTTAGTGTTTTTGTATTATTGGTTTCTACAGTATTCATCGCGTTTAAATAATGATGAGTAAGCAAAGGAGAGGCTTGTTTTAGAATTTCACCACCGTGGGCAACAACAGACAGTGTTTTAAAGAGATCTGATGTTGTTGTCGGTTTCGGAAAATAAGCACTAAAGCCAATATCTGCAAAATATTTTGCATCACCTCTTTTACCCATAGATGTCATCATGACCAGCTTCATTGCTTTAAAGGCAGGTTCACCTTGAAATATTCTAGCTAACGATTCACCTGACATATTAGGCATTTGCATATCAAGCAAAGCAATATCAAAAAATGGCAGATTCTTATCTTCTTCTCTTTCTTTACATAGCGCTAATGCTTCTGCGCCACTGCTCGCTTCCTTAATATTTGCGCCCCACCGTTGTAATTGAGAGCGCAGTGCATCTCGATTAGTTTCATTATCATCAACAATTAAAATGTGCAGGGTTGAAATATCGACTGTGGGTATAACAAGTGTTGAACGGTCACTCTTTTCAACTAATAAGGTAAATTCAAAACAACTACCTTCTCCCTTTTTATCAACAACTTTTATATCGCCATCCATTAAATTACACAGTTTTTTTGTAATGGTTAGTCCAAGACCGGTACCGCCATATTTTCGAGTCGTTGAAGAATCTACTTGATTAAATGCAGAAAAAAGAGACATTTTTTTCTCTTCGGGTATACCAATGCCGGTATCTGAAATACTACATTGTAAGATTAATTTCTTGTCATTATTCATATTTTCTGTGATCAGTTTCGCCTTAATCACTATTTCGCCGTAATGAGTGAATTTTATAGCATTACCTAAAAGGTTCGTCAGTATTTGCCTAATTCTGCCCGGGTCAGATTTGATCATCGAGTCTTCTATACCGGCTAAATCAAGTACTATTTCTAACCCTTTTTCTTGTGCAGGTAAGGCCATCGATTCAGCAAAATAACCAAATAAGTTTCTTAAATTAAAGTCTAAGTGTTCTAATTCTAGTTTTCCAGCATCAACTTTTGAAAAGTCTAAAATATCATTAATTAAAGTTAACAAAGAGTCTGCACTTGATTTAGCGATATTAACTCTGTGTTTTTGCTCTTCATCTAAATTACTATTGAGTAATAATCCGAGCATTCCTAATACGCCGTTCATGGGGGTGCGTATTTCATGGCTCATATTTGCTAAAAACTCTGATTTTAGTTTTGCGGCTTCTTCCGCTTTTTTAAGTGCTGCGATCCTTTCTTGATATGAATCATTAATATTTCGGCTGGTAACGAGTAAAAGAGCACTAACAAAGAGGCTGAGAAACAGAGCGATGGCCGCGGTAATATATGACTCATTTTGCTTTTCTGTCAGTAAATTATTCAGCTTATTTTGTATTTGTTGACTAAGGAAGTTTTCAATATTCTGCAGAATTACACTTTTATCCTTAAGCACACCTAAAGTATATTGCGGATCCGTTTCCCATAAGCTGTTTTGTAAATACTCTAAAGCTTTATTCGCGGGAGCGTCGTCTATCATAACAAGCTGATCAATTTCAAAAACAGACTTACCTTGTTTTCTATATTGACTAATACTAGAGAGTTTTTGTTGATACTGGTTGATTACCGCTGAAAATTCATCAAGGTGGAAAAGTGCTTTTTTATTGTACTGATTGATATCTCGTAAGTTGTCTATAATTTTTTCTACATCATGGTATAGCGTTAAATAATTGACTCGGTATTTTTCATTATCACGTAGTACATAATTCTTAAATTGGTGAATAAGGCCATTATAACCGATTGATGCTTTTAGTTGAGCGACAAGCTGTTCGGTGTTTTTTTCGAATAACACGTTTTGAAGTCGGGAAGCTTCTTTTATTGTGGTGTTATCAAGTAATTGCATGACATGTTTTTCATCACGTTTAAAGAGTGATGAAATAAATATATCATTGTAGAGTTTTTCCTGATTATTTTGCTGGTGGATTCTGAGCTTAAGGGGCCGAATATCGAGCGTGTTAATATTTTTTTTTTCATTTTCAAAAGCGATAAGCCAAATAGAGTTACTCAGTAGGTTTAAAGATTTTAGTTTTAATAACGTAATAAAATTACTGTGCATTCTCCCGATGTCTTTATGGCTAATTTGGTCTGAAAATGTTTGTAATCGACTTAAAAACTGATCTTTCCAATCAATATAATAACTAATGACTTGCAGCCAAGATACATTCTGTTCATCAATCGCATGTCTGATATCTAGTAAGTCGCTTTTAAAGCGGGCTATATATTGTTGATTAAACTCACCTACCTCTATGTGCTTAGTGGTGATCCCTTCTTTCAATGACTGAATTAACGTATCAACAGTTAAGCGAAGGGCTTTTAGTTGACTTAGTGGCTCATTATTTGACTGTTTTTTTTCTGGCGTAGCAGAGTATTCATTCAATAAAAGGGCGCTAAACTCTAATTCTTGGTTAGTTGCATCGATCAGTTGAGCAATCTTTATATCGAGTTTAATGATGCTTTCGGTATGGTTTAAAATGGCTATGTCATCTTGATTTTTATTGACGATATTTAACATCAATGCAATAGCAATAATAAGGGGTAAACCAGAAGAAACTATCAGTTTTTTGCGAATATTAGAGCCATCTGATGAAATATTAACAATATGTTTTCTAATGAGTAAGTAAACGATAGGAGTGATAGATAGGCTTAATAATAGCGAATCTAACAGTGCTTCTGGTAAATAGGGAAATATGGCTTGTAGCCAAGGTAAAAACTGCATGATTAAAAACTCAGTAAAACCAATGGCAACAGCTAATAGTATAAGAATAATGACAATATTATTTTGACGATGTTCACTGTTTGATACGAGACTCAAGTTATTTTACCGCGCTGTTAATTTATGTCTAACAAAGTATAGACACAATTTTAAGTCTTTCATAATCAAGACTTAAATTTTTTTAAGTTATCCCCATATTTATAGGTTAATCGTTAACGGCTATGTTGTGTATTAAAAATAACAGCCAAGTCATTTTAGGACACGTTCTAGACATTAATCGCTACTTTTAATGCTAGCTAAAAGCAAAATTGAATTGATTTTTAACAATAACACTTATAAAGGTATGGGAATCTTATTCTCTTTTTCTTTTTCTTAGTTGATTCTGGCGAGCTATTAAGGATAATAGCCGGCCTAGTCATAACTAACTACAGAATCCAATTAACTATGCGCATTGATAAATTTATATGTAAAAGTACCGAACTCACCAGAAGTGAAGCTAAAAAATTACTAAAAATGGGTGAAGTGCGCGTCAATGGTGACGTTATTAAAAATGCGGCAACACAAGTACATGAAAATAACAGCGTCACCGTTGATGGTGCTGAGCTTACTGCGCGCAGTTCTCGTTATATTATGATGCATAAACCCCTGGATACCATTTGTTCTAATGTTGATGAAGTTTACCCGTCATTACTCCATTATATTGAAGTAGATAAAGCGTTTGATCTTCATATCGCAGGTCGTCTTGATGCAGATACAACGGGGTTGGTACTCGTTACTGACGATGGCCGCTGGTCACATAATATTATTTCACCCAAAAAAGAGTGTGCTAAGGTTTATCGCGTTAATTTACGCAATGCAATATTGTCAGAAAAGTCAGTAGAGTTAATCGAACGGTTCAAATCTGGATTACAATTACAAGGTGAAGACCAACTAACGCTACCCGCTATATTAGACATCATCAATGAAAAAGAAGTGCTACTCACTATCACTGAAGGTAAATACCACCAAGTTAAGCGTATGTTTGCCGCGGTTGGTAACAAAGTGGTTGGTTTACATCGCCAGCAAATTGGCAAGATCAACTTAGATGTTGAACTAGGTACTTGGCGCTACCTCACTAATGATGAAGTTAATAGTTTTTAGTAAAACATTAGGGTTAATAATACACAGAAGACACGATAGAAAAAGAAAATAATTGTTTGATGGTATTATTTTAGGCTTAAATTTTACTAAAAATTAAACTTTTATTTTAATCTGCCGATTAAATGTTCAATAAAAAAATACTAACGATTGGACAAGTAAAGTGGATGTACTTATAGATTTATTACCTTCTGTCAATCAAGTTCAAACAGAGCGTTCAAAGAAAGATAAGCGACAACGTAATAAATACAGCCGTCAAATGAACTCAGCCGTAAACCATGCGGGTGTGTCTAGTGGTGTTGAAAACAGTGCGGCGATAAAACACGTTTTTTGGAAAGGGTACGAACGTCGTTCATCGGTTAATCGGCGTAAGTTAAAAGATAAACGGGGCCGTTGGCTAGAGTCGCGCGACAGAAGTGATCGTCGAGCGACTAAACATGGCATTTCAGTAAAAATTTAGAAGGAAAAAGTCTCTATTTTTTCTGTAACTGATTAAACTTTTCCATTTGTTCAGGTGTTGCTGGTAATTGGTGCTTTTCTTTCCATTCGCTGTAAGGCATACCGTAAATCTGTTGACGAGCAGTATCGATATCTACTTCAACGCCTAACTTTTCAGCCTCTGCAACCGTCCATTTAGAAAAGCAGTTACGACAAAAACTCGCTAAATTCATTAATTCAATATTTTGCACATCTTTTCGGTTGTCTAAATGAGCAAGTAAACGGCGAAAAACAGCGGCTTGTATTTCAATTTCTTTATCCATAATTATCTCTATATTTAATGAAGTGAAGCGGACTCTTCAACTTCCTTAGTGGGTTTCTGATAAGGTAAAATCCGAATTATCATGCCCATATAAGGGTGATCAAAATAGTGTATTTCGGTACTTCTTACGCGTCGGTCTTGTTTAAAGTTTATGGTTTTTAACTGTGCAGATTGCTGTTTTTTACTGCCAGGTAATAATTTTTGTGTTGCTTGTTCGGCTAACGACATATTCATGACATTAAAATCAGCAGTAATGTGTAAATAAAAATCAACCTCCACTTTCAATAAACCTTCAATAGTCCAGTCCTGAGGGGGTTCAATGGGCGCTATTTGCATATTAGTTGAATTTAATATGCTGTGCGTATTGTTTATATCTTTGTCTATTTCGGTTAATAAATTGCTTTTTTCTACAGGCAAACTGGGTAACTTCACGATAAGTTCTTGCAAACGTTCTTTTACTAATTTTTGTTGCAATGCTTCTTCTGAAAGGCCTATTAAAGGAGAGCTTTGCTTATAAATGGCTTTGTGTAGAAGCGCTTCTTGTGTCTGCGCTTGTTTAAGTTGATGCTGAAATTGCTGTAACTCTTGTTGATAATGAACATTAAAATTTTCACCGGCAAATACTTTCAGTGGTATTGCTAATTGTTTTGTTTTTGTTTTTTGACGCCAGCCAAAATGCATTAACGGTTTGAAGTTCCTACTACGCGCTATTTCTTGAACGATATCGTCAAGTTGTAACGATGCTTCACTGAGTAAATAGTCTTGATCAAGGTAGATGTTTTCATTGTTATCAATAGTTGACGGTACGTTGCTAAGAGTAAAAGCCGTATAACTTTCGTAAACGTTTCGGTTTCTAGATTGGTTGAATTGGTTAAACTGCTCAGGAGTAATGGTACACATAGCTTGAGAAAATGAAGCGATTTCATCTGCATAATTCAATTGAATAGCCGAAAATTCAGTCGCGGATTTTTCGAGTAACTCTGTACGTTCCGCTAATTCTTTTGCACTTACTATCGGTGGCTGATCTATTACCTCTAGGGCATTATGGCTAATCAGAGGATCCGCTTCGCTTGATATTTTTTGTTCAATCAACAGGCTGTTTTTTGCGTAAAAATCATCTTCAGTATTCGCAACAAGCTTGCTGTTTTGTGCTTCGTTAGCTTTATCGTTGCCATCGCTAGAATGTGATATTGGCGTGCTTGAACTTGTATTATTAATCGATTGAGCTGTTATTGCTGTAAAATCAGCCAAGCTTTTTACGGCGAAGTAAGGCTGTGCTTTTATTGTCGTTATCGCTTGATCAATAAATGATTCCGCGTAAACAGGCGTATCACAACTAGGCAATAGCTGTTTTAAACTAGTAATATCAGGATTAAGGTAAGGGCCTAATAAGTCGATGAAATTTCGATATTCGGGTAAAGCAGTATTATCTGGAAAATTCTCTTTTAACAGGGCTTTGTCACCTAACTGACTAAAGAGGATCACTTCCACTTCAAACCAACGGTCGGTATTATCTTCACCCACTGCACTCGCTTGCTGTGAAAATATGAATGCTGTTGATAACAGCATTAAATGTTTTAATTTCATTAATCATCCATTCGGTAATGTTTCACACTGACTTATCACATAACGTTATGACTTGAAGCCATTTATTGAAAAGGCAAATTCAAGTGCAATGTTCATTGTCCTATCTTACGGTTATTTTTTCGTTTTTACTAAATCATTTAACATAGAAGTCACTAAAATAAAACGCGACTTGCTGTCTTCAGTCGCAATTTTAAATTGGAGTTTATTGGCACCAACTAATTTATAAACGAGCGGTTGTTGCTGAATTAAGCCAATAATAAGCATGGGGTCTACTTTTGTCTCGTTACTAAATTCAATTGAGCCACCAGTAGGGCCTGCTTCAATTCGAGAAACCCCTATTTTTTGAGCTTTTAAACGTAATTTAGCAATGTGGACTAAATTTTTAGCGGCTTGCGGTAACAAACCAAAACGGTCGATGAGCTCAACCTGAATTTCGTCAAGTTCATTTTTATTGCCGCAACTGGCAATACGCTTATAAATGCTTAATCGTAAACTTACGTCAAAAATATAATCATCGGGTAGCAGTGCCGGTACACGCAATTCAATTTCAGTTTGCTTAGCCGTCATATTTTCAAGCGATAACTGTTTACCTTGTTTTAAGGCCGCAACGGCTTGGTCAAGCATTTCCATATAGAGGGTAAAACCAATCTGACTCATCGAGCCACTTTGTCCTTCACCTAATAATTCACCTGCACCACGAATTTCTAAATCGTGAGTGGCTAAGGTAAAGCCAGCACCTAAATCTTCAAGTGAGGCAATTGCGTCAAGACGTTTTTTCGCATCTTTAGTGATACGCTTAACATGAGGCGTTAATAAATAAGCATAAGCTTGATGATGTGAACGACCGACACGACCACGTAATTGATGGAGCTGAGCTAAACCCAAGTGGTCGGCTCTGTCCATAATTATTGTATTGGCGGTGGGTACATCAATACCCGTTTCTATAATTGTTGTACAAACTAATACATTGTAACGTTGATGATAGAAGTCACCCATAATACGTTCAAGTTCTCGTTCACGCATTTGCCCATGAGCTGTGGTTACTTTGGCTTCGGGCAGCAATTTTTGAATATCTGCGGCGGTTTTATCTATAGTGTCTACATTGTTATGTAAAAAGTAAACCTGACCACCACGCAGAATTTCACGTAAAATAGACTCGCGAATAAGGGCATCGTCACGTTCACGAACAAATGTTTTTACCGCTAAACGTTTTGCTGGCGGTGTGGCAATAATTGATAAGTCGCGCATTCCACCCATAGCCATGTTTAAGGTACGCGGAATAGGGGTTGCGGTTAGCGTTAATATATCGACATTACTGCGTAATTGTTTGATTTTTTCTTTTTGTTTTACGCCAAATCGATGTTCTTCATCAACAACTAATAATCCTAAATCTTTATATTTTATGCTGTTTTGTAATAGTTTGTGCGTGCCGATAAGAATATCTATTTTACCTGATTCAACATCAGCAATAACAACGTTTTGCTCTTTAGCTGTTTTAAAGCGTGACAATACTTCAATAACAACGGGTAAGTTAGCAAAACGATCGCGAAAGTTTTCATAATGTTGTTGGGCGAGCAAGGTTGTTGGGACTAAAATAGCAACCTGTTTACCATCATTAACCGCAACAAAGGCGGCACGCATCGCGACTTCGGTTTTACCAAAACCCACATCACCACAAACAAGTCTGTCCATGGCCTTATCACTGAGCATATCAGAAACAACGGCTTTAATGGCTTGCTCTTGATCGAAGGTTTCTTCAAAGGGAAAACTGTCTGAAAAGGCTTGGTACTCGGCTTTGTCACGTTTAAATTGATAACCTTTGTTATTTGCTCTACTGGCATATATATCGAGAAGTTCAGCAGCAACATCCCGTACTTTTTCAGCGGCTTTTTGCTTTGCTTTGCTCCAAGTATCATTGCCTAACTTATGTAGAGGCGCACTTTCTGCGTCAGTACCAGAATATCGGCTAATTAAGTGTAATGAGCCAACAGGGACATAAAGCTTTGATTCACCGGCGTAAATTAAAACCAAAAACTCAGTGGTTATGCCACTATTTTCGATGGTTTGTAAACCCATGTAACGGCCAATACCGTGTTCAAAATGTACCACAGGTTGACCGATTGAAAGCTCGGCTAAGTTTTTGAAAATAGCGTCTGCTTGAATATTTTGCTGTTTAGTGCGGCGGCGACTTTGCTTTACGCGCTCACCCAAAAGTTCATCTTCGGTGATTAAGGCAATAGCATTTTTCTTGGCAGAGCCTTTACTTTGAAAAATAAAACCACTGTTAAGGGTATTAACGGTGATGCCCAGTTTTTCTGAGCTTGCTACAAAGCTTTCAATATCATCAAAATATTGTGGCTTAATATGGTTACGTTCTAATAGCTCTAAAACACTTTCTCGGCGGCCTTCACTTTCAGCCACAAATAAAATTTTATCAGGTGTTTCTTTGTGGCTAATAAAGTTATTAATTAATTCAAAAGGGTGTTTTAGTTGATGATTAACCGTAATATCAGGTAAGGGCGTTACATCAAAACGGATATGCCCAGCTTTCGATTTCGCCTCATCGTTAGTATCCGTTAGTTGTAATGTGGATATTACCGGTGTTTTCTCTATTGAAATTCGGTCAAAAGGTTTTAACGCACTATAAAATTCGTCGTTATTTAAAAATAGTTTTTTGGGCACTAATAACGGTCGTGTTAAATCATAGCGGCGCTCTTCAAAGCGGTAATCAATATCAAGCCAATATTGTTCAATCGCTTTATCAATATCACCACTGAGCATTATTCGGGTATCATCACTTAAATAATCACATAAGGTGCTTGTTTCATCGAAAAACAGGGGTAAGTAATATTCAATACCTGCCGGTAAAATGCCATCACTGACTTGATGATATATTGATTCTTTGTGGATGGTCTTTGGAAACGCTTCCCGATATTGGCGGCGAAATAAATTAATTGCTGTTTCGTCGGTAGGAAATTCGTGTGCGGGTAATAAATTGATTTCATTTATTTTATCACTTGAACGCTGGTTTTCAGGGTCAAATAAGCGAATATCATCAATTTCATCATCAAAAAAATCTAAGCGAAAAGGCGTTTTACAACCCATCGGAAATATATCAAGAATGGCACCACGTGCTGAAAACTCGCCATGCTCCATCACTTGTTCAACACTGCGATAGCCGCTGGCTTCAAGGTTTTGGCGCATTAGATGTAAATCTTTTTTGTCACCTACTTTTACGACCAAGCTATTCGTGCGTAAATACTGAGTTGGCGCTAGGCGTTGTAATAATGTCGAAACAGGCACAATAATGATGCCGTTTTTCATGTTCGATAATTGATAAAGCGTTGCTAATCGCTGGGAAATAATGTCTTGGTGTGGCGAAAAACTATCATAGGGGAGTGTTTCCCAATCGGGAAATAAGCAAATAGGCAGTTGCCGCTTTTTATTTAAACTTTTTAGCTCTTGCTCAAAACGCAATGCCGACTGGGTATCGTTGGTTAATAACAACACTGGGGCATCGGCATTGAGGGCACCATGGTAAATCGCTAACGTATCACTACTGCCTAATAAGTTAGTCCAATGCTTTTTATCAGCATGTTTGCCGCGACGTTTAGTTAATACCGGTTCAAATAAGTTAGCAGTTTTACTCATGATTTCTCTATTAAATATTTTGTTGTTAATAAGGCGCGCTAAAACAGCGCATTATCTTAGCATGACTTAACGGTAAATTTTAAGAACGAGTAAATACTTTTTTGTTTAAAAAACTATAGTGATATAATAACGCCCAGCTTTACATTGGGTAGGGCCTGCTGTTTTTTTTGGAGAGTTTTGTGACCAATAATGATGTTTTACGTCGTTTAAGATATACCTTTAATTTTAATGATCAAAAGATGATCGACCTATTTAATTTAGCAAAGTTAACGGTAAGTCGTGAACAAATCAGTTATTGGTTAAAAAAAGAAGATGATCCACAAGTTATTAACTGCAGTGATGTTCAACTAGCCACTTTTTTGAATGGTTTAATTATTGATAAACGTGGCGCCCGTGATGGTGAAACACCGCCAGCTGAAAAACGAATGAATAACAATCTTGTGCTCAACAAATTAAAAATAGCATTAGCGCTGCGCGCAGAAGATGTTCTCGATATGATGTCTACGTCAGGTATACGTATGACTAAGCCAGAATTAAGTGCGTTTTTCCGTAAGCCCGATCATAAACATTACCGCGAGTGTAAAGATCAGTTCTTAAGAAACTTTATCCAAGCTATTGATACCAAATATCATGTTAACCGCCCTGAAAAATTCACCCCAAAACGTGCAGTCGAAGCGGTAAAAAAACCTGAGTTACCTAAAAAAGACTATCAAGCCGCTAAGCCTAAAGTGAGTAAAATATACATAAACCCCAATGCCACTAAAGCAACAGACAACGATGATAAACCTAAAAGAAAAGTGTTAAAACTTAAGCCTTCAGATATTTATAAAAATTAGGTTTTACGCGTGGTTATTTATATTCTGTAAGACTCGATAATAAATTTTCCTATGTTAAATCATAAAAGTATAAATTTTACTTTAATTGAAAAGAGCTTTTACCTCGGTATAAGCTCTTTTTTTATGTCTGATAAAAATAGCCGAGGTAAAGTTCCTTTTACCGTAATTACAACGCGATTTGTCGAACAGCTATTGCCAACACTATCATTTTTGATCAAGACTAGATCAAAGAATTTTTAATTCAGCACATTTACAGTTATTCCAATGTAACTATATATTCCTATATATTCCTATATAAAAGAGATATTTATGACTTTCAAAAGTACATTACTGGTAGTGGCTATTTCTAGCTCATTACTGGCAGCTTGCACAGAACAAAAAGGTATTGATACACCACAAACAAGCTCAAAAGAAGCTGAGAAAAAAAGTGTAATTAACGCATTGTCTGAATCAGAAAAAGCTAACCAAATATTTGATGCTATTTTTGATGAAGGTGTTGCACGAAGCCCGATGATGCAAACTTATTTAGGTATAAAAACTGATTATGATAAATGGGATGATATTTCAGAAGAAAACACGCTAAAAGAATTAGCGATTACTCATGAAAACCTTCAGCGTGTTAAAGCTATCGATAGTCGCAAACTCGATGAGCAGACAATGATCAGCTATCACTTATTGGTACAAAAATTAGAAAATAAAATTGCTGACCATAAGTGGCGTTTTCATAACTATCCTGTAAATCAAATGCGTGGCTTGCATTCGAGTTTACCTGCATTTTTAATTAATCAGCATTCCATTAGCAATGTCAAAGAAGCACAAGATTATATTGCTCGAGTGCAGGGGGCTAAAGTACTTTTAGAACAATTAACGACACAACTAAAATTGCGTGAAGACCTAGGTATTATCGCTCCTAAGTTTGTTTTTCCTCATGTTATTCGTGACTCACAAAATATTCTTGCAGGTGCTCCATTTGAAGACGGAAAAGACAGTACGATTTTAGCTGACTTCACTAAAAAGGTGAATAAACTTGAGATCAGTACCGCTGAAAAAAGCACGCTCTTAACAGAGGTTAATACCGCATTAATAACCAACATAAAACCTGGTTATCAGCAATTAGTCAGTTATTTAGAAACGCTAGAAAAAAAAGCAGACAATAGAGATGGCGCATGGAAATTTCCAGAAGGTGAAGCATTCTTTAATAATGCATTACAACGCACCACCACAACAGAGTTAACCGCTAACCAAATTCACCAAACTGGGCTAATTGAGGTGGCTCGAATTCATGGTGAAATGCGCGTAATTATGGAAAAGGTTGGCTTTAAAGGCGAACTTGGTGAGTTTTTTGAATTCATGCGTAATGATAAACAATTTTATTACGCTGCTGATGAAGCGGGTAAACAACGTTACTTAGATGAAGCTGTTGCTTTAATTGATGATATGGAAGGACGTTTAGACAGTTTATTTTTAACCAAACCTAAAGCTAAGCTAAAGGTTAAAGCGGTTGAAGCTTTTAGAGAACAATCTTCAGGTAAAGCTTTTTATCAACAGCCTGCACCTGATGGCTCTCGTCCAGGGGTTTATTATGCCAACCTTTACGACATGCAAGCGATGCCAACATATCAGATGGCTGCACTGGCTTATCATGAAGGAATACCAGGTCATCATATGCAAATAGCCATTAAGCAAGAGCTTACAAATATTCCAAAATTTCGTAAGTTTGGTGGTTACACGGCTCACACAGAAGGTTGGGGTTTGTACTCAGAAATGATCCCGAAGGAAATTGGTTTATACCAAGACCCTTATTCTGATTTTGGTCGTTTAGCTATGGAGTTATGGAGAGCTTGTCGTTTAGTCGTTGATACCGGTATTCATACACAGAAATGGACGCGAGCTCAAGGTATTGAATATTATGTAGCAAATACGCCAAATGCTAAGTCTGACGCTGTAAAAATGGTAGAGCGCCATGTTGTTATGCCGTCACAAGCAACCGCATATAAAATTGGCATGTTAAAAATTATTGAATTACGAGAGAAGGCTAAAGTCGAACTTGCTGAGAAATTTGATATTCGTGAGTTTCATGATGTGGTACTTCGTAATGGTCCAGTACCTTTAAATGTTTTAGCCCAATTGGTTGATACCTATATAGCAAATAAAAAAGCTTAAGTTAAAGTGTTATTGCAGTAAAAAATCTTTATAAAAGAGAAGTGCCGTTTGGTACTTCTCTTTTTTATGGGGATTAGGTAAATACCTATTGATAATAATCAGACGTTAATTTATTTTTCTAGGAATAACCCGATCTTTATTTAATTTGTAAGCAACTTTTACCCTTAATGCGTAAAATTTATAATTTGCCGAGATAAGCGCTATTCCCTTTGATTAACAGTTGTTATAATGCCAAAAAATAACGTAGTTTAAATTCTTTTTAGAGGTTTTGTGGATGTCGGAAGCTGAAAAACGCCCAACAAATTTTATTCGTCAAATTATCGATGCGGATCTTGAAAGTGGTAAACATTCGAGTGTGCAAACTCGTTTCCCACCTGAGCCCAATGGTTTTTTACATATTGGCCATGCGAAAGCAATTTGTTTGAATTTTGGTATTGCTCAAGATTACCAAGGTTTATGTAATTTACGCTTTGACGATACAAACCCTGAAAAGGAAGACATCGATTACGTACACTCTATTGAAGCTGACGTAAAATGGTTAGGCTTTGAATGGTCTGGAGAGACTCGTTATTCCTCTCAATATTTTGATAAATTGCACGGCTTTGCTGTTGAATTAATCGAAAAAGGTTTGGCGTATGTTTGCTTCTTAACGGGTGATGAAGCACGTGAATACCGTGGTTCATTAAAAGCACCGGGAAAGAATAGTCCACACCGTGATAGCAGTGTTGAAGATAACCTAGCGCTGTTTGATAAAATGAAAAATGGTGAGTTCAAAGAAGGCGAATGTGTTCTGCGTGCGAAAATTGATATGACATCAAGTTTTATGTGTTTGCGTGATCCGATTCTTTATCGCGTGCGTTTCGCGCATCATCATCAAACGGGCGATAAATGGTGCATTTATCCGATGTATGATTTTACTCATTGTTTATCTGATGCCATTGAAGGTGTTACCCATTCACTTTGTACGCTAGAGTTTCAAGATAACCGTCGGCTATACGATTGGGTGCTTGAAAACGTATCTATTGATGTTATTCCACATCAGTATGAATCTTCGCGTTTGAACCTTGAATACACAGTAATGAGTAAACGTAAACTTCATACATTAGTTGAAGAAAAATTAGTTAATGGTTGGGACGATCCCCGTATGCCAACCATTGCTGCATTTCGCCGTCGTGGTTATACGCCAGGATCATTGCGTGAATTTACCAAACGCATCGGTGTGACTAAAATGGACAATACCGTTGAAATGGGGGTGTTAGAAGCTTGTATTCGTGAAGACTTAAACGATAATGCGCCACGTGCAATGGCGGTACTTGACCCGATTAAGTTGGTCATCGAAAACTACCCAGCGGGACAAGTAGAAGAATTAAACGTCAAAAATCATCCAAGTGATGATGAACAAGGTACTCGCATTGTGCCTTTTGCTGCAGAACTTTACATTGAAGCGGAAGATTTTCGTGAAGAAGCCAATAAGAAATATAAGCGTTTAGTGCTTGATAAAGCCGTTCGTTTACGTGGTGCTTATGTTGTTACTGCGACACGTTGTGATAAAGACAGCGAAGGTAATGTAACCACAGTTTACGGTAACTATAATGCTGATACTTTAGGTAAAAATCCTGAAGATGGTACTAAGCCTAAAGGGGTTATTCATTGGGTTGCTGCTGAGCAATCAATTGATGCTGAAATTCGTTTATACGACCGTTTATTTAACGTGCCAAACCCTGCAGCTGAAGAAGACTTTCATCGTGTGATGAATGAAGATTCATTAATTACTATTAGTCACGCTAAAGTAGAACCTTCACTGGTCAATGCGAAACCTGAACAAGCCTTTCAATTTGAACGTCAAGGATATTTTTGTCGCGACAATAAAGACTCACAAGGTGACAAGCTTGTGTTTAACCGTACGGTAGGTTTACGCGATACTTGGGCTAAAATGGATAACTAATTAGCCACTTGGTTATAGTAAAAACCTTTATATACCGTAGGAAACTTACTGGGATATAAAGGTTTTTTTTCAGTTGATTTTTGCTAAAAATTAACACGTTGTTACAGGGTAAAGCCGTTAATACTAATAATCATGCTTCACCTTGTCATAGTGTCTGACTAGCGCGTTGCCGCTTTCATTTGTTGAACAAAACTTGTTAATGCCGCTAACATGGCTTGGCTATCATCAAGATTATTTTCAATAATTTTAACTACGGCTGAACCGCTTATCGCGCCAGCGGCACCTGTAGCTAAGGCCGCTTTAACTTGTTCTGGGTTAGAAATACCAAATCCTATCACCCCTGGTGAGGCATTATTTGCTTTTAGCTTTTCAATTAAATGAATCGCAGGATTAGCCTCACCTATCGATGTACTGTTAGAAGTATCCATACCCGTTACACCCGCACGACTTAATACGTAAGTGTAGCCGTAGCTGTACTGTGCAACCTGTTTTAATGTTTCTTCACTGCCGTTAGGCGGCGCTATAAATATTGGCGCAACACCATATTTTAAGGCGGCCTCACGAAAGGGAGCACTTTCACGCAAAGGTAAATCGGCAATTAACACCGAATCAACACCAGCAGCAGCTATATCTTTATAAAAAATATCAATACCACGAGCAAAAACTAAATTCCCATAAAGTAATAAACCGATAGGGATTTGAGGCGCGTAAGCGCGAACTTTTGCTAAAATAGTTAAGCAAGCATCTGTGTCTACTCCTGCGTTCAGTGCGCGCAGTGCTGCTTTTTGAATGGTAATACCGTCGGCACTTGGGTCTGAAAATGGGATACCTAACTCTAACGCATCGGCGCCAGCATCGATTAATGCTTTGATTATTTCAAATGATTGCTCAAGGTTTGGATCGCCTATTGTCACAAATGGAATAAAAGCGCCTTGATTTTTTTTTGCTAATTGATCAAAAGTTTGCTGATAACGTGTGGTGATCTGCTGGTTTGACGTTGCGTCTAAGCTCATTATGCTTCTCCTTGATTTTTTTTGTCTTCTTCAGCTTGTAACACTGTTTGCACATGCGCTAAATCTTTGTCACCTCGCCCTGATAAATTAACAAGGAATACCGTTTCCTCGGTAACTGCTTCTGCCATTTTAATGGTGTGGGCAAGGGCATGAGACGGCTCAAGCGCTGGAATAATACCTTCATTCATTGCTAACAGTTTAAAAGCTGCTAACGCTTCATCGTCATTAATGGGCACATATTGAGCACGCCCCGTATCTTTTAAAAATGCATGCTGAGGACCCACCGCTGGGTAGTCTAGACCTGCTGAAACCGAGTATGATTCCTCAATTTGCCCTGACTTGTCTTGCATAATATAAGTATAATTTCCATGTAACATGCCTTTTGTTCCCGCAACTAATGTAGCGCCATGCTGGCTGGTGTCTACACCTTTGCCACCCGCTTCAACACCAATTAATTTAACGCTGCTTTCTTTAATAAAATCATGGAAAATACCAATGGCATTCGAACCACCACCGACACAAGCAATGACATAATCAGGTAAGCGACCTTCTTGTTTAAGGATTTGCTGTTTGGCTTCCTCGCCAATCATTTTTTGAAATTCACGAACGATAGTTGGAAACGGGTGAGGCCCCGCAGCTGTGCCTAGTAGGTAATGAGCATTTTCATAGTTTGCAGACCAGTCACGCAACGCTTCATTAACGGCATCTTTTAAGGTACCTGAGCCTGCAGTAACAGGAATAACTTCTGCTCCCATTAATTTCATGCGAAATACATTAGGTTGTTGACGTTCACAGTCTAATGCGCCCATGTAAACCCGACATTTTAAACCTAATAATGAACAAGCGATAGCTGAAGCAACGCCGTGTTGCCCAGCACCTGTTTCGGCAATAACTTCTGTTTTACCCATACGTTTGGCGAGTAATGCTTGGCCAAGTACTTGATTGGTTTTATGTGCGCCGCCATGCAATAAGTCTTCGCGTTTTAAATATATTTTAGCGAGTGGGTTTTTACATAAATTACGGGTTAAGGTCAGTGGTGTTGGACGACCCGCGTAATTTGTTAAAAGATCATTAAACTCGGTTAAGAAACTTTCGTCTTGTTGTGAGTCAATAAATGCCTGTTCTAATTGTTCAAGGGCAGGTACTAATAATTCTCCAACAAACATGCCACCAAATTCGCCAAAATAGGCTGGTAAAGTTGCTTTTACTTGGGGCGTCGCTTGTTTAATTGTTTGGTCTGTCATTTTCTTTATTCCTAATGCTTTATACGAGTTACATGAATTAAGTGAGTTATTTATAGCTTATAAATATTCACTTAATTTGTGTGTTCGGTCTTATTAATAGTGTCTAATGGCGGCGAAAACCTGTTGAAGTTTTTCGCGGCTTTTAACGCCTGGGCTTGTTTCAACGCCTGAGTTGAGATCTAAACCGAATAAATCTAGTGTTGTTTTCTGGCTAACCGCCTGCGCTATATTATCGATAGACAACCCGCCCGCTAGAAAACAATGGCTTAAGTCTTGCCCAGAATCGGCTAACGCTCGCCAATTAAAGGTTTCACCACTGCCGGCATTTTTGCCGTCTAAGACATAAAACTGCGCATTACTCATCAACTCAGGTACTTCGTCTTCGACCGGCAAAGCTTTCCAACTTTGGCAGCCTTTTGGAAGTAATGGTTGCAAAGAAGCGATATATTGTTGAGTTTCATTGCCATGAAGTTGCACCGCAAATAAGTTTAGCTTGTGTGCAAGTTTCGCCACTTCTTCAATGGCATGATTAACAAACACGCCAACGTAACGTAAAGAGGGAACCTGCTCGACAATTATTTTTGCTTGTTGTTCGTTAACATACCTTGGCGACTTTTCAGCGAAAATTACCCCCCCAAATTGTGCGCCGGCATCAACAGCACTTTGGGCATAGTCAACGTGTGTTAAGCCGCAGACTTTATTATTGCCATAAATGAGTTTACGACAAGCTAAATCAATATCATCTTCTGCCATGATTGAACTCCCCACTAAGAAGCCATCAACCGCAGGCGCTAACTCACGAACTTGCTCGTTAGTATAAATACCCGATTCAGAAATTATGATGCGATCAGCGGGCAATGTGGGGGCATAATCAAAGGTTCGAGCGATATCGGTGGATAAATCGCGTAAATCTCGGTTGTTAATACCAATGAGTTTCGCGCCTAAATCAATGGCTCGGTCGCGCTCTTCATCGTTGGATATTTCAGTTAAGACCGCTAAATTATATTGTTCAGCAATAACCGATAAGTCTTTATATTCTTGGTCAGATAAAACACTGAGCATTAATAATATTGCATCAGCACCGTAATATCGTGCTAAATAGACTTGGTAAGCATCAACGAAGAAATCTTTATTAAGTACCGGACAATTTACCGAGTCAGTCACGATTTTTAAATACTCAAAAGTACCTTGAAAGTATTTTTCATCGGTTAAGACAGAAATAGCGGCGGCATACTTGTCATAAATTTGGCAAATAGCTTTAGGGTCAAAATCTTTGCGTATTAAACCTTTTGACGGAGAAGCCTTTTTACACTCTAAAATAAACCCAGCATGCGCGTGGCCTTGTTTTCTATCAAGTGCGGCATACATATCTTTTTGAGTCGGAATTAAGGTGTCAATAAATTCACTCAATGGAAAATCAATTTTACGTTGCGCTATTTCGATACGTTTATCAGCAACAATTTTTTCTAATACATTTGCCATGTTATGCCATTGCCTTTGAGTCTGAATTTGAGTTTGAAATCACGACCATGTTTTCTAAAGTCGTTAATGCTTTACCTGAAGCTAATACTTCACTTGCCATCTTAGCGGCTACTTTTAAATCACTCGCTTTATCATGTAGATATAATAATGCGGCGCAATTAATAATGACGGCGGCATTATGAGCAGGATTGCCATTACCGCTAAGAATGGCGCGAATATATTCGGCATTTTCTTGTGGCGTACCACCTTTAATATCTTCTAACGTGTAACTTGCTAAACCAAAATCAGCAGGAGAAATTGTCCGCGTTGTACACTCTCCCTTTGCTATCTCGCTAATTTGTGTATTGCCGTGTAGGGCAATTTCATCTAAACCACTCCCGTGAACGACCCAGCCACGTTTAACCCCCGTTAACAGTAAACTTTTTGCCATAACATCGATAAGCGCTGGTGTGTAAACACCGAGTAGCATAGTGCTAGGTGAAGCGGGATTTACTAATGGCCCTAATATATTAAATAAAGTGCGCACCCCCATAGATTTTCTAACTGGAGCTGCATGTTTAAAACCCGGGTGATAAGCCGGCGCATATAAGAAACATAAATTTGTTTGCGCTAAACACGCACTTGCTGTTGCTGGCGACATCATCAGATTTACGCCAAATGCTTCAAGTAAATCTGCGGAGCCAGACATGCTAGAAACACTTCGGTTACCGTGTTTTGCCATTTTTAAACCACATGCCGCAGCTAATATTGCCGCGGTAGTTGATATATTAATGGTATTCGCGCCATCGCCACCGGTACCTACACAGTCAGCGACGTTATTTTCTTGCTGCGGAAATGGTGTTGCTGAGCCTCTTACCGCTAAGGCCGCACCTGAAATTTCGTTAGCCGTTTCACCCTTTATTTTTAAGGCAGTTAATACGCTCGCTAACAGTACGGGCTCAACTTCACCTTTGATCATATTTTTAAAAAAATCTTCAGCTTCAGTCTGGCTTATATCATTTCCGTCAACGAGTTTTTGTAAAATTTTACTCATAAGAACCTTCCGCTGCTTTCTGTGATGAGGCCAGTAAATAGTCAATGGTTTGTGCTAATAACGTGCCGCCATAAGTCGTTAGAATTGACTCTGGATGAAATTGAAATCCTAAAGCGACATCCGCTTTATGCTCAATGGCCATCGGTAAGTTGATTTGTTCAGGTGTTATATATTCAGCAATAATATCAATGGTATTAGGGACCTCACTTGCGATTAGTGAATGGTAGCGAGCCACAGGTAGAGGATAATTTATCTTATCAAAAACACCCGTTTGACGATGGGTAATGCTAGAGGCTTTACCATGGACAATTTCAGGTGCACGGACAACTTTACCGCCGTAGTGTTCAACTAAAGCTTGATGACCTAAACAAATACCTAATATGGGATATTTACCGGCGCATTTGGCAATTAATGCCATTAAACAGCCTGCCTTACTGGGTTCACCTGGGCCAGGCGATAATACCAATAATACCTGGCCAGTCGATTTTTGCATTTGTTCAAAGATAAAATCTGCTGATAGGGTATTTCGATATATGGTTGGTTCAAACCCTAAACATTGAAATTCATCGACCAAGTTGTAAGTAAAAGAATCAAGGTTGTCGAGCATGAAGATTTTAACCTTGCCATTAACACGGCTTTCTTGATGACTAGGCATGATTGTTCTCCTTGCACTTGTTGTTTAGGTTAGCGTCGTCGTTATTCTGGGCTGCACTAATCTTAACCGTGAACAGTTCTGCATGTTGGATGGCATTAATGACTGCTTGCGCTTTTTGTTTGGTTTCATTGGCTTCTGACTGTGGATCTGAGTCGTAAACAACACCGGCACCCGCTTGAACATGCGCTATACCGTGTTTTACAAAAGCAGAACGTATAACAATACAGGTATCCATTTCACCGTCACCAGTTAAATAACCAACCGCGCCGCCATAACTACCGCGACGTTGGCCTTCTACTTCTCGAATTAATTGTGTCGCTTTTACTTTTGGCGCACCCGATAAAGTGCCCATATTCATACAAGCTTGATAAGCGTGCAGGGCATCAAGGTCAAGCGCTAAAGTACCGCAAACTCTAGACACTAAATGCATTACATGAGAGTAACGGTCAACTTTAAGTAAGTCAGCAACATAGCGAGTACCTGCTTGACTAACGCGGGCAATATCGTTGCGGGCTAAATCAACCAGCATAGTGTGCTCGGCTAACTCTTTTTTATCTAAACGTAGTTCGAGTTCAATTCGACTGTCTAAATCAAGCGAAATTGAACCATCTTTATTGAGTCCGCGTGGACGTGTTCCTGCTATTGGGTAAATTTCTACTTGACGATTTTTATGTTGATATTTTAAGGCAGATTCTGGAGAGGCGCCAAAAATACAAAAGTCGCTATCTTTCAGGTAAAACATATAAGGGCTAGGGTTACTTTGTTTTAACGCTTTATAAGCATTTAAGGTATTTGAGCACTTTAGCGAAAAGGTACGTGAGGGTACCACTTGAAAAATATCACCAGCGCGAATATTTTCTTTTAATTGATTAACCGTGTCACAGAATTGTTGATCTGAGATATCGCTAATAACCTCATTTTTTTCAATCTGTTTGTCGTGAGGTACTTCTTGAGCAATATATTGCTGGGCCAAGATATTTTTTATATCAGCTAACCGTTGACGAATAGTCACAAGATTATTATTGGCATCTTCTCCTGAGAAAATATTACCGATAACTTCAGTTGATTGCGCTTCATGATCAATAACTACAACGGTTTCAGCTAAATAGTAGACAAAGTCTGGACAGGTATTGTCGCCATTACTTACCGTCGGTAACTGCTCAGTCATCGACATCATATCAAACGCGAATACGCCACCTAAAAATATGGCAAAAGGGTGACGGTTGCTATTATCTAGTTTGTTGAATAAACGCAAACTTTGAAAAGGATTAATAGCGAGTAAGCGTGAATTTTCATCAAGTTGTTGAGTTAATTCGGGGAAAACAGCGTTAAGTATTTTATCTTTAACGGTTAACGTCGCGTGTGCAGCGAGTTGCTGCTGCGCAAACTCAAGGGCAGCTTGTCCATTGTTAGTTAATGCTTCAAAAGTGACAATATTACCATGACAGGTAATTTTTAATGCCGCATCGGTGAGTAATAAGCTTTTTAATTGATGTTTTTTATCAATTTCAGCAGATTCTAATAATAAGTTATTGTCGCTGTTTTGGCTTAACTGGTGAAATATCGCCAAGGGATCGGTCTGATATTTTACGGTTTCTGACAGGGTGCTAACACTGCCAGTTTGCTTATCTATTGTAAGCATATTCTGAGGGTTCATATTCTTTCCTAGCTTTTAACGTCTAATTTTAATTAATGGTCAACCTGCATAGATAGGCAGTAGCCACCATATAAACCAACTTTTAACACGGGTTGTAATCATTATTTTTCTCTCAAAGTTCTTTAGCGATATGCTAAAAAGTAAAAAGCCCACTTATCTCTAAAATAAGCAGGCTTTTTGAATTTTTACGTACAAGTAAACATCACAACCCACTTATGTAGAGTTATGCCACCAAAAAATCATCAAAATAGTTTGTTTTACTTGTATCATTATTGTCTTCATCTCAGTAAAATTGCATGAGCAATTAATTCCCCTATAGAAGAACCGATTATGACTGTATTGTCAACCTCTGATTTAGCTGATTATTATAGCCTGCGGGTTGATTTACACAGCCATACAAAATGTTCTGACGGAACCTTAACGCCGCAAGAGCTTGTTGAACGGGCGGTAAACTTCCAATTGAATGTTTTAGCCATTACTGACCATGACACGGTAAAAGGTTTATCTATAGCTAAAGATTATATTTTAGAAAAAAATCATCCATTAACATTAGTAAGCGGTATTGAAATATCAACCAGTTGGCATGGTTTTGAAATTCATATTGTTGGTCTTAATATTGATGTTAACAATATTGAGTTACAAACCTTAATTAGTCGCCAACAAGCAGCAAGAGAGTTACGAGCAACCAGCATGGGTGAAAAACTGACAAAGTGTGGTTTCCCAGGTATTTATCAACAAGCGAAAGATTTAGCGGGCGAAGGCTCTATTACCCGCGCACACTTTGCTAAAATATTATTACAAGAAGGGCATGTTGATCATATGCAAAAAGCCTTTGATAAATATATTGGCAAAGGGCAACGTGCTTTTGTAAAGCCAACGTGGTGTTCTATTGAAGAGGCGGTTGCGGCTATTCATCATGCTGGCGGTAATGCTGTTATTGCGCATCCAGTTAGATATGACTTATCAACCAAATGGTTACGTCGTTTAGTGGTGCAGTTTAAAGCCGCAAAGGGTGATGGTTTAGAAATAGTATTACCGCAAATGGCTAACGAACAACGAAAATTAATGCTAAGCTTTTGTTTAGAATATGATTTACATGCGTCTATGGGCTCCGACTTTCATTATCCAACCCGATGGAGTGATTTAGGCCGTAATTTACGCATGCCAGATACAGTAAAGCCTATTTGGGATCTTTGGCATTAACATTAACACCTGCACTGGAGTAAACTTATGAGTCAGTTTTTTTATGTACACCCAGATAATCCGCAAGGTCGTTTGATGAAGCAAGCGGCGGCAATTATCCAACAAGGTGGTGTTATCGTTTATCCTACCGATTCAGGATATGCTTTAGGTTGCCATATCGGTGACAAAAAAGCGCTTGAGCGTATTTGTAATATCCGAAATATCGGCAAAGATCACAATTTTACACTGGTGTGTCGTGATTTATCTGAATTATCTGAATATACCCGTGTGGATAACAGCGCTTATCGGTTATTAAAAAGTAATACCCCAGGCCCATATACTTTTATTTTTAAAGGTTCAAAAGAAGTGCCAAAGCGCTTATTAAACCCTAAAAAGAAGACCATCGGTATTCGTGTACCTGATAATGCCATTGTGCAAGCTTTATTGGCTGAGCTACAAGAACCTATTATGTCGACAACGCTAATAATGCCGGGTGAAGAACGAGCTGAATATGACCCTGAGCATATCCGTGATATTTTAGAGCACCAAGTTGATTTAATTATTAATGGCGGGCATTTAGGTGAGCACCCAACAACCGTGATTGATTTTTCTGAAGATGAAGTGAATATTATTCGGGTGGGTGAAGGAGACCCAACACCTTTTGAATAACATGACCTTGTCAGTGGTAAATAAACAGTGAGTCAGCCCGCTAGTCAACATAAAGCCAACCTACCTCGTGATATGGTGCAGCAGGTTTTACCCTTAGCATTGATCCGTGGTGAAGTTGTGGTAAACAAGCCACAAGACTTATTTATTCCGCCCGATGCCTTAGAAGTTATTTTAGAGTCGTTTGAAGGGCCGCTTGATTTATTGCTATACCTTATTAGAAAACAAAAATTTGATATTCTCGATATGCCTATTGCGCCCATTACCACACAATACATGCAATATATTGAATTAATGAAAGAAATTAAAATGGAATTAGCGGCCGAATACTTAGTCATGGCCGCCATTTTGATGGAAATTAAATCACGCTTATTATTACCTAAACAAGCGGTAGTTGAAGAAGACGAAGACCCTCGCGCCGAATTAGTGCGTCGCTTGCAAGAATATGAAGTGATTAAAAATGCGGCGCAGCAACTTGATGGAATTCCTCGACTCGAACGTAATACTTTTCAAGCGAGTGTTGAATTGTCTGAAGACTTTCAAACGGCTGTTTTTCAAGCGGATGTTGAGTTAAATGAGTTGGTGAGTGCGCTTCAAGGCATACTTAAACGAACCAAAGCGCTTGAACACCATCGTATTGAAAAGGAATTTTTGTCAACCAGAGAACGAATGTCTGCGATACTCGCGCACTTAAAACGTGCAGCGACAACAGCTAACGCTTTTGTTGAATTTAGCGCGCTATTTTCCGTGCAAGAAGGTCGACAAGGTGTCGTGGTCACTTTTTTAGCTATTTTAGAGCTGATCAAAGAAAGTTTGATAGAATGCATGCAAACAACCATCTTTGGTCAATTAAGAGTGCGTTTACCCGCATGACAACAAGTGAACAAGCCATATTATCGAAACTTATTGAAGCGGCTTTTTTTGTTAGTGATGGGCCTCTGAGCGTTAAGCAAATTAAAGTAGAGTTGTTAGTTAATTATCAAGTCACTCACCAGCAAATTCGTGATGTGATCAACCAATTGGTGATAAAATATAAACATTCAGGCATTAATTTGGTGCAGGTGGCTTCAGGTTACCGGTTTGAAACAATTAATGAACTTAATGAAGATCTAGCTTTATTTGTCGCTAAGCTCACTAAAGAAAAAGCGCCTAAGTATTCTCGGGCACTTTTAGAAACACTTGCACTTATTGCGTATAAACAGCCAATAACACGCGGCGAAATAGAAGATATTCGCGGAGTCGCGGTAAGTAGTTATATAATGAAAACATTGTTAGAACGAAACTGGGTAAAAGTGGTTGGTAACAAAGAAGTGCCCGGTAGGCCTTCATTATATGCAACCACCAAAGTGTTTTTAGATTATTTTTCATTAACATCATTAAGCCAGTTACCCGATTTATTGCCTATGGCTGATTTAGGCGTTATAGATAGACCTACTCAAGAAGTGGTTTAGTTATAGCAACAGCACCGTATTGATAGAAATATATAAACACTATTTATTATAGAGCCAGCAACGTAGCGGTAAATACCGTGAAGTTACTGACGTAAAGAGAGTTAAACCCCATGTCTGAAAAATTACAAAAAGTCCTTGCCCGTGCCGGTAAAGGCTCACGCCGTGAAATGGAAACCTTTATTAGTGCTGGTCGTATCAGTATTGATGGAAAAACCGCTTTTTTGGGTGACCGCATCGAAGGAACCGAGCAAATACGTCTCGATGGTCATATCGTCAAGTTAAAACCTAAAGAAGACGACTTATGTCGTGTCATTATGTACAACAAGCCTGAAGGTGAAATGTGTACCCGTAAAGATCCTGAAGGCCGCCCAACGGTTTTTGATCGTTTACCTCCTTTAGAAAATAGTCGCTGGGTTGCCGTTGGTCGTTTAGACATCAATACCTCGGGTATGTTGTTATTCACTACAGACGGTGAACTTGCTAATCGTTTAATGCATCCTTCACAAAAAGTTGAACGTGAGTATGCCGTACGTGTTTTTGGCGACGTTAATGAAGCCATGCTGCAAACATTGCGTGCGGGTGTTAAATTAGAAGATGGGCCGGCTAAGTTTCAAAAAATCACTTATAAAGGTGGCGAAGGCCGTAATCATTGGTTTCATGTTGTGCTCTCTGAAGGACGAAACCGTGAAGTTCGTCGTTTATGGGAAAGTCAAGAAGTTCAAGTCAGTCGTTTAATTCGTGTTCGCTATGGTGACATGGAAATGAAGCGCCAATTACCTAATGGTGGTTGGACAGAGTTAGCGTTACCTGAAGTGAACTATTATCGTAAATTAGTGAATCTGCCGGTAGAAACGCAAAGTAAAGTAAAAGTGGATGAAAAAGTGATGGATAACGCTAAAAGTCGTCGTATTCGCCGCTCAGTCAAAAAACATCAACAAAGAAGTCAACAAGCAACACGTCGTCGTCGTTAGTTGTAAGGGATCAATAACTTGAATAAAACATACATAGAAGATCATGCCTCATTGGTAACGCTTTGTCAGAAGCTTGCAAAAGCAGACTTTTTGGCAATAGATACCGAATTTGTTCGTACGCGTACCTTGTATCCTAAATTAGGTCTTATTCAAGTGAATGACGGGGAAAATTTAGCGCTAATTGACCCCGTTGCTATAGATGACTTATCACCTTTTTGGCAGTTATTAACCGATGAAAATATTTGTAAGGTTTTACATGCCTGTTCAGAAGATTTAGAGGTTTTTCTAACCGCTGCCAATTGTCGTCCTGTTAACTTAATTGACAGCCAAATAATGATGTCGTTCCTCGGACATGGTTTGTCGATGGGGTACGCGGCTATGGTGAATCATTATTTAGACATTGAAGTTGATAAATCAGAATCAAGAACTGATTGGATGAAGCGTCCTTTAAGTGCTAAGCAACTTGATTATGCACAAGCTGATGTTGAGTATTTATTTCAACTTTACCCGCGTATTCACCATGAGCTCGAACAAGCCGGTTGGCTTGATGCGGCTAAAGAAGAAAGTGAGCTGCTGATTGAGAAAAAGTTCACCCCCATTGATGAAAGTAAACTATATCGTAATATCAAGTTAAGCTGGAAGCTTAGCCCTAAGCAACTCTATATATTGCAGTATTTAGCCAGCTGGCGTTTTCAGCAAGCCAAAAGTCGTGATATGCCGATAGGGTTTATTGCCAAAGACCATACCTTGTTCGCGTTAGCCGTACATAACCCAAGTAACGTGGGCAGTATGGCAAACCTTGAAGGTGTTGAAATGTTAGATGTTCGACATAAAGGTAAATCAATGCTGATGGTGTTGAAAAGAGCAGAACAAGAAGATTGTGGAGAATATCCAGAGAAGATCCTACGGCTTGATGAATACCCAGGTTACAAACAAATATTTAAAAAAGTAAAAAATTTCGTTGCTGAACAAGCTCAAAAGATTGACGTTTCACCCGAGAATTTAGCGTCTAAAAAACAAATCAATCAATTTTTGTCAACGCACTTTGCTTTAACGAATGCGCCTGAATATAGCCAATCCATTGATATATTATCGGGCTGGCGTAAAGTACTGTTTGGTGACCAATTAACAGAATTCGCCAATAATGATTTTAAATAAAAATATCTATAAGACACTTTTAACCCTTGAACTATAAACATAGGTCTCCTTTATGCTGTGTACCATTTATAAAAGTACTAAAAAAGCCCAAACATATCTTTTTGTTAAACAACGTAATGACTTTTCTGCTGTGCCAGCACCCTTAATGTTGATTTTTGGTAAACCTACACTTGTTACTGTGATGAATTTAGCCAATAAAGAAAAACTTGCTTTAGCAGACATTGAAAAAGTTAAAGCAAATTTAAATGAACAAGGGTTCTATCTGCAACTGCCTCCGCCTGTGGAGAACTTACTTGATCAACACAAAGAAGAAATGAATTTAGAAAACAACAAAAAAGATGAAGGAGCGTAGCATGACTCTATTGTTTGAAATCAATAAATACAGCACATTCATTGTGTTTTCTTTATTACTTAGTTTAATCAATCCTGCGCAGGCCTCAACTAAAGAATTGACGGAAGCAGGTTTTGAAAAATATGTTGTAGCTCTCAAAAAAGAAGCGTTAACCAAGGGTTATAATACAGCGTTCATTAACCGTGCCTTTTCAAAAGTTAAATTTCATCAACGTGCGGTAAAGGCCGATCGCTCTCAACCTGAAAAAGTTGAAACCTTAGATACCTATTTACCAAAACGTGTACCCGATTGGAAAATAAAAAAAGCGCGTGTAATGTACAAAAAACATTTACCTTTGTTAACTGAAATAGCTAAGAAATATCGTGTTCAGCCCCGCTTTATTGTTGCTTTATGGGGACTAGAAACTAATTTTGGTAAAATCATGGGTAACTATAATGTTATTTCTGCGCTTACAACGTTAGCGTATGAAGGTCGTCGCGAAGTCTTTTTTAAAAAACAACTGTGGGCCGCGTTAACTATTGTTCAACAAGGACATGTTAGTGTTGAAAATATGAAAGGTTCTTGGGCGGGGGCCATGGGGCAAAATCAGTTTATGCCAACGTCGTTTTTAGCTTATGCTGTCGATGGAAACGGTGATGGTAAAAAAGATATTTGGAGAAATCCGGTGGATGTATTTTCATCAATGGCAAACTATCTTAAAAAAGAAGGTTGGAACGACGAATTAACCTGGGGTAGGCAGGTTAAATTACCACTAGATTTTGATACATCGTTGGCGATCCCTAAAAATACGGGCAGCCGAAAAAACTGGTTAAAAGCTTGGACAAGAACAGAAAAAACCTTAGCACAATGGCAAAGTCTCGGTATCAGGCGTGCAGACGGTACTCATTTGCCTAAAGTTGATGTGAAAGCAGCGCTGGTATTTCCTGATGATGAAAATGGCCGAGTTTATTTAGCTTATAATAATTACAAGAGTTTAATGCACTGGAATTTGTCATATTACTTTGTGAGTTCTGTGGGACATTTATCAGATCGAATAAAATTTCCACCTATTCAATAAGTAGAACGGGTCTATATTCAATATAATGCTATTTTGATCAATTAAGGTTACAGAGTGCAATGAGAAAAAATTTCAAGAATAAAGCGCTTGATTGATCCCGACACGGATGTTGGTAAATAGAGCAATGCAGGAGTAACTTGCCGAGCAATAGCTGGCTATTGGGATTGAAAGTAACGAAGTTCTTGGGTATTTAGACCCCTATGAAAATGTTAACTTAATTCGTACCATTGGTATAAGTAAAAGAGAAAATATTTATGAGCGAACAAGCTCCTTTTTGGCAAACCAAAAAATTAGAAGAAATGAGTCGACCTGAGTGGGAATCTCTTTGCGATGGTTGTGCTAAATGCTGTCTAAACAAATTTATTGACGACGATGAAACAACGCAGGATACAGAGTTATTACCTACAACTTATATCAACGAAGGTGAGCAGATTCATTACACGAATATTGCTTGCCATTTATTGAATGAGAAAAGTTGTCAATGTTCAAAGTATGAACAACGCACGACATTAGTACCCGATTGTGTGCGTTTAACACAAGAAAACTTAGACGGTGTTTTTTTTATGCCGCCCAGTTGTACTTACCGTCGTTTAAAAGAAGGTCGAGGAATGCCTTCTTGGCATCCATTACTTAATAACGGTAAAAAGTCCGCAATGCATAAAGCGGGTATGTCGGTGCGAGGAAAAATCGTTAAAGATGATGATGTAGCAATAGAATATTTTGAAGATTATATTGTCTCATGGCCCCTAAATGATATTGATTAAGTTAATTCTTTTTCCTCTTATTTAAAGACGCCAAGTAATTTTGGCGCTCTTGTTACTTCTCTTTACCTGAAATCTAGTCTCTTTGTAATGCAAAAAAAGATGTGCTAACACCGGGCTTTTTATGGAATAAATATTCTGATGTACGGGTAAAAAACTGTAAATGTCAGTTAGACAAAGCGGATCATTTAAGTCAATACTTTGATCGTGAAACAGATGAAGTGATGGCTAGATTTGCCAAGCAGGCTTATGCTGATTTTATTGATCATGGCGATATAAAACGTTTAATCACACAATTAGAGCAACAACGAGAAAAAGTATTTAATGGCGCTGAAATCAATACAGTCTTTTAATTTTATTTAAAATAGATAATCAATTAAAATCTTTTGCTTAATTTAAAAAAATTCAATAGCATACCTTCAATAAATATTCACACCTTGTAAAAATACGAAAGTAGTGAATAGCCAATAATTCTTCTCATTCTCAGTAAAGTGAAATATACATGATCATTGACGGTAAGCAGGCAGCGGCTGATTTACGAAAAATATTAGCTATTGAAGTTGCAGAACTAAAAAAAGATAAGGGTATTGTACCTGGCTTAACGGTTGTGCTTGTTGGAGAGGATCCGGCAAGCGAAGTTTATGTCCGTAATAAAGTAAAGCAAACACGTGAAGTAGGTATGATTTCGAATGAAATTAAGTTACCTAGCGAGACAACACAATCACAATTATTAGAGCAACTGCAAGTGTTAAATAATGATGATGCGGTGCACGGAATATTAGTACAATTACCTTTACCTAAACATATTGACGAGAGTGTCATCATTGCCGCTATTACGCCTCATAAGGATGTTGATGGTTTTCATGCGATGAACGGTGGTCGTTTGTTAAATGGCGAGCAAGGTGGATTAGTTCCTTGCACACCGCAAGGCTGTATCATGCTAGCTAAAAAGCATTTAGGCGCAGATTTATCAGGGTTACATGCGGTGGTTATTGGCCGCTCGAATATTGTTGGTAAACCCGTCGCTTTATTACTCCTTCAAGAAAATTGTACTGTGACCATCGCCCATTCTCGAACTCAAAATTTAGCTGGTATTTGTCAGCAAGCTGATATTTTAATTGCTGCGGTAGGCCGCCCTAACTTTGTTCAAGCGAACTGGATAAAGCCAGGTGCAACAGTTATTGATGTGGGTATTAACCCTATCGAAGACGAAAAGGGGAAAAGTAAGCTTGTTGGTGATGTTGACTTTACGAGTGTTGAGCCTGTATGTGGTGCAATTACGCCTGTTCCAGGTGGCGTTGGACCGATGACAATTGCTTGTTTATTGAAAAACACCGTTGAAGCGGCAAGACTTAACGGTTAACTTAACTTCATATCATTGCTCGTTTTTGTGGGGTAGCAGCTTACGTTGAAAAACCAATAATGTGCTGTTGGTTTTTTTTATCCCTAAATATCGTTTTAATAATCGCTGCTCTAACTGACTCGGCGCTATTTGGTCAAAGCCATTTAGATGATAAAAGTAGCAAAGGGCTTCATCAGCAAAACAAAAAATATTCTGGCAATAATGTTGCAGTAGGACATGTTGGATAAGTTGTGTGGCTAATTTTTTCTGTCGGTGTGCTTGTTTTATTACTAAGGCATGTAAAAATAATTGTGGGTTATTTTTAACTATAGCCGAAACGATAACCGCACCAATAATTTCTGATGAAGACTTTATCAAATAAGTGTGATCAAAGCCGAGTAACCCTGCGCTATAGTGTTGTTGTTTATAAAAGCGCATCAATGATTTTTTATCACTTTTAGTGGCCGTAATAATAGTTATGTGCATAAGTGCTACTTATAACTCTTTTTATTATTATAAAATGAAAAACCAAGCATTTGCTTGGTTTTTTCTTTAATTTTTTATAGTCTAAGGGCTTTTTCACCACGTGCAATCCCGACACACCCTGAACGGACTGATTCAATGATTTCAGTTTCATTGGCGAGCGTATTGACAAAGGCATTAAGTTTTTCAGCATCACCCGTTAACTCTATGGTATAAACTTGCTTGCCAATATCAACAATAGAGCCCCTGAAAATGTCGGTTATACGCTTAACTTCAGTGCGCGACTTATCATTCATTGCCAAAACCTTGATCAGCAGCAGTTCACGTTCAACATGGCTACGTTCAGTTAAGTCGGTAATTTTAATAACGTCAATAAGCTTATTCACTTGTTTGACGATTTGTTCGAGTACTTTATCATCACCTCTTGTTGCTATAGTGATACGCGATAAACTTTGATCCTCAGTAGGGGCAACCGTTAAACTTTCAATATTGAATGCTCGTTGTGAAAATAAGCCAACAATACGTGATAAAGAACCGGGTTCGTTTTCTAATAGAACAGCTAAAATTCTGCGCATTATGCTTTCACTCCTTTTTTTATCCACATATCATCAATAGCGCCCAATCGTATCTGCATTGGGTAAACGTGTTCTTTTTCGTCAACTAATACATCGATAAAAACTAAGCGGTTTTTAATCGTAAATGCCTCGTTAAGTTTGTCCTCTAATTCATCTAAATGGTTTATTTGCATGCCCACATGCCCATAAGATTCAGCAAGTTTTACAAAGTCAGGAAGAGATTCCATATACGACGAAGAATGGCGACCTCCATAAACCATATCTTGCCACTGGCGAACCATACCTAAAGAACGATTGTTTAATGAAATAATAACCACGGGTAAGTTGTACTGTAAACAAGTTGAAAGCTCTTGAATATTCATTTGAATGGAGCCATCACCTGTTATGCAAATAACATGACTTTCAGGAAAAGCTAATTTAACGCCCATAGCTGCCGGTAAACCAAAGCCCATAGTGCCTAAACCACCGGAGTTTATCCATTGGCGAGGTTTAGCAAATGGGTAATATTGGGCAGCAAACATCTGATGTTGACCAACATCAGAGCAAACATAGGCCTCGCCTTGGGTAATCTTATACATGGCTTCAATAACCCGCTGTGGTTTTATTTGATCGCCCTCTTGTACATAACTTACGCGGTTAATTTCACGCCACTGATTAACCTCCTGCCACCAGTTGGCTCTTTCTTCTTTGTTGGGCTTAAAGTCTGTTGCGGTTAACTCATCTAATAATTGTTGTAATACTACATCAAGCAGCCCAACAACTGGAATATGAGCGTTTATCGTTTTTGAAATAGAGGTTGGGTCAATGTCTACATGAATAATCTTTGCATCAGGGCAAAATTTCTTCACGTTATTTGTCACACGGTCATCAAATCGAGCGCCAAGGGCAAGGATGAGATCAGCATTTGCCATCGTTTTATTCGCTTCAACAGATCCGTGCATTCCTAACATGCCAATGTAGTTTTTATGCGTCCCTGAAATCCCACCTAAACCCATTAAGGTATTCGTGATAGGAGCATCTAACTTCTCAACAAGCTCTGTTAACAACTCTGATGCATTAGCGATAATAATACCACCGCCTGCATAGACAACTAACTTCTTAGCTTCATAGATAGCTTTTACCGCTTTTTTAATTTGTTTATGGTGACCTTTAATACTAGGATTGTACGATCGCATTTTCACATCAGTCTCAATATGAAATTCACCCATACTCGTAGGCATTAATAAGTCTTTAGGTAGCTCAATGACCACAGGTCCAGGTCTTCCTGTACTCGCAATATAAAAAGCTTTAGCAATAATATTAGGGATTTCTTCTACGACTCTGCAGTTGAAGCTATGTTTAACGATTGGGCGAGAACAGCCAACAATATCGGTTTCTTGAAAAGCATCATCACCAATAAGTGTTGAAGGAACTTGCCCTGAAAGTACGACCATTGGAATTGAATCCATGTAAGCGGTGGCAATTCCTGTTATACAGTTTGTAGCTCCCGGCCCCGATGTTGCTAACACTACACCCACTTCGCCAGTGGCTCGAGCGAAGCCATCAGCCATATGCGTTGCGGCTTGTTCATGACGTACAAGAATATGCTCAACTTCAGTTTGTTGAAATAATGCATCATAAATATCTAATACGGTACCTCCTGGGTAGCCAAAAATATACTTCACATCTAGTGCAGCTAATGCCTTTACCACCATCTGTGCTCCAGTGAATTGTTTCTTTGTCATGAGCTTGCCTTTTATAAAGTAGAATTAAAGTAAAGTTACAAGAATAAAAAAACCCCCGGTCTTATACAGAGCGAGGGTTTATTGTATTTGTTATTGACTAACTTTTCTTACACACAACACCAACGCCATAATGGCTTAATCACCAAGACGACAGAGAGGAGGACATTGAGTGCAATCATGAAATTCATTTGAATTAAATCCGAAAAGAAGTTTATTTATGCTTACATTAATAAAATATTTTGCTAGAGGTGTCAATAAAAAATCACAATAAAGTTTAATAATCTGATAATATTTTAATTTAATTTTGATTGTTTTAGTATAAGCAACGTTCGTTATCGCAATGTTATCGTTGGGTGCAGTAGTTAATAGGTTAATTAAAGGTTAATTTTTTGATGTTAAAATGTTTTTTTACATAAATAATGGTAGACACTGTTATTCAAGTCATTGTAAAGTTTATGTAATGAGAACCCATCACTTGGTTTTAGAATAAAACAATCCGTTTGAATTTATTATTTGTTTTTCAAAAACTTTAATTTTTACATTGATTAATTATATATATGAATAGTAAGAAGTTTTCTATATATCTATTAAATTTATGATTAATCATACACACTATATGAATTAAAAATGTCAAATTTTCTCTTTAAAGAAGAAGCCACAAACGACTCTTTAGCATCTAAACCTAAAAAAAATAAGGCCTGGCGAATACTGGTCATTGATGATGATGAGTCTGTACATCAAGTCACCCGGCTTGTCTTAGCGGAAGCTTATATAGAGCATCGAAATTTAGACATTGTTTCAGCTTATTCCTCTAAAGAAGCAAAAGAGATCTTAATCAAAGACGATACCTTTTGTATGGCTTTTGTTGATGTCGTTATGGAAACAGATCATGCGGGTTTGGAGCTTGTTGAATGGATCCGTAATACTTTAAAAAACCAAGCAATACGTCTTATCTTAAGAACAGGCCAGGCGGGCACCGCACCAGAAGCTAAAGTGATTAAAGAATTTGATATTAATGATTATAAAGAAAAGACTGATTTTACCGCAGGTAAAATGACAACTACGGTCTATGCAAGTATTCGGGCATACCGCGATATAATGACCATTCAGCGCAGTTTAGATGCATTTAAACAGTTGATAAAAGCAACCCACGACCTTTTGAAAATCAAACAATTTAAACCTTTTGGTTCTGCAGCATTAAAGCACTTACTGGCATTAATGGATGTTGATAGTTCGGCACTTTATATTGCGCGAAGCCAATTAGAGTTTGATGAAACTAGTTCAAATCTTATTATTGCTTGCACAGGAAAATATGTCAGTGAGTCAGACAGTCTTGAGGCTTCTGATATATCCAGTGACGTTAAAAACTTGATAAAAAAAGCGTTTGATAATAAAAGCCATTATTCAACAGACGAATTATTTGTCGGTTATTATGAAACAACAGGTAATTCAACATCAGTACTTTACATCGAATTTGAAGATGACTCTGAACACTTTAAAGCTAACCTAGCCGAACTTTTTGCGACAAATGTCGCGCTTATCCTTGATAGTTTATCTAAACAGCACGAAATAGAAAAGACACAAAAAGAACTATTGTATATTGTGGGTGAGGCGATTGAAGCGCGAAGTAAAGAAACAGGATCTCACGTGCATCGTGTTGCACTTATCTGTGAATTGTTAGCGGAAAAATTAGGATTAAGTGAAGCTTTTATAAATGCTATTCGCTTAGCTGCGCCATTACATGATATTGGAAAAGTGATTGTTCCCGTTAACTTACTTCACAAACCAGGAAAGCTTGATGATGACGAATGGGAAATAATGAAGACGCATGCTAAGGCAGGCTTTCAATTATTGTCAAAATCTCAAACCAGTGTTTCAAAGTTAGGAGCAAGGCTGGCGCATTACCACCATGAGAACTGGGATGGTAGCGGTTATCCTGATGGCTTAAGTGGTGAAGAAATACCACTTGAAGCACGAATTATGGCCATTGCAGACGTTTTTGATGTCCTAGGTTCTAATCGTTGTTATAAAGAAAAATGGTCTGATACCGAGATAAAAACGTTCTTAATTGAACAGCGCGGTAAAAAGTTTCAAGCGAAAATGATTGACACTTTCATCGAACATTATGATGAGTTTTGCCAAATCAGAGTGCTGAATCCCGATCATGGGGCACTTTAAGCCCTTATTATCATTGGAAGCTATTATTCTTTGGGAAAATAAGTAGAACATTTTAGTGATGTTCTACTTGATAATTAAACTTAGTTTTGACTTATTTTATCAACGGTTGCAGAACAAGCCTGTAAAAACATTTCCATGAAGTATTCAACTTCTGGCATTTCTTTTTTTAGTCCGTCTAATTTTATTTCTAATCGCTCTTTGACATGAGAAAACTCAGGGTTGTGGTGATTGAGCTCATCAAGGGCTTTAATATAAGCGACTAAAATGTCCGCCGCTTTTACTATTGCTTTATAATGTATTTCAACGTTATCTTGCACAATAATATCTGAAAAAAGCTCTTGGAATTCTTCTGGTAAAGACGCTAAACATTCTTTTTCTGCTAAATACTCTATCTTTTTGAATTCTCTTGCAATTTCCTTATTCGCATATTTAGTTGGGCTAACAATATCGCCATATCGAGTCTCACTTGCCTCATGATATAAAGCAATAGTTGCTACACGGTCTGCATTGATGTTTCCGCCAAATTTTTTATTTTTAATGACAGCTAACAAATGAGCGACAATAGCCACTTGATGTGAGTGTTCAGCAACGTTTTCAGGTTTTACACAAAACATTAATGCCCAACGCTTGATTAATGGCATTCTGAACATCCAAGCTAAGAAAGTACTTTGCATTGTTTTTCCCTAATATAAGTGTGGTTTACTGGCGGTATGTACTAAAAAAATGGCTAAGTTTAGCCATCGCAGGCACTAATTCATCAACATGGGGTAGGAAAACTAAACGGAAATAATTTTTTTCAGTAATATTAAACGCCCTGCCATGTACTAACAGAATCTTCTCCTGTCTGAGTAAATCTAAAATCATTTTTTCATCATCAACAATATTGAATTTTTCTTGATCAACTTTAACAAATAAATATAACGCACCCATTGCTGGGTTACAGGATAAACCATCAATTTCATTGATCATTTTATGTGCTAGGTTTCGTTGCTTTATTAAGCGGCCACCGTCTTTTATTAATTCATTAATACTTTGATAACCACCAAGCGCTGTTTGAATAGCATGTTGGCAAGGTACGTTGGCGCATAAACGCATTGAAGCAAGGATGTTCAAACCTTCTAGGTAATCTTGGGCATGATATTTAGGGCCACTAATGACCATCCACCCGGCGCGAAAACCAGCAATACGGTAATTCTTCGATAAGCCACCCATAGTGATAATTAAGACATCTTGCGCCAAACTCGCGGTAGGAATATGTGTTGCTTGATCATACAAAATTTTATCATAAATTTCGTCACTAAAAATAATCAAATCGTGCTTACGTGCTAGCTCAATAATGCCATTCAATAGTGCTTCACTGTATACAGCGCCGGTTGGGTTGTTTGGGTTGATCAGGACAATGGCTTTGGTTTTATCGGTAATTTTATTTGCTATGTCGACTAAATCAGGAAACCATTGGTTTTCTTCATCACAGCGATAATGGATAGCCTTACCACCTGAAAGTGCCACAGATGCTGTCCATAATGGGTAATCAGGTGCAGGTATTAAAACTTCATCGTCATTATTTAACAATGCTTGCATCGCCATAACAATTAATTCGCTCACGCCATTACCAATAAAAATATCTTCAACGTTAACATCTAGAATACCTTGCTGCTGAAAATACTGCATAACAGCCACACGTGCAGAATAGATACCTTTAGACTCACAATATCCTTGTGCAGTAGGGAGGTTGCGAATAACATCTTTTAAAATATCATCAGGTGCCGCAAAACCAAATGGGGCAGGGTTACCAATGTTGAGTTTTAATATTTTATGACCCTCGTCTTCTAATCGTCTGGCTTCTGCAGCGATTTGTCCTCTAATTTCATAACAAACATTATTCAACTTTGATGATTTTTTGATGTTTTTCATTACAGGCTTCTCATAGAATGTTTTCAAATAGTAGTCGACGGTGTACCCTCATTGTTACTAATAACTAGCGGTTTTGAAACAGTTACTTGCAAGTTTTTTATAGCATTAATGAAATAAAAGCGTCATCTTGTTATTAATCGAGTGAAATTTAAGCAAGAGGTGGTGTATGCCAATACCTTTATTACGGTTAGGCGCGGCAGCGGTATCTGCATTTGCGGTTAAAGAGTTAGCGCACGACCGTAAAAAGAAACAAATACAACGCTATTATTCTCAACATGCGCAAAGTCTGCAAATGCTTAAGCAGCATGAGTCACCTATTGTTTAGTATCCATCTGACTTTTTTAGTACAACAGAAAAAGTGAAGCCAGAAATCGGCGCAATTTTTTGTTGTGGCGTTGGCGGTATACTCGATCATACGCCTCTTTGGGTGGGCGATAATACGATTGTTGAACTTGATGGTAATGGTTTTATTAAAGCTTATTTCTGTGCAACGCTTTACTAAATAGCGTTCAGGTAAATATATTTTTATTGCCTGTGACTCAAAAGCTAAACCTATTGCCAGTGAACTGGCCGCGCAACGAGCTCAGCAATAAATCTTTCAAAACCGAGATTATCATTTAATAGAAAATAACTGTCACCAATTTATTTGGCAATGTTTTAAACTCCATAATGATCCATTAACAACCTTTAAAGCGCTGAATGTTCGATTAGCAAAATTATTTAACCGAAAAGTGTATTGGGACCTTTGTGATGTTTCATCACCTAATCATCTAAATTAGTGTAATTTAACGCTATACTTTTATCGGTAAGGCAATCAGAATATGACCCAATAATATTGGGTTAATTAAGGTTTACTTTTGAAGGTTTGGTTAAAAAGAATTTTATGCTTGTTCGTCTTATTGTTTTGCGTCGTTATTATGGTTATTTTTATAGCATTGCAATCATCTCCAAACTTGCAACGTATACATCAAATTGATGCTAATTTTGCAGCTGAAAATCAACGTATAGCACAACGCTTAATAAAGTCATTAAAAAGTGATCAACAACCGATACGTTTGCAGGCCACTCAAGCTGAACTTCATGGACTGAGTGCTTTTGGCCATAGGGCAATTCCTCAACTAACTTCTGATGTTATTCTGTTTCAAGACAGCGCCCTGATTAGTTTTTCTTTGGCGTTACCGTTTCCTAAAATTATTAGGTACCTAAATGTTGAGCTGATGCTTGTTTCTTCAAAAGAGGGTATTGATTTAGGCACCGTTTATGTTGGAGGTCTCCCTCTACCAGGGAATGGGTTAGTTAAATTGGCTGAATGGCTAACTAATTCATATGTTAAAAAAGACTTTGGCACGGCCTTATTAAGCATGATTAAAAGTGTTGATATTACTTCAAATCGAATATCTATGGAGATTGTACTTTCTGAAAAATTGAAAGATAAACCATTAAGTCATAAAGATAGTCTCTTTGCGTTACGCGATAAACTTGCTTTATATGGTGATGTTGAAGTCATTCGCTTTTATCACCAAAGCCTCGTTGATACGATAGAGCAGTCAGGCACGATGAAACTTTCGTTGGCAGAATATATTGGTTTTACTTTTGGTTTAGTAAAACAACGTAATTTAGCGAGAATAACGAATTCGCCTGCCAAGGAAAACCGAGCGGCTTTAATGGCCTTAGTCGTTTATTTTGGCACAGATAAGTTTGAGTTACTTGTTGGCGATATCTCTAAATTGTCCACTAAGCAATTACAACAACGAACTAAACGTCGCTCGAGGGTGATGTTACGCGAACGAGTCGATATTCAAAAACACTTTATTTACTCTGTTGCTTTACAGTTATTTGGAACAAGTACCGCAAGTAATGCTATTGGTGAATTAAAAGAATTTTTAGATTCAAACAGTGGCGGAAGTGGTTTTAGTTTTGCCGACTTGATGGCTGACCGAGCAGGGACTCGTTTGGCAATGCTTGCGACAGACTCTGATGAAAGCGCATTAAAAGTGCAAGAGCACTTAGCTGATATCATTGAGGAAGATTTACTATTACCTGAATTGACCGGATTACCAGAAGGTATTTCTCAGCAAAAATTTGAACAGTATTATTACGACATCAATTCGTTAGTTTATCAAACTATGCTGAGCAATATCGATGAGCGTTTACGTAAAATAGCCGTTTATCGAGATTAACAGTACTTATTTCAGGCAATAAAAACGCGACGTAAGGTCGCGTTTTATGTTCAAGATAGGCACTCTGTCTTTCAACACATGAATGCACTTTTGCACATTTATGAAAGGGGTTATGATTTTTAGCTAAATAAAGACATTACATCACTGATTGCCATTAACGACTTCTCACCGGTAATACGGTTTTTCACTTCAATGTTTTGTTCATCAAGATTACGTTCGCCGACAATTAATAATATTGGTGTACCAATTAATTCATGGTCGGCAAACATGACTCCAGGACGCTCTTTACGGTCGTCAAATATAACTTCAATGCCCGCTTGTTGTAACTGTTCGTATAAGGCTTCAGCCGTTTCTTTCACACGGGCAGACTTTGCCATGTTCATTGGCACAATTGCGACTTGGAATGGCGCAATAGCCGAAGGCCATTTAATCCCGTATTGATCATGGTTTTGTTCAATAGCTGCTGCAACAATACGTGATACACCAATGCCGTAACAACCCATAGTTAACGTTTGATTCTTACCATTCTCCGTTAAAACACCACAGTTCATGGCTTGGGCATATTTATCACCTAACTGGAAAATATGACCAACTTCAATACCGCGCTTAATAACGATATTTCCACTACCACATGGGCTAGGATCGCCTTCAACTACATTACGGATATCCTGAATATTGATTTCACCACAATCTCGTTGCCAGTTAACCCCAGTATAAGATTGACCATTTACGTTAGCGCCACAGACAAAGTTGCTTAGATGAGCGGCACTATGATCGACAATAACGTCAACAGTTAAGCCTTTAGGCCCTAGTGAGGTGATATGGCAATTAGCAACGGCAGACACTTGTTCATCAGTTGCAAATGTTAAAGGTGAGGCTACACCTGCTAAGTTTTCAACTTTAACTTCATTTAGCTGATGATCTCCACGCAGTACTAGTGCAATAATTTTTTCTGGCTCACCTTCAATAGTAGAACCCAGCACTAATAGCGTTTTAACGGTCGTTTTTAAATCTATGTCTGAGGTTTTTATTAAACGTTCAAGTTTTAATTCTACCGTTTTAATTTCTTGCGTTGGCTCTGCTCGTTCACCTTTGGGTGCTAAGGCTTCTGCTTTTTCAACGTTGGCAGCAAAATCGCTGTTGTCACTAAAAGCGATATCATCTTCGCCAGAGTCTGCTAGTACATGAAATTCATGTGACGCTTCGCCACCGATTGAGCCTGTGTCTGCAATAACGGGACGATAATCTAAGCCTAAGCGATCAAATATATGACAATAAGCGTCAAACATTTTTTGATAGGTTTTCTTTAAACATTCTTCACCTAAGTGAAATGAGTAAGCGTCTTTCATCAAAAATTCACGACCGCGCATCACACCGAAACGAGGGCGTATTTCGTCACGGAATTTATTTTGAATTTGAAAAACGTTAAGCGGTAATTGCTTATAGCTATTTATTTCATTAGCGATGAGTTTCGTGATAACTTCTTCGTGAGTTGGGCCTAAAACAAAAGCACGATTATGACGGTCATTTATACGGAGTAATTCAGGGCCATAATCGTTTAAACGACCAGATTCTTCCCATAAATCTGCAGGTTGAACCATCGGCATTAGCACTTCAATTGCACCCGCTCGTTCCATTTCTTCACGAACGATATTTTCAACTTTTCTTAATACTTTAAGTCCAGTGGGTAACCAAGTATATAAACCTGAAGCAACATTTCGAACAAGTCCAGCACGTAACATTAATTGATGGCTTATAACTTCGGCGCTCGCTGGCGTTTCTTTTAAGGTTGAAAGTAGGTATTGAGTAGTACGCATTGACTAAAGGTTCCGTAAAATATCGAGTAAATAATTGTCGGTTATTCTAGCAGGGCTAGGCGATAGGCAAAAGAAAAATATAGAGTGAGGTGAATAAAAATGAGCGTGATTTTATTCGCCATAATAGCTACGAAGAGGGCGAAATGAGTCTTTGAGTTTTATTTCGGCATTTCCTTATTACCTTTTTCAAAAAATAATGCTGAACATCGATTGATGGGGCACAATGAATAAATTCTGCTTTAGGAAGAGTATCGCGAGGGGATAATCATTCCCCACACCATAAAGGCGAACGTTAAGAAGAGGGTGTTAAACGTCGCTGATTTTTAAAATGAAATTGGTCTTCTTTTCGCTGGTAAAGGAGAGGGGTCAATAGATTGCTCTATTGAATTAACCGATGCTTTAGCTTTGCTCTTCTTAACGGCGTTGTTTTTAACACCAGCAACAGGTTTAGCAGGGCCAGAGGACTTTAGTTTTGGATTATAGGCGACTTCAAAAATTTCGCCATCAAATTCAACCGTATCACCATGGCGAATTTTTTTGCGTTTTTGAAATTCCACTTCATTATTAACGAGCACATAACCTTCACTGATCACAACTTTTGCTTCACCGCCACCGCCAACCATATTGGCAATTTTTAGTAATTTACAAAGCTCGATAGGTTCAATCGAGATATTAATAATAGGGTGTTCAGACATGAAAAGTTAGCCAAATAATAGTAAGTTTAGTAACAATAATTATAACATAAAGAATAGTTACATGGATAAGGCATATATTATTTAATGTCATTTTATTCATGGCGCTTTACATAAACAGTAAAGCGATTAGCACGTTAAATTATACCGACTCATATTGGTTTGTTGCATAAGCTTCACAACGATGGCGGTAATTTAGTCTGCTTAATTAGTCTCCTGTTATTTCTGCATAGCCAATTCCATTAAAGCCACCTGTAGCTTTTATTCGACCTTCCCAATAGGGGATCGTTAATTGATTACGCGAATCTTTGGTAATGCTTTCAATAATAATGGTGGGGCTATTGGTCAATTCAACCTGCCATTTGCTTGGATAATCGTGGTTATTTAATGTCACAGTTTCAATAACCGACAGTGAAATGTCTTTTTTTGAAAGTTGCGTTGCTTCACCATTAGGGGCTATCTGAGTACCGCTACAATAATCATAATTATTATCATTACCTCGAATGCAAAAAAGCATTAGCCCTTGTTTGTCTGATTGAGTACCTGATTGAGCGTCGATGAGACTGAACCAGTCCCAACCCAGTTGATTTTTGTCGAGTAAACTCGCCGACCATTCTCGGTCATACCATGCATTACCAGTAACATTATAGGTTTTTCCCGCAAAAGCTAGGCGGCCTTTAACCTTTAAAAAAGGATAACTAAAGTAATAAGAAGCATGGCCACTTTGTGTTTTTTGACTATAACCTTTGTTACCGTGCAATGTTATTGGGCTGTCGCTTAGAGTTAATCCAATGTCGTAATCTTGATGTGTTGCTACTAACTTGAGTGGCAAAAATTCAGTATTCGTACTGCTTAATTGCCAATCATCAATACGGGCAGAAAATGGCGAGCTAATAACCTTGGCTTGGCTCGCTCGTGAAAATCGTTCAAACGCAACATGATCTTGTTCGTGTTGCATTGCAAAATGGGCAAAATAAAGATTGTTATCCCACCACTTTGATTCAACATGACTTGGCATTAATGTGCGAAATAACGTCCATTGAACTCCAAAAGTTTCGCCCGTGTCACTTTTTAAATTAGCGGTTACATACCACCACTCAATGCCTTGTTCAGCATGAATGCCATGATCAGCGGGAAACTTTAGTGCCGTGCCCGGTATTACCGGTTTACCAATAGCCACTTGCAAGGTAGATGATGTGTTTTTTTGTTCGGTCGGCTGACACGCAGACAGCACAAAAATTAATAGCACAACAACAAAGGGTGTAAGTGATAACCCTTTCAAAATTCGTTTTTCTATCACGCGATCATTCCCCCTTGGCAGCTAAGTTGGTTAATTTTCGAATCGGTAAATACGCACATAAAACAGAGACACCCATTAGCGTTAAACAGGTTACTAATAAACTACTTAAATCTAAACTAAAGTGAATAGTCCAGCCAAAGGCAATTGGCATGACAAATTTCAATAACGCAAAGCCCAATGCAAAACCAAGCGGAATAGCAAATAATGCAGTAAACAACACCACGCCTATTGTTTGTAGTAGTTTCATGAATAATAATTGCTGCTGGGTTACGCCGAGATTACGTAATATGGTTAATTGTTTTAACTGATTAACACTTAAACTTAATAGGCTGGTACACAAACTTAACAATGCAATGGCGAGAATAAAACCATTCAGTGCTTTGGTGACTACAAAAGTATCTTCAAACAAAGCATTAGCTATTTCTTTAAACCTTTTATTAGGTAAAATTTTTGTACTGTCTTGTTGAAATTCGTTGATTAAGCGCTCACTAAAGATAGCAACGGAGGTACTGTTTTTTAGTCGAATTGAATAACCAAAAAAATCTCGATTTAGCCTTGACGTTTTTTGCCGCTCCTCTAATGTAAGTAGCAAAATTCTGGGGTTACCATAATCATAAAAAAATCCCGTTATACGACAAGTATATGTGTTTGAGTTTTGGTCAAACACCGTAATATCATTTAGCGAAAAACCAAATTTAATTTTGCTTTGCTCATTAGCCAAACAGCCTTTGTTTGTGAAATTATCCTCACTAATAGCTAAGCCAGAGGTTAGAGAAATATGTTGATAATGCGCGGATGTTTCACCAAAGCTTGCAAGGTTTGTAGGAATATTATTTACAGAACCATCGCTTTCTATATAAACACTTAACTTCTCAACTTCAGGCAAGTTACTGAGTGTTTGCCTTAAGCTGTTATCGAGTTTATCTGAGCGCAAATATATATCTGCACTCAATTGTTTTTCAAGATGGGCATTTAAGGTATGACTAAAACTTTTCACCATTATTTGCATTCCGATAGCACTACCAAGAGCGACTAAAATTGCAATAATAGCAATATGGAGGTCTTTTATATGATGACGTGTATCGGCATGAAGCCATTGCGTTAATGGATTCGAAATTACGAAAGGTAATGAAACCAAACCAGATAGCGCTTTGGGCACTATTAAAATAAATAACATTAACAGGGCAAAACATAACAGTAATGCTTGGTACTCGTTAGTCGCATAACAGAGTAACCCAGCGACGGCGACTAATGTACTGACCAACAAAGTGTAGAACATCAGTTGACTTTTTTGAGCAACTTGCTTGGCTTGTGCTAGCAATATTACCGCTAAAGCAGAAATATTAAGGGTAAAACCCAATAAAACATTAGACCATTGCCAGTTAATAACAAGGGCTTTATCGAGTTGATATAAGCCAACCAAGGTACTATTAACATCAAGCACTAATGCATTGGCAATTACGTAGCCACCTAATGTCCCTAATAACGCTGTACAAATACTGACAATAATAAGCTCAATAACAAGACTTAGTTGAATGCTTAGTTTAATACAGCCTAATAACTGCATTTGTTCGAGTAATTTTTGTCGTGCGGTCAGTGTCAGTTTTATCGCGTTAAAACTCAAAAATGCGGCAACAATATAACCAAGCATAGCAAGTGCAGTGAGATTAAAAAAAAAGGCTTTAGATAAAACATCAAACGATTGCTGCTCTGCCTCAATCAGTTGTGCTTGCCCCACAATTAGTTGTTCTATTTTTGTTAATTGCTGCTCGGTAACATGTGAGAGTTCAATAAAACTGAGCTGCCCTTTAGCCTCTAATAAATAGTCAGCATTGGCAATATCGGTAATCGCCCAAAGTCCAATATCATCAGCTAATACAATTTCAGGTTGCTGTTGGCCATTTTGCAGTGAAAAACTTACTGGGTTATCTGCTTTTGTCAACAGGCGCTTGGTAAATTGCGAGTCAACTAATAAAGTAGAAAGGGAAAAGCGCTGAGGTGTTTTATCTGCATTTGCATCGCTCTGTTGGTATTGTGTGCGGTTTAACCACAACAAAGTATCCACACCCTGAATGGCAAGTGTTTGCCCATTATTGGTTTTTAATCGACCACGTAAAACAGGTTGTGTATTGATAAAGCCATGTTGTCGTAGAGCAAGCCATAAGTTGCCATCAATATAGTACTTTCCTGTTAATGGTTTAATTAAGTGCGTAACGGGGTTATTGATTAACGCGGACGAATGTTGATAGCGGGTATTAGCCTCTTGATTAAGACCCGATATTGCAGTTAAGAGTGCACTACCTAGACTAAATCCTAAAAAGAATAACGCCATTAACCAAGGATGCCTTCGATAAAACGCTAAATGGGTGGCTAGGATCAGCTTGATTTCATTAATCAAAACGACCGTCTCTCAGCACTTTTACGTGATCAAAATAATCAGTTAATTGGTGGCTGTGCGTCACCATCACTAAATTGATTTTTCGCGCACTACACAATTGGGTAAGTAGCTTAACAACTTGGTGTGAGCGTTTTCTGTCTAAGTTACCGGTGGGTTCATCGGCAAAAATTATCTGAGGCTTATTAAGTAGGGCTCTTGCGATGCCAACTCTTTGTTGTTCGCCACCTGATAACTGGTGAGGTAATGCATTAAGCTTGTCTTGTAGACCTAATTCAGCGACAAGATGGTCAAACTCATTAGCATCTTGTTTTGGAAAGTTTAGTTTGTGTTGAAATAAAATATTTTGTTTGACGGTTAAGCAATCAAGTAATTGGTAATGTTGGAATATTAGTCCAATTTTACGACGATAAAGTGTGAGTTGTTTTTCATCAAGCGAAGATAGCTCTTGATCATTAACGCTAACCGAACCGCTATCAGCTTGCAGTAGTCCTGCTAAAACATGCAACAAAGTAGTTTTACCTGAGCCACTATCACCCAGTAAAGCTAGGTGTTGCCCTGCAGGTACCGATAAATTAAGCTGGTTTAAAATATTTTCTTTGTTTTCGCCATCACTGCGGCTAAAACACAAGTTTTTGACTTCAATCACATTAACTCCTTGTTAGTCTATGCACTCTAGCGTAACAAATCTTGCAAAACTAGAAAAATAGAGCACAAATTTAGTCTTAAAATACAGTTTTATCAGCCACCAGTTGACATCACACCATAACTATAAGCCACATGGCTCGAAAATGACTGTACTTCATAGCTAAAGTTTATATAAACATTTGAGCACTTTAACATTGAACAAGCGAATGGCTACTTACTGCTGCTTGTATAAAAGCTTTTACTGCTTAAAAGTTAGCTTTGCGCTAAAGCTATTACTTATATATAGTTTTATCTATCGTGTGCCACCTTTTGTATTTTATTGTTTGGAGTCTTGTTCATGGAAATTACTATGAGTTATCGGTATATTTTAGTCAGTCTACTGTTGAGTTTTTCTTGTAGCGTTCACGCCAAGCTCGATCTGCCGCAAGGAGAGGTTTACCCGAAGCACTCTGCTGAAATTACCGTGTTATCTCATGGTAAACGTTTACCCGCTATTTATTATGGTGCGCAGGGCAAAGGGCCTCACCCTACCATTATATTATTGCATGGATATCCCGGAAATGAGAAAAACTTGGATGTCGCACAAGGAATGCGTGACGCGGGTTGGAATGTGATATTTTTTCACTATAGAGGGGCTTGGGGAGCCGAGGGGAACTTTTCATTTACAGGTTCGGAGCAAGATGTAACAGCGGTAACCCAATTCTTTCAAATACCCATTAATGCTGAAAAATTCAAAATTAATACGAAGAAAATATCTTATGTTGGGCACAGCATGGGCGGACACATGGCTGTTTCAGGTTTGTTTGATAACCCTGAAGTGACCTGTGGTGTTGTTTACGACGGAGCCAATATTGGCGTGACATTCAAAAGCGATGATGTAAAAACTCAGAATTTCTGGACTTCGTATGCTGATTCCTTGTTTATGCTGCGTGGCTGGTCTGGTGAAGTATTCTCTAGAGAGTTAGCAGAGAAGGGAGAGCAATTAAACTTAATATCTAGAGCCGATGAAATTGGCGTTCGTCCCATCTTATTTATTCCCGCAGACAGTGACGTTATTCCTATTACCGAAATAAATACGCTGGCTAACGCAATGCGCAAAGTGAAAGATAATAATGTAAATTATACCTTAATCAAAGATGACCACAGTTTTAATAATAACCGTGTAAAGCTTCTTCAAGTAACAAAAGCGTTTTTAAATGCAAATTGTCGATAATAAAGAAAAATGAGTTATTTTATTGTTGGTGTGTGAAGTAAAGCCAGGGGATATTTGCAGTTGTTGCTTTAAAAACCTATATAACCAGTAATATTATAGGAAATGTTAAATTATATTTAGCGAAATAATTAATAAATCAAAAGTATGTGTTTTATTATTTGAATATAGAGTATGAATTAAATAAAGATGGTGGACGATACTGGGCTTGAACCAGTGACCCCCGCCTTGTAAGGGCGGTGCTCTCCCAACTGAGCTAATCGTCCATATAGATTTATGTCTATAGGTAGTAATTATGGTGGGCGATACTGGGCTTGAACCAGTGACCCCCGCCTTGTAAGGGCGGTGCTCTCCCAACTGAGCTAATCGCCCATAATTACTTTTATATCTAAATTAAGATTGGTGGGCGATACTGGGCTTGAACCAGTGACCCCCGCCTTGTAAGGGCGGTGCTCTCCCAACTGAGCTAATCGCCCAATCTTAATTCTCTGAATCGGTAACTGTCTAATTAATTAAAGACTGTCTGCGTTTCAGTGGGGCGTATTATAGGGAGATGAAAAAAGCTGTCAACCTAAAAGAAAGGTTTTTCTGCTTTTTTTTCAATTTTTTTCATATATTTAATTTACTTGCTGTAAAATACAACACCTTGATTGTTTTATCCTCTTTTCTTTATTTCTTTTCTTTGTTTCTTATTCCAAATGATGTTTTCCTTAGCTATGCCTGATAAAATATCAGCAGTTTTTATCGTACCAATTATAGACTTTAAAGAGTTTTCTTTTAAGTTTTAAAATTTATAGTGAGATTTTTATGAGCTTAACAACTCGATTTGCGCCAAGTCCTACCGGTTACTTACATGTTGGTGGGGCACGTACTGCCCTTTATAGTTGGTTATATGCCAAGAAAAATGGCGGTGACTTCGTCTTACGTATAGAAGACACTGATTTAGAACGTTCAAGCCAAGCATCTGTTGATGCAATTATGGACGGTATGAACTGGTTAAATCTTGAATGGACACACGGCCCATATTTTCAAACTCAACGCTTTGACCGCTATAAAGAAGTTATTAACCAATTACTCGAATCTGGCAATGCTTATCGTTGTTACAGTACCAGTGAAGAAGTTGAAGCAATGCGTGAACAAGCACGTGAAACAGGCGCAAAAGAAAAGTATAACGGCATGTGGCGTGACCGCACGGACTATCCTGCAGATAAGCCTTATGTTATTCGCTTTAAAAACCCACTTGATGGCGAAGTTGTAATCAAAGATATGGTTAAAGGCGATATTACTATTGCTAATGAAGAGCTCGATGATTTAATTCTTGCGCGCAGTGATGGTACACCGACTTATAACTTAACCGTTGTTGTTGATGACTGGGATATGAAGATAACGCATGTTGTTCGCGGCGATGACCATATTAGTAATACGCCAAAACAAATTAATATTTTACTCGCCTTAGGGGCAACACTCCCTGAGTATGCCCACATCCCGATGATCTTAGGTGATGACGGTAAGCGGTTATCAAAACGTCATGGTGCTGTTGGTGTTATGCAATATCGTGATGACGGTTATTTACCTGAAGCGTTACTGAACTATTTAGTACGTTTAGGTTGGTCTCATGGCGATAAAGAAATTTTTTCTCGTGAAGAAATGATCGAATTATTTGATTTAAAAGATTGTAACCGTGCAGCTTCTGGTTTTAATACCGATAAATTAATTTGGGTAAACCAGCATTACATGAAAACCATGGACCCAAGCGATGTTGCAAAACACTTAGCTTGGCATATGAATGATCAAGGTATTAATACTGAGAACGGCCCTACGCTTGAAGAAATTGTTAAAATTCAAGCTGACCGTGTTAAAACGCTTAAAGAAATGGCGCAAATATCTCGCTACTTTTATGAAGACTTTAGCGAACTAGACGCTTCTGCAGTTAAAAAGCATTTACGCCCTGTTGTTAAAGAGCCACTTATTCTCGTGAAAGCTAAACTTGCCGCTTTGAGCGTATGGTCACCTGAACTCATTCATGCCGCAATTAACGATACAGCCACAGAGCTTGAAGTCGGTATGGGTAAAGTGGGTATGCCATTGCGTGTTGCGGCGACTGGTGGTGGAAATTCACCGTCTTTAGATATTACTTTGGCTTTATTGGATAAAGATAAAGTACTTGCCCGTATTGACCACGCTATTGAAGTGGTTGAAGCAAGAATAGCAAACAGCTAATTAAATAAAGTTTTATGTTAACAAAATATAAGGTCGTTGGTGGTTAACTATCAACGGCCTTATTGTATTGAAAAGGACGAGATAAAATATGAACCAAAGTGAACTATTAAATAGATTAAAAGCTTTTGAACATAAAGAGGTTTTTTTTGGTCCACAAGGTTTTAGTGTTATCACTAAAACCGCCGTACTGAAAAAAGCACAAATTGGCTACACTATTGATAAAAAGGGAGCGATTTTAGTTAATAGTGATGTTGGTAATTGGCAAAGCTCATGGTTTGTTATCGCAACAGATACCGAATTAGGCGACCCGTATTTTATTGATTTTAATGATGCACACTTAGCCGTTTATACCGCAGTTGCCGAAGAAGAAAACCAGTGGCAAACCACACTCGTTAGTGCTTCCTTGGATGGCTTTGAAAAATGTTTAACGGCGATTTACCAGCAATGCGAACAAAAGTCAGCAATGTATCTTCCTGACGATAACTGTATTTTTGATCTCCAGGTATTAGAATCTTTTGGTAAACAACTGGTTGAATTTTCGCAAACCAACGACTTTTGGCAACACTTTTTTGTTGGTTATGTTGATTGGTTACGCGACGAACATGTTTAATATGGTGTTAAGTTGCACAGATTTTGGCTCTTTTTTAGATTTTTTATCTGACGGATAGAAATACTATACGCCATTCTTGTTGATAGCAGGGTATAATAGTGATGTTTTTATTGGTCTTGTTTTGGAGTGTAGTTTGCAGTTTTCAGATTTTGGTTTAGACAGTCGTTTAATGTCATCGGTTGAGCATTTAGGTTTTTTAGAGCCGACAGAAATTCAGCAGCAAGCTATTCCTGCTGCAATGGCTGGGCATGATTTAATTGCTTCGTCAAAAACAGGTTCAGGAAAAACCTTAGCGTTTATCATTCCTGCTATGCAACGTTTAATTCGAAATAGGGCATTATCTAAACGTGATCCTCGTGTGCTTATTCTCATGCCAACGCGCGAGTTAGCAAAGCAAGTTTTTACTCAGTTACGCTTATTTACCACCGGGTCGCAATTTAAAGCGGTGCTTATATTAGGGGGTGAAAACTTTAATGATCAAGTGAAAACGCTAGAGAAAGACCCTCATTTTATTGTCGCTACACCAGGCAGATTAGCGGATCACCTATCGCAAGGTCATTTTTATTTAAAGGGCTTAGAGCTTCTTATTCTCGATGAAGCTGATCGAATGTTAGATCTTGGCTTTTCAAAACAATTAAAACAAATTAATAGCGCAGCCGATCATCGAAAACGCCAAACATTGATGTTTTCAGCGACATTAGATCACGCACAAGTGAACGAATTCGCACTGGCATTATTAAAAAAACCGAAACGCATTGCCATAGGTTCCGCGCATACCGAGCATAAAGATATTACTAAGCGCTTTTATTTATGCGACAACTTAGACCATAAGCAAGACTTACTCGAACACTTTTTGAAAACGGAAACCTATCAACAAGTTATTATTTTTACTGCCACGCGCAGTGACACTGACCGATTATCAAAGTTGCTCACCGAGCAAGGGTTAAGTACGGTTGCCTTAAGTGGCGAGCTTAATCAAGGTCAGCGTAATCAAATAATGGACGGTTTTAGTAAGGGACAACAAAAAATATTGATCACCACCGATTTAGCTTCTCGCGGCTTAGACTTGGTGAATGTCTCACATGTATTCAATTTTGATATGCCAAAACACACCGAAGAATTTGTTCACCGCATTGGTCGTACAGGGCGAGCGGGTAGTACGGGTGATGCTATCTCATTTGTTGGCCCTAAAGACTGGATCAGTTTCAAAAATGTTGAAGGTTTTTTACAGCAAACCTTTAACTTTGATGTTATTGATGGTTTAAAAGCTAAGTTTAAAGGTATCAAACCTAAAAAAGCTAAAGTAGCGGTTAAAACAAAATCAGCAGTGAAACCGCGTGAGCAAAGTAAAAACACTCAAACTAAAAAAGTGATAAAGAGAGTTTTTGTTGCACAAGATGTTGGTGAGTTACCTGTACTCCGTAAGAAAGCTATTTTACCCGCCAGTGACATAGAGAGTAGTTCTGAAGAAAATTAATTGTATCGTATTGTAAGGTGTTGATAGTATGAGGTTTTTAAATGTTATTTTAAAAATGTTGTCTCTTCATACTATGAATGTATTGATGAAAAATAAAGACGGTTACTGACTCGGTTTATCATGATCGTCTGAATATAAACATCGGTTGTTTAAAAATGAAAGTACAAACAGACGCTCAAAAAATTAGAAACATAGTGTCGAGTGTTAAAGCGGAAGAAGACCGTTTACGACAAAAATATTCCTTACTCAATAAACAAGACAGTATCGGATTAATCATACTTATTGTTTCATTTTGTGGAATGGCTTCAAGTGCAGCCCTCTATTATTGTGCCTTTATTCCTGCATGGCTTTGTATTATCTTGGCTGCCATTTTTGCCTCCATATCACATGAATTAGAGCATGACTTAATTCATAAACTGTATTTTCGCCATAACCCCTTTATGCATAATTTTATGATGACTGTCGTTTGGTTAATGCGTCCCAGTACGATTAACCCATGGTATCGTCGAAAAATTCATTTACAACATCATAAGACTTCTGGCACAGCGCAAGATTTAGAGGAGCGACTTGTTGGTAATGGTATTGCGAATCTATTGGTACGTTTTATCGTTATGTTTGATGGTTTACTCGGTTTGGTTTTGCAAAGAGATAAACTGAATAAAGAGGTGAAAGTTTTTAGCTTTTTAACGGTTTTTAATGCTGGCTTCCCACTGACAATTTTTTATTATATTTTCGGTTATAGTTTCCTTTTATTTCACAGTATCCATTTTTTCATGCCGAGTGCGTATGTCTATCCTCAATGGTTGCTGACATTTATTGAATTAAGTCACTTTATGATGGTCATTATTATCGCGCCTAATTTTTTACGGTCTGGCTGCTTAAACCTAGTGACGTCTTATTTGCATTACTACGGTGGCGTTAAGAGTGTATTACAGCAAACGCAAATATTTAAAGGGATCGTTATTTGGCCACTGAACCTTTTTACTTTTAATTTTGCTGGCACACATGCGATTCATCACTTTGTCGTGCAGCAACCTTTTTATTTGCGCCAAATGTTAGCGAGTACAGCGCATAAAGTGATGAGAGAAAATGGTGTGAGGTTTAACGACTTGAGCACGTTCAGTGGTGCCAATAGATATAGAGCTTTGTAAAACTTATTTACCGCCGGCAAGTTCGATAAAAGACCCTGTAATATAGGACGCTTGTTCAGACAACAAAAAAGCAATAGCACTAGCAACTTCTTCTGGTTTACCACCTCGTTGCAGAGGAATAAGGCCTTTAACGCGTTCTATTCTGTTTGGCTCTCCACCGTCAGCATGCATATCGGTATGAATAAACCCAGGGCGCACCCCGTTAACACGTATATTTAGACTTGCCACTTCCAACGATAATCCCGTTGTAAAGGTATCGATGGCACCTTTAGATGCAGCATAATCTACATATTCATTAGGGGCTCCTAGCCTTGCCGCGGCTGAAGATACATTGACAATAGCGCCACCGTCTTTCATACGTTTTATCGCTTCTTTTGCGCAGAGAAAGTAACTGGTCACATTGGTCGCGAGCATTTTATTAATACGCTGTGCCGACATCTCTGTTACTTTCATTTGCGGCAATAAAATACCCGCATTATTGACTAAATGCGTTAGTGCACCCACTTTTTCATCAATAATTTTGAAAAGCATTATCACAGCTTGTTCATCACTTACGTCGGCTTGTATTGCGATGGCTTCACCACCGTCTTTTTTTATATCAGCGACAAGCTTATTGGCAGCATCTTCATTTGAACGATAATTAATACAAACACGATATCCTTGCTGAGCAAGGTTTTTTGCTGTTGCAGCGCCAATGCCTCGACTACCCCCTGTTATTAAGACTATTGGCTTCATCATTTTCCTTAAGTGGGTGCTTTACAGTGCAAGGTATTGCGTTATATCGTTATATAAAGTGTAGTTCAGCAGTGTATTATTCAGCAATAAGCTGTTGTAAAGTAAAGCTTGTGCTAGCTTCACCTAGCTTTGCTTTCATAAAAGGAAGTATTTCTTCTAGTTGTTTTTTTAACTGCCAAGGAGGATTAACAATAAATAACCCCGTACCAGTCATCCCATATTTATCACTGTCGGCATGTAAACAAAACTCAACTTGCAGTAAATTTTTTACTTCGCTGCGTGAAAAATCTGTTTCCATGGCGTTAATTCGTTCACGGGTAACCACCGGATACCAGAGGATATAGGTACCAGAATTGAATTTTTTATACGCTTTTACGATAGTCTTAACCGCTTTAGCGTAATCTTCTTTTAATTCATAAGGTGGGTCGATAAGTACAACGCCTCGACGGCTTGGCGGTGGCACTAAGCCTAATATACCTTGATAACCATCAGACTGTTTTACATGTGACTTATTCCAACGCGTACAGAATTCAGTCAAATGTTGAATGTCGGTAGGATGTAACTCAAATAAGTGAGCACTGTCTTGGCGGCGCATCAGTTTTTTGGCAATACCTGGCGACCCTGGGTAAATTTCCAACTCGCTATTTTCAGCGTTTAATTGTTGCAATAATTCAACATAAGGCGTTAATGCCTCAGGGAAATTTTCATCACTTACCGCATTAAGAATTTTAGCAATGCCGTCTTTGTATTCACCTGTTTTTTGTGCATATTCATCGTTGAGCGAATACATACCTGCACCAGAATGGCTATCAATATAAGTAAAGCCTTTATCTTTTCGCACCATATATTCAAGTACGAGTGTTAACACTGAATGTTTTAAAACATCAGCGAAGTTTCCTGCGTGAAAAGCATGACGATAACTGAGCAAAGGAATTCCTTAATCTAAAATGGGGAGGGGAAGTTATAGATAAAACACTCTTTGATCAGTGTTTTATCTATTGGTATAGACGGTGTTATTTGCGTCTACGCTTGACTTGCTAAGTACTCATCATAAGTACCGGCAAAGTCTATATAACCGTCTTTGGTTAATTCGATAATACGTGTTGCTAAGCTTGAAACAAATTCACGGTCATGGCTAACAAATACCAAGGTGCCTTCGTAATTTTCCAAAGCCATATTAAGCGATTCAATAGACTCCATATCCATGTGGTTGGTTGGTTCGTCCATTACAAGGATATTAGGTAACTGCATCATCAGTTTGCCAAAAAGCATTCTACCTTTCTCACCACCGGATAATATTTTAACTGATTTTAGAATATCATCGGCAGAAAATAATAATCGTCCTAAATAACCACGTACAGCTTGTTCGTCGTCAGTAGGTTGGCGCCATTGGCTCATCCATTCGAATAATGTCATGTCATTTTCAAATTCAAACTCATGATCTTGTGCGTAATAACCAATATTAGCATTTTCAGACCAAGTAAATTCTCCCGACGTTGACTCGTAGCCGACTTCGCTTAATAACGTTCGTAAAAAGGTTGTTTTCCCTATGCCATTCTCACCAATTACGGCAATACGTTCACCGACCTCAGCCAGCATAGAAATATCTTTTAAAATATGCGCATCATCAAAGTGCTTGTTTAATTTCTCAATGACTAAAGCATTACGAAATAGCTTCTTTTCTTGCTCAAAACGAATAAATGGATTGGTACGGCTTGAAGGTTTTACGTCTTCAAGCTGAATTTTATCTATGCGTTTAGCGCGAGAAGTGGCTTGTTTCGCTTTTGAAGCATTCGCTGAAAAGCGTGCAACGAATGCTTGAAGCTCACCAATCTGTGCTTTTTTCTTAGCATTGTCAGCAAGTAAATTAGCGCGGGCTTGAGTGGCAGCAAGCATATATTCGTCGTAGTTACCTGGGAAAACTCTAAGTTCACCGTAATCTAAATCAGCCATATGCGTACAAACACTATTCAAGAAATGTCTATCATGCGAAATAATGATCATGGTTGAATCACGTGCATTCAATGTTTCTTCTAACCATTGAATAGTATGAATATCAAGGTTGTTGGTTGGTTCATCCAGTAATAATATATCTGGATCTGAGAATAACGCTTGTGCTAATAAAATACGTAGTTTGAAGCCAGGCGCTATTTCGCTCATTAAACCATAGTGTTGATCAATAGGAATGCCAACACCCATTAATAATTCGCCAGCGCGCGCTTCAGCACTGTAACCGTCCATCTCAGCATATTCAGATTCTAAATCGCCAACTTTCATGCCGTCTGCTTCGCTCATTTCAGGCAAAGCATAGATGCGGTCACGCTCTTCTTTTACCGCCCATAATTCGGTGTGACCCATGATAACCGTATCGATAACGCTGAAGTGTTCAAAAGCGAACTGGTCTTGGCTCAATTTACCTAAACGTTCGTTAGTGTCTAAACTAACATTTCCAGAGGTTTGCTCTAAATCACCACCTAATATTTTTATTAGTGTTGATTTACCACAACCATTTGCACCAATTAAACCGTAACGGTTACCGCCACCAAATTTTTGTGAAATATTTTCAAAAAGCGGTTTTGCGCCAAATTGTTGGGTGATATTATTTGCTGTAAGTATAGGATAATCCTTGGTCGTGCATTTAAGCTGGTGTGTCAATTGCGCGCGATTATACACAAAAAAGATGTCTTTCAATAGGGGTAAAATTTGGTTGTTAGGCTATGTCTGCCTATAGATTAACTGACAGGCTATTTACGACTTAAAAATAAAACTGACTTATTTTTTAATATACCAGCAGGCGGTTATAATAGTTTAACTTTGGAAAATATAGAGCCTTAATGAATGAATTAACATCTGTTGTTAATAAAAATATAACGGCTACTTTTCATCAATTATTATCATCTAAAGATCATTTTTTTATGGATGTTACCGAAGCAATTAAACCGTTTAAATTATATGGATGTAGGCAATGTTAAAAAATCAACCACCACCTAACGCTAATTACCAACGTATTTGGCAAACGGTACAAGCGATCCCGTATTCAAAGGTGGCTTGTTATGGTCAAATAGCTGATTTAGCCGGCTTACCTGGTAAAGCAAGGCTCGTTGGAAAAGCGTTAGGAAAAATACCTGATAATGGTTGGAAAGGGAAAAATGTCCCTTGGCATAGAGTGATTAATTCTCAGGGAAAAATTTCATTCCCCGTTGATAGTGAACTTTTTGCCAAACAAAGAAATCTACTTCAAGACGAACAAGTTGTGATTATTGGATGCAGAATTAAATTAAAAGATTTTCAGTGGCAACCCGACTTAGGAGAATTACTTTTTGAGCTTAGTTACTAATCTATTGAACTGGCGTAAAAGTGCCGGAGTAACCTTGGGATGGGCATTTAATTCACTGATTATTCGTTAAAAAATAAAGGCTGCATTATTGCAATACAGCCTTTATTTTTAATGAATTTTTATACAGTGATAATATGATTTAAAAGAATGATACTTTAAATTCTACACCAGTAAAACGTCCTTCGTTAATCATACCAGAGTTATTATTAAAATCGACACCACCAATAATTACTTGCTCATCAGTAATATTTCTCATGAACGCCGAAACTTGATATTCATTATCTCCGCTCGTCCAGTTATAACCTGTTCTTATGCCACCTTCTAATAAAGCATCACCTTTAAATTCTTTCGCTTCATATAAGAAAAAATGCACATCACTACGGTATGACCAATCATTAAATATAAAGAATTCACCATCACCCATTTCGCGAGAATAACTAAAGGTTACATTTGATATCCATTCTGGCGCGTTAGGTAATGAATTACCGTCGATAATAGCCATCTTTGTACCAGCTGAATCAAACGTTGGGTCGGTTACTGTACAAGTACCTGAACCACATGTAGCTACAGATAAATTATTTTGTGAAATTTCAGTATTGTTATAGCTAATATTAAAACTCATCAGTAAATTGTCAGTAACAACAAACTCAGAATCAACTTCAAAACCATAACCTGTCGTTTTATCAGCATTGAGTAGGAAGTTGGCATTATTTACACCACCAACAGCGGTTAGTTGCTGATCTTTCATTTCAAAATAATAAACAGATGCATTAATTCGTCCATTGCCATCTAAGATGTCAGATTTAATACCTGTTTCGATTGATGTAATTGTTTCTGAATCCCCAACACTTACGTTTTGATCATATAAAACACGACCCTGAATACTTGGTGCTCTAAAACTATTCGCAATACGTCCATATAAATTAACATCATCCGTTAATTTATATGTTGAACTTATATCCCAGCTTATGTGCTCATCACTTGGATTTGCGGATTCTAAATAGTTACCACCGTCAGCACCTGGAATAAAAGGATGATCAAGTAATTCCGCTGTGAATTCTTTTTCGTCATCTGAGTAGCGTGCACCAACAGTGACCTGCCATTTCTCATTAATATCATAATCTACAGAGCCGAATACAGCCCAAGCAGTTGTTTCTTGCTCTTGTGTAGCTAAGCCGTTTTGCGCTCCGTGGCGTGCGTCATCGGTTTCATTTGTTGGGTCTTGAGTATAAAAATCATAAGTATTAATGATTAATTCTTCACTAAAGTAAAAAACACCCACTTGATAATTGATTTCACCTGAAAAACTTGATGCTAAACGAAGTTCTTGACTGTATTGATCATGTTCTGGAATTTCATCGGCAGTCTGTGCTCCCCACCAAACAGCATTTGCATCACCAGCAGGAGGGAATCCAATATAGCCACCGTCAACATCTGCACGAGAATATATTTCAGCACTTTCCCAGCCCGTAATTGAGGTTAGTGTATAATCATCGTTAAGTTCCCAATCAACTTTTGCACTTGCACCTTGTGTGGTTACTTGCTGAGTTGCAAATTCACCAGCGTCTTGATAAACCGTTTCTCCATCAAACCCTTCTCTTATATTATTGGTGCCACTTATAGCGATATTGGGGTGAAAAGCTATTGGGGACCCATCTAAGTCACGATAATGGTAGTTGAATAAAGCAGAGTAGCTGTCGCCTTCATATAAGAATTGAGCACGAAATGCGTTTTCCTCATAGCCACCTAATTGGTCATCTTGCTCATAGCCAACAGCTTTATTGTCAATGTAATCATCTTTTTCTTGATGAAGTCCTGATAGTCTAAATGACCATTGGTCATTAATAGAACCGCCTACTGCACCTTCTGAATCAACAGTGCCGTAATCACCTAAAGCAACAGAAACATAAGCGTCGAATGTTTGCGAAGGTTTTGTAGAATCAAACTTAACAAGACCAGCGGGGGTATTTCGCCCAAACAACGTACCTTGTGGACCTCTTAGTACTTCAACACGACCAACATCAAATACTGGAAATCCTTTTAAAATTGGGTTTTCTTGAACAATATCATCAACGATGTAAGACACAGGTTGAGAAGCATTTAAATCAAAATCAGTATTACCTAAACCACGTACATAAAATCTTGGAAATGTGCGACCAAATGAAGACTCTACTGCTAAACTTGGGATACGTGCACTCATGAAACGAATGTCCATACCTGCAGAACTATACGCATCAAGGTTTTCCCCTTGCAATGCTGATACAGAAATAGGGACTTCTTGAACGTTTTCTACTCTTTTACGAGCCGTCACTTGAATGACTTCTAAGCCAACAACTTTTTCTTTTACTTCTTCAGCTAAAGTCGCTGCAGAATATCCAACTGATGATGTTAATACAGCAAGTTTAACGGCTGTAGCTAAAGCGGAATTTTTGAACAAATTCATTAATTTTCTCCAAGAGTGCGATGTTTTTTATGTAAACTGAGTTTTATTGTTATTTTGATACTTATTAGGTTAGCCGAAATTATACAAACTTCTAAATAGAAAGTATTTATTTTTATAAATTGTACCATAGTCTAATTTCAATAAATTCGATATTTTATTTTTATATGATTAATTTAATTTGTTGATTTTTATTGGTTTTATGTGGGTTGTTGTCGGTTTGCAACAAATAAGCAAATATGCTGATATTTTTATAGTGTCAGGATATTTTATCTTCTAAAACCAATGGTCTCTAATTCAATGGATTTCGTCTTATCCGTCTTTTTTATTCTATTTTTTTGTACTAAATTAACGATGACAAAAAATATAATAATTAGGGAACAATAATGAAAAAATTCGGGTTATCTTTATTATGTCTTTCTTTATCGACTGCTTACGCAAGTGATGATTTAGATATGGCCAATAAAATAAGAGCAGAAGGCTTTTATAATTCTGAAGTTATGCACACCTTAGAACAACTTACTGACCAAATAGGGCCACGTTTATCAGGCTCACCTCAAATGAAAAAAGCGAATGACTGGACCTTAGAAAAACTGAAAGGTTGGGGACTAAAAAATGCTTACTTAGACCCTTTTGAGTTTGGTAGAGGTTGGTCACATGACTCTGCTTCAATCGATGTTTTAAGTCCTCGTGAAGTTTCTTTACATGGTATCCCTGTTGCTTGGACACCGGGAACCAAAGGAGAAGTAAAAGGCGATGTTGTTATTTTTGATGCCAGTTCAGTTGCAGACTTAGCACAATATAAAGGTAAGCTTAAAGGTAAAATTATCATGATGGGCGCAGGAAAAAATATTGATGCGCCTGAAAATAGTGTCTTCAAACGTTATGACTCTGGAGAGCTTTCCAAACTAAAAGATTTTGATGTGATGAGCTCGCCAAGTCATTCTCCTTGGGTTTCGGCTGACCGACGAGATAGCGCGATGCAGCGTTATAATTTCCGTAAGTCATTAAATACATTTTTAAAAGATGAAAAAGTTGCGGGTGTTATATATCGTAGTTGGCGACAAGGTGGTTTAATTAACGTTTTTGGTAGTGACCATCGTGTAGGGAAAACATTTCCGGTACCTGCGATGATTATTGAAGCTGAGCATTACAACTCATTGTCTCGTATGATTGATAATGGCAAAACACCAAAATTGTCACTCAATATTGATGCACGTTTTTATGATGAAGACCGTAACGCTTATAATACCATTGCAGAGATCCCAGGCAGTGATGAAAATCCTGAAATTGTTATGGTCGGTGGCCACTTAGACTCTTGGCATGCCAGTGATGGTGCTGTAGATAATGGTGCTGGCGTTGCCGTGTCTATGGAAGCAGTTCGTATTCTTCAAGCACTAGATTTTAAACCTAAACGTACTATACGAATAGCGTTGTGGTCTGGTGAAGAGCAAGGTCTTTTTGGTTCATCAACTTATGTTGAGGAACACTTTGCGACTCGTCCTAAACCGAGTGATAAGAATGAACAAGCACTGCCAAGTTACCTATGGAAAGACCAAGGTTGGCCTATTGAAACTAAAGCCGATCATGAAAAATTCTCGGTGTATTTCAATATGGATAACGGCAGTGGCCGTTTCAGAGGTATCTATACTGAGGGTAATGTTGCGGCAAAATCAATATTTAGCAATTGGTTTAGTCCTTATAGTGATCTAAGCACAGGTACGGTTACGAATAAAAGTACCGGTGGTACCGACCATGAGTCTTTTGATGATGTTGGCTTACCCGGTTTCCAGTTTATTCAAGACAAGTTAGATTATGGCTCTCGTTTACATCATACCCACATTGACTCGATTGACCATGTCGTAGAAGCTGATTTAAAACAAGCCTCAGTTATCCTTGCGGGATTCTTATATAAAGCGGCAATGGCTGACGAGCGTATGCCTCGTAAACCTATACCACAAGATATTTCATCGTTGCAAAAACAACAGATGCAATTGAAGTCTGAGAAAGCCCGTAAAAAACGCGAAAAAGACGGTAATAAAAATTTAGAGATTAATGCTGTAAAAAATTAATCGTTAATTTTAGCCAATAAAAAATGCACTCAGTTGATGATTGCATTTTTATATCTGTTCCTAATTTGAAGCTAAGCCGCTCTATAAATGTGTTCGCACTTCAAATAACTCAGGAAAAAAGCTAACCTCTAACGCTTTTTTTAAAAAACCTACCCCAGAAGAACCTCCAGTTCCTGCTTTATAGCCAATAATGCGTTGTACGGTGTACATGTGTTTAAAACGCCATTGTTGAAAAGAATCTTCGATATCAACCAATTTCTCGGCCAGTTCGTATAATTCAAAATACTTCTCAGGTTGTTGATAGACCGCTAACCATGCTCTTACGACACTTTCATTACTTTGGTAAGCTTGAGTCACATCTCTATTGAGCACGCAATCGTCAATGTTAAAGCCTGCTTTCACCAATGTAACAATGACTTCGTCATATAGACTTGGACTATTGAGTAATAATTTTAGTTCTTGATAAGCTTCATTATTTTGTTTATGTACTTTGAGTATGTCACTGTTTTTATTACCAAGAAGGAATTCTAGCTTTCGATAACCGTGCGATTGAAAGCCTGATGAACGACCTAAATCATCACGAAACTTCAAATAATCAACGGGGGTAAGCGTTGACAGAATATTCCATGACTGGGTCAGCTGGATGAATATTTGTTTTACGCGGGCGATAACTTTAAATGCAGGACCAAAATCATTCGCGCGTAAACATTCCAGTGCTTTGGCTAATTCATGCCCAGCAAGTTTTAGCCATAGTTCGCTACTTTGGTGGATAACAATAAACAACATTTCATCATGCTCGTTCGATAACGGTTGCTGAGCTGATAATATCTGATCAAGCTGCAAGTAATCGCTATAAGACATATCATCCTTAAAATCGGTATGAATATCTTGCTCTAGTTCACGTTTATTTGCATCACCACTAAAAGGACAGCCTGAATTAGACATGGTGATTTCCCTTGTTTTTATCTTGTGCACAGACAAGTTGTCGAAGTTTTTGGTAAATAAAGTCGTCTTCCCAGCATGTATTTATGTTGGGAATTTGCATTATTTCAGCCATAATTAATTTTTGCTGATCACCGATTGCTAATGCTTGCGAATAAGGCAAGTGTGGGCAAAAGGTTACCATAGAATAAAGTGGCACCCAAAGTTCAGGATGAAGCTGATGAAATTTAGCTTCAATTTTTTTCTGCAATAGAAAATTACTGTCACCAGAGAGCTCACTCATTTCAACAAAATTACGCTGAGCTAATTCAGTAATAGCATCCGCATTTATTTTTCGCTGTTTTTGATAAGCAGGAAAAATATCGGACCATTGACCTTTATATTGATCAATAATTTCACCAAGCTCTCGGCAATCTTCAAAACCACAGTTCATGCCTTGACCGTAATAAGGCACCATTGCATGAGCAGCATCACCAATTAATGCGACTTTATTGTTGATCACCCAAGGGTCGACTTTAACTAAAAAGAGTGGGCTAGCTTTCTTGGACATAAAGTCGTCGATGGGGTCTGCTAATATCGGCATTGCATCAGCAAAATTTTCGTTGAAAAATTTAATGACATGACTTCTTTCTGTTAAGTTGCAAAATGAATGTTCCCCTTCATGTTTACTTTCATAATTCATAAACAATGTACAAGTGAACGAACCATCAGGATTGGGCAGAGCGATAAGCATAAAGTCTTTTCTTGGCCAAATATGCAGAGCTTCTTTTTCCATTTTAAAGCGCGCATCGCCTGTTTCGTTTTCGTTTGCTGGGATCGTTAATTCGATATAAGACTGAGGCATGAAAGATTGACTATAGCTAAAACGTGGCGTTTCTTGGGCAAGGCGGCGCACTTTTGAAAAAGCACCGTCGGCGCCAAAAATATAATCAGCGTCAATTTCAATATGACCTTTACTTTGTGCGACATCAAAGCTGAAAGATGAACACCCCGTAGTAAAGTCAACATGGGTAAGTCTTTTTTCAAAGTGCAACGCTACGTTTGCTTCTTTTTCTGCCAAATTAAGTAATTGTTCATTAATGCCCGCGCGCGATACCGACCAAATAGCTTGCTCGTCTTTTCCATAAGCTTGCTCTGTTATCGTGCCATCAACGCCATGCATAACACGTTTTTTCATAGGCAGCGCTTCTTTACGCACTTGTTCAGCAATGCCAACGGCTTCAAGTGCTAACCAACCACGGTCTGAGAGGGCAATGTTTATCGATTTTCCTTGGTATATGTCATGCTGGCGAGAATCTGGGCGCGATTCAAATAAATTAATATTATAGCCTTTTCGAGCGAGTATTATCGCCAGCAATGCACCAATAGGACCTGCTCCAGCTACTGTGATGTTAGTTTCATTGGCAGGTTTAGACATAACATTTATGCTCATTGTAAACACTCCTTTAAAAGTCGGACAAAGTGATAGATATCTTGAAATTGGTTGTAAAGTGGGACGGGAGCAACACGAATAACATTGGGTTCACGCCAATCGGTGGTTACACCATTTTCTTCTAATGCGTTAAACATAGCTTTGCCATCAAGGCCTTTAACATTAATCATTAACGATAACTGGCAACCGCGTTCAGCTTGATTACTGGGGGTGATAATACGAATTTTATCGCCAAGTTCACTGGCGATTAACTCGGTCATATATTGGGTAAGCTTGACTGATTTTTTGCGAAGCTCACTGATCCCGCCTGCCATTTTTATGGTATCAAGTGACCCGCGAATAGCCGCTAATGATAATACGGGAGGGTTCGATAATTGCCAGCCTTCAGCACTAGCAATAGGCTTAAAATTGTTTTCCATTTTAAATCGGGTTGACTTGTCGTGTCCCCACCAACCCGCAAAGCGGTTCACTTTTGTTTCACTGTTTGAATTAGTGCTATGGATTTCATGAATAAAACAACCAGCAACAGAGCCGGCACCACTGTTCAAATATTTATAGCTACACCAACATGCAAAGTCGACTTGCCAATTATGCAATTCCATTTCGATATTACCCACGGCATGAGCAAGGTCAAAACCGACTATAATACCTTTAGCATGGGCTTTTTCTGTGATGGTTTTCATATCAAGCACTTGGCCCGTATAGTACTGAACGCCGGGTAATAATATCAGGGCAATTTCATCGCCTTGTTGTTCAATTATTTGATACAAATCATCATGATTTAAAAGCTCTTCGCCTGCTCTTGGTGTCCACAGCAGCATATTCTCATTAACATCTTGTTTATGATGTTTAAGTTGAGATTCTACGGCGTAATGATCAGAAGGGAATGCATGATCTTCAATCAGTATTTTAGTGCGTTTACCTTGGGGTTGATAAAAGCTCACCATCATGAAATGCAAATTAGCGGTTAACGAATTCATCATGATGACTTCGTTATTATTTCCACCCACTAATAATGCTGATTGTTCGGTTAAAAATTCATGATAAGGCATCCAAGGATAGTCACCTTCAAAATGACCTTTTACGCCTCGTTGTCCCCAAGAGTCAAGTAACTCAATAACATATTCTCGAGCAAGTTTGGGTTGTAAACCAAGGGAATTTCCGGTGAAATAGTATTCATCGTCACCATTGGCTTGTTTAGGAATGGCGAACTGGTCGCGTATTTTCGCTAACGGATCATTAAGGTCAAGTGCTTGGGCGTATGCTAATGTCTTTTTATTATTTTTTATTGTTTTATTGGTAATAGGCATAAGTTATTTACTCATTTCTTTAGCATTAAATTCTTTTGCTGAAAATAGGACAGGGCGACTTGGTGCTGCATCATTATGAAAAGCAGGTGTTTGAATATTGATAAAATAAAAGTCATCAGGGATCTCATTATCAATAAACGCCATTTCGGTAATTGTTTTATTCACTAAGCTATTTTCGTTTACTTGCTGACTACCTTCCTCAACGTGCCAAAATAGATGATGACAAGTCATTAATCCCTCATCATGTAAGCGGTCAATTGATGGCAGATCTACTATTAGGTGTTCAATACCTCGTTCATTTAAATATGAGATGGCTTCACGACTGAAAAATGCAGGTTGATTTTCACTGTTATAAGCTTGTTTTTTTTTGCTACTGTTATTTGGCAAACTTCGAATAACCAACGCTTGTAATTGCTCATTGTGATAATCAACAAGTGCTTTCTTAAGTGCAGATTTGCTGATGATGACATCATGCTTAGAAAAGTCAGGGCTGTAATTCTCCTTACTTTCTATCGCTAATTCAGGTGTTAATGATATTACAGCGCAGGGCATTAACGCGGGTAAGTTAAGTTCTGCTAATGTCTTTACCTGCGTTTCATTATTGATACGGTTACTGACAGCATGAGTGTTCATCGAAAAATCACAAATATGTGCGATAGATTCGGTATGAGTGCCATTACAATGCGGATTAATCGTTAATTCATTTACATTACAGCTGCCACCTTGTTTGGTATCACCAATAAAACCATCTACTTGCATTGGGGTGGCTAACGCTGCATTGGCATAAAAGTGATTGGGCTGTTGCGTTGGTTGATTAAAGTTAACAGGAATAGCCAATGCCCATGAGTTTGCTATATTGACTTGATAACTAGCACGTTGAAGCTCTATGGTTATTTTTATCGCGTTACTGCTAACGTTAGCTTTAGTGTTATTCAAGCTCATAAGAACTGCTCTTTGGATAACCCTAACCATTTAAGCGCTGAACCATGCAGTAACTTTTCTTTAATATCATCAGAAAACTGACTATTCTCGATAAGCTTTCCAGGTGCTAATTCACCCAATGGAAAGGGGTAATCAGTACCCAAGGCAATATTGTCTGGCCCCATCAAATCGACTAAATATTTCAGTGCTAATTCATCATGTACTAATGAATCTAGATAAATTTGCGGAAGAAAATCTCGTGGGTTAATAGAACAGTCAACCGCACATAAATCAGGACGAACATTAAAACCATGTTCTATACGACCAATAGTTGATGGAAATGAACCACCGCCATGCGCAAAGGCTATTTTTAGTTTAGGTAAACGTTGTAGTACGCCGCCAAAGATCATCGAGCATATCGCTAAGCTTGACTCTGCAGGCATACCAACGAGCCAGGGTAACCAATATTTAGGCATTTTTTCCTTCGCCATCATGTCCCATGGATGAACGAAAACAGCTGCAGCTAAGTCTTGTGCGGCTTCAAAAATAGGGAATAACTCTTTTTGGTCTAAATTCCATTCATTAATATGAGAACCAATTTGAATGCCCGCTAAACCAATTTTCATGCAACGTTCCAGCTCTTTTATGGCAAGGTCTGGTGATTGCATGGGTAAAGTCCCTAAACCGATAAAACGCTTAGGGTGGTCGTTAACAATGCCGGCAATGTGATCATTCAAATACATCGATAAATCTAATGTATCTTTAGGCTTTGCCCAGTAGTTAAACATCACAGGAACCGTTGAAAGCACTTGTACGTCTACATGGTGCTTTTTACAGTCGTCAAGTCGAACTTTAGGGTCCCAACAATTATGGTCTATTTCACGAAAAAACTGTTCATCAACCATCATGCGAGCACAGCCACATTTATGATGATCTAAACTGACAAACCCCCCGTAACCGTATTTTTCACGTAAATTAGGCCAGGTCTTCGGTAATATATGCGTGTGAATATCTATCTTTAACATAACTTACCCCTTCGTCACTGTTGTGCCACATTGCTGACAAGTGCAATTGTCAGGTGTGTCATAAAAACGGGTGAATACTTTAGGTAAGTCTGTTTCTATATTGTCGAGACAAAAAGCTTCTGTGTAGAGTTGCTTTTTGCAGTCAGGACAAAACCAATAAAGTGCATCTTTTTGATTATTTGCTCGCTTTTGTTCAACCACCAAACCTACGCTGTTTTCAAAGCGTTGTGGGGAATGCAACATTTTTGGTGGCAGTAAGAATATCTCACCAGCGTTAATTTTTATATCCTGAAAATTTTTGGGATCATGATGATCATTGTTTTCAACCGAATCATTAATAACTGAAAGCACCATTTCGCCTTCGATTTGATAAAAAAATTCAGGGGTTTCGTTATAGTGATAATCGTTACGATTATTAGGACCGCCGACGATCATGACAATAAAGTTGTCCTGTTCAAAAATTTGTTTATTACAAACAGGAGGTTTGAGTAAATGTCGATGCTCATCAATCCAAGCATGTAAATTAAAGGGCATGGCGATGCTATTTTTCAACGTTGACATGACTATTCCCCCGTCGTTTTAGTATGAGGCTTTTTATGTTGATTCAACGCAGCGATACATTTAAGTTCAATGGCTATGGGCGTCGGTAATTTGTTAATTTCAACCGTGGTGCGACAAGGTTGATTATCAGCAAAGTATTCTGCGTAAATACGATTATAGGTAGCGAAGTCGTCATCCATATTGGTTAAAAATACCGTGACATCAACCACATCCATCCAGCTTGCATTTGACGCTTCAAGAATTAGTCGAATGTTGGTGAAAACACTATGGCACTGCGCTTCAATATCGTAACTTTTAATTTTTCCTTGCTCGTCAAGTACAACCCCTGGGATATCTTTGCAACCCGCTTTTCTTGGGCCAACACCGGAAAGAAAGAGTAAGTCGCCGACTTGTCGTGCGTGAGGGTATAAGCCTACCGGTTTTGGCGCTTGTTCTGCGTTGATTATTTTTGGGTTAAAAGACGCTTTAATTTTAACATCGCTCATAAGGGATCCTGATGTAATTAATATATTTTTATGGTTATAAGTGTAGACAAAAATCAATCAAAGACCTTTGTTCTTCATTTATTTCAATTGCATGTAGACTTGAGTACGACTGAGTAGGGGATTTCGAAATTCTCGAAAAAAAACTAACGTACTCCATAAGAAAGCCGGTTAAATAAGCGTCCATTTGCAGCCTAATACGCTGGCAAATATTGCACCTGAAGATTTAAATTTATGACAAATTTGGTTCATTGTTTCGTTTGAGCCTATGAGTATTTTATACATACATTTTTGGGTTCAGTAAAATATCGCATGGCTTCTAAACCACCTTCTCGGCCAACACCTGAATGATTCATACCACCAAAAGGCGTTCGTAAATCACGCAGTAACCAACAATTGATCCACACAATACCGGTATTTATTTATTTAATTTGAGCCTATGAGTATTTTATGCATACATTTTTGGGTTCAGTAAAAAATCGCATGGCTTCTAAACCACCTTCTCGGCCAACACCTGAATGATTCATACCACCAAAAGGTGTTCGTAAATCACGCAGTAACCAACAATTTATCCACACAATACCGGTATTTATTTGTTCAGCGAGTTGATGTGCTCTATTAATGTTTTGCGTCCAAATAGTCGCTGCTAAGCCATATTGGCTTTCGTTGGCAAGTGCCAGTGCTTGTTCGTCAGTATCAAACAGTTGTAAGGTAATAACAGGACCAAAAATTTCTTGCTGGTTGCACCTCGCATCATTACTTAAGCCTTCGATGATAGTCGGTTGTAAAAAATAACCTTGTTTACAGCGACCAGGTAATAGCACTTGCTTACCGCCCGCTAAAATAGTACCCCCTTCTTGTTTTGCTAAATCAATATAGCCGAGTACTTTTTCTAAATGGTCTTTGGAGACAATCGCGCCCATTTTTGTTTCATTAACCAAAGGGTCTTGTGGCACAAGCGTTTGTGCTTTTGCGACTAATGCCGCTTTGAATTTTTCATATATGCCGCGCTGAATATATAGGCGTGAAGCACATAAGCAAATTTGACCTTGGTTGGCAAAGCTGGCGCGGAAAACTTCTTCAATGGTATTTTCAAAATGACAGTCATCAAAAATTAATGCCGGATTTTTCCCACCGAGCTCTAAAGATAGCTTTTTAAATTTTGGTGCAAGCTGTGTCGCTATTGCCGCACCTGTTGCAGAGCCGCCCGTAAATGAAATAGCGTTCACTTTTGGATGGTTACATATTGCAGCGCCAACACTTGTACCTGTTCCATGTAATATATTTAAAACACCTTTAGGCAAACCAACTTTTTGACAAATAGCGCCGAGCATTGCTGCCGTTTTTGGGGTGATTTCAGAGGGTTTGGCAATGACACAATTACCTGCTGCAAGTGCGGGTGCTATTTTCCAAGTAAATAAATACAGCGGTAAATTCCAAGGAGAAATACAGCCGACAATACCCACCGGTTGGCGCAAGGTGTAATTAATTGCTGTGTTAGCAAGTGCATGAGATTCACTTGAAAATTGTGAGCAGGCATGAGCAAAGAATTTAAAATTACTTGCCGCACGTGGAATATCAACCATTCTCGCTAAAGCAACCGGTTTGCCATTGTCCGTCGCCTCAGCAAGCGCTAGTAGTTCAAGTTGATTTTCAATCTCTTGTGCAATAGCCATTAAGTAGTCGGCACGTTGTTCTAAATCTAACGCGCGCCAGGCAGGAAGTGCTCGTTCAGCTGCGGCAATGGCTTGTTCAACATCCTCACTATCACTGCTGGGAATTTTGCCATACACCAAGCCTGTTGCAGGTTCATAATTATCTAAATAATGATTATTGATGGGCGCTTGATATTCGCCATCAATGAAATTATCAATGATATTATTTGCAGCCGTCATTGTTTATTCCTCTAGACTGTTTATTTAAAGGACGTTTATAAACAAGCGGTTCTACCGCCATCAACGGGTAAATTAATACCGGTGATGTAACCTGCTGCAGGAGAGGCTAGAAAAGCAGCGGCCGCTGCAAACTCTTCTGGCTTAGCAAAACGGCGCATAGGAATTATTGCTTTCTCATTAAGTGTGGCTTGTTCGATAGAAATATTTTGCTTCTTCGCTTTACCCGAAATTATCGCGTCTAAACGTGCGGTTGCTGTTGCACCGGGTAATACGTTATTAACGGTAATACCAAACTCGCCTAATTCGTTCGCTAAGGTTTTTGCCCAACTTGCAACGGCGCCACGAATCGTATTAGAAACACCTAAGCCATTAAGGGGTTGTTTAACTGAGGTTGAAATAACATTGATGATACGGCCATATTGCTTTTCTTTCATGTGAGGGATAAGCGCTTGCACTAAATGATGGTTCGATACCAAGTGTAAATTAAAGGCGTTAATAAATTCATCAACACCGGCTACATTCGCGGGCCCAGGTGCAGGGCCTCCGGTATTATTGATTAATATTTCATAACCACCTAAAGAGTTTACATGATCATTAATCACTTCTTTGACTTGTTCTGTGTTCGAGAAGTCAGCCACTAACACTTGATGCTTTTGACCCTGTTCAGTATTGAGTTCAGCTTTTACGTGTTCAAGTGCTGTTTGATTACGTGAAAATAGCGTGACATTTGCGCCTAGATTAGCAAGCTCTATAGCACAAGCCTTGCCAATACCTTGACTTGAACCACAGACTAATGCGCTTTTACCTTGAAGATTTATATCCATGAAGACTCTTTTTATTTTAATTGTTTTATCACACTATTTTTTGAAAACTGAGTTTCATTAGTAACAGTGAAATTTTGAGTTGACCTTTTTTTATCACATTAAATAATTTAATGTCAGCAAAATTGTTAACATTTATTGATTTACTTTGTAAACATTTATAGCCGTGCATATTGAAGTCTTAGTGAGGAGGGCGAATCGTCACTTTATTTTGACATTTGTCAGATTAGGCTGATAATGCTTTATTATTCCAAAGAAAATAGCAGTAATGACGATAAATAACTTGCCGACAGGCGTCTATATTTCAGGGCAGGGAACACCTGTTGTACTTCTTCACAGTTCGCTAAGTTCAGCCAGACAATGGCAGCCTTTGGTTAAGCTACTTGATGTTAACTATTTAGTGATTAACATCGATATTCTCGGTTACGGGAAGGCAGATAAAGTTGCAGATGAACTACATTATAATTTTGATATTGAAATTGATCGTATTGAAAAAATTCTGGCGAGTGTCGCTCCAAATCAATCCTTTCATTTAGTTGGCCATTCTTGCGGAGGCGCTATTGCGTTAAAATTGGCTGTTGAAAATCCAGAAAAAATATTGAGCCTATCTTTATATGAGCCGGTCGCTTTTCATTTACTAGAACAAGGAAGTGAAGCTAGATTGTTAGCTGATAACTTTGCTCGTAAGGTTGCTATTGGCGACGCTTATCAAGCGGCAGAGATATTTACTAATTTTTGGAACAAAGCTGGATTTTTTAGGGCTTTACCACAAAAGATGCAAGATTTAATGGCAAGAGATATGCCTAAAGTAAGCTTAGACTTTAAAGGATTAACCTCAGAAAAATACTCATTAAAAGCCCTAAACCGTATTACATGCAAATCGCTAATGATGACAGGTGAAAAAAGCCCAGAATTAAGCTTATTATTGGCAAATAAAATTACGGCTAGTTTACCTAATGTGATGCATAAAAGCTTTCCAACAGGACACATGGGGCCGGTAAGTCACAGTGAGTTAATTCATCCTAGCATTGCTGATTTTATTAACAAAATCTGAAATAAAAATCATTTAAAAAAAGACGCCTAAGCGTCTTTTTTTATCGTTAAATTTTAACGCTATTGTAAAAGTTCTTTATCAGTGAATTCATCGCTAAAAAGTGCGCTTGACAGGTAACGCTCTGCAGAGCTTGCTAAAATAACAACAATATTTTTTCCTTCGTTTTCTGGTTTTTCAGCTAAACGTTTCGCAGCAACAACGCCAGCACCAGAAGAGATACCCGCAAGAATACCTTCTTCTTTCATCAGGCGGTGACACATTGCCATTGCTTCGTCATTCGTTACTTTTTCAACAGCATCAATCATGCTTAAGTCTAGGTTTCCTGGGATAAAACCTGCACCGATTCCTTGAATCTTGTGTGGTCCTGGCGTTAGTTCTTCACCGGCCATTTTTTGACTAATAACAGGAGAGTCAGTTGGCTCTACCGCAACAGACATGATGTTTTTTCCTGCGGTATTTTTAATGTAACGACTAACACCCGTAATTGTGCCACCGGTGCCAACACCAGCAACAAATATGTCGATGTTACCGTCTGTCGCTTCCCAGATTTCTGGACCCGTTGTTTTTTCGTGAATTTCTGGGTTAGCAGGGTTTTCGAATTGCCCCAATAAAACGTACTTCTCAGGATCTGAGTCTTTAATTGCTTGAGCTTTAGCAATAGCACCATTCATGCCTTTAGCACCATCAGTCAATTCAAGCTTTGCCCCTAAAGCGGCTAATAATTTTCTACGCTCTAAACTCATGGTATGTGGCATAGTTAATGTGATGGCGTAGCCACGAGCAGCGGCCACAAAAGCAAGTGCTATGCCAGTGTTACCACTGGTAGGCTCAACAATTTCTTTACCGGGGGTTAATAATCCTTTTTTCTCGGCATCCCAGATCATATTTGCGCCAATGCGACACTTAATACTCGCACTAGGATTTCTTGATTCTATTTTAGCAAAAACATTACCTTTAGTGACACGGTTTAGTCTTACGAGGGGCGTATTGCCAATAGAGGTTGAGTTATCTTCAAATATTGTGGTCATTTTATATCCTTGAGTAAGCTTTATTTACTTTAACAGGACAAGGTTAGCGCTTTATAGAAATAAAAGAAGTGATATTTTGTTAACTTATATACCAAAAAAGAATATATAAATGCTTATTTAGTTTAATTAGGTTTTATATTGATCTGATTATCATCTCATTAAAGACAAATTTGTTTATTTTCTTTATCTTATAAAAAGAAAAATGACTATTAAGATTGCTTTAACAGTATAAGTAATAAGATTATAGTTTTGATTTATTTTGATTATCACCATTATAAATAAAAGGTGATTGGATAATAAATAGTCACTCCTCTATTATATTTTTAACTGGTCGAACGTCCGATCAGTTAACGTTCAACTATAAAAATAAGACGTAACAAAATAATTATAAAAGATATTGGGGAAATAATGAATACAATCAAAAGTATAACAGCTGTTGCAGGTGTCTACTTAGCACTCAGCTCATCAGCATCATATAGTAAGGAATATAAAATAGTGCTTATCCATGGGTTTCAACCACAACAACTTATCGTTGATGGAGATGTTACCGAGAGTGGTCAACAATATTGGCAAGGTTATTGGGATAACCTCAGCGATGCTCGTATTGATTGGCCTTCTTACGAGCGAATAGAGGGGAAAATAGCAACGGACTATGTTTGGCCAAAGTTAAAGTCATTTTCTGAAAGTAACTTCTGCTCCCCAGGTTGTATCTTTGTGACTCACTCTACCGGCGATTTAGTTGCGCGGTATATTATAGATAACCAAGAAACTTGGTTGGAAAATGCGGGTTTAGCACCTCTAAATATCGTGGCAACATTCGATATTGCTGGCGCTGGTGGTGGCAGTGAGCTTGCGGATCTAGCGGTAAGTGTTGCACAAGCAACAGAAAGCTGGTCTTTTATAATCGAAGCGGCATTAGAAGCATGGCTTGGCGGAGATCTTGGCGATGAAATGGGTGTGCTCAATGATTTAAAAGTCAATAATGCGAGGCAACTTGCACCGTTACCGGATGCGAGGATCCCTCGTCTACGTTTTGTTGGCGATGCAAGTGAATATTTAGGCGTTACTAGCCCCTTTATTCAAGGTCATGATGATGGCGTTGTTGGTACGCATTCATCGTGCGGCGGTAATCGCCAAGGAAGATATGGCAGCTGTAGTGGCAGCGTCGCGTTTAACGGTAAAATTGAAAATCAAGGCAATGCTGTTTCAGGTTTTATGCCATACCATTATCCAATGCTTATGGGAGAAGCTTATAGCCATGGTTCATTACTTGAGCCAAGTCAGGAAGGGAAAGTGACGGCAGCAAGTAACCAGAATAATATGTTGTCAGGAGAAAGTATCCATTTTGATACTTACACGAAAACTAAGGGTTGGTGGCTTTGGAAAAGTAATTACCTTTACGTACAAAACTCAAATGATGACAGTATGTCAACGCTAATTTATGACGCGATTCCTAATTAAATAATAGAGAAAGGGCTGTTGATTTTTCTAAATTAACTGAGAAAAATCAATAGCACCTAAGCAGGAAAATAAACGAGTGATGAAAAAACATTCCTTTTTAAAGAAAATGGTGGCTATTAGCATTACTGCAATAGTTGTTTGGCTTTTTTGGCCATCAATCGCACCTAAACAATTATCGACAGCTAACGAAAGGTTAACAAAAAAAACCACCATAAAAACAATAAACCCACCACAAAAAAAAGTGGTTCAGCCTGTTTCAGTGACGGGTAAGCCCAAAAAAATTACTTCAAATGACTCTGCTCTTTTAGTTGCTAAAGCGTATGCTGGCGAATTAGTCTTTCCACCATACTCTCAACCGTTAACAGATAAAGATTTTGATCGTTTGAACCCTAACTTTTTTAACCCTCAATCGATGCTCGTTGACGACGATGGTACCAAGGTGTCTGCTGCACTATCAAAGTATCGTTACACTTATCCTGAAGCTGTTTTTGCGACGCTAACGGGAGAAAATATTACTTATGCGGAGCTTCAGCTTGTTGATATTGAAACCGGTGAATTATTATTGACCCGTAAATTTGAACAGAGTGAAGCAAACTGGCAGACCAAATTTAAAGGCCAAAGGAATCTTCCTAGCCAATTGCAAGCATCAATAAGAGCACACATTAACGGTAAGAACATCAATATTACGCTGGCGCTTAAATATGTTGACTCTGTTGCCACATTAGAAAGTTTTGATTCAGCCTTTCATGACGAGGCTGATATGGTGTTAAAAGCTCACCTAAAAACCAGAGAGCAGGGGCTTTATCGAATACGAGCAAATTTATTTGATGCTAATGACCAACCCATTGCACACATGGTGAGTAAAGAAAAACTCGATAAAGGCAATACGAGTCTTTATTTAAAAGCTCACCAATCAGTATTGCAAGGGCGGAAAGCGCCCTTTTACTTATCTACTTTTTCTATTGAGTTAATGTCGCCTGCGCCGGGTACACCAGCAAAATATGGAGATAGTTTACTTAAAGAGTATGTAATAAAAGATTTTGCAGTTGCTAGTTTAAGCCATAGACCTTATCAACCTTCTAAGCAGGAACAGCAACGCTTGTTATTATTGCAAAATATGGCTGACGGAAGATAAAGGGCTAAAAGCTTTTTGAGCAACTTTTCAACGTTATAGCGTTTTTAATGAAAGGTTAGCAAAAACATTTTTAGTTTTTACAAACTTATAGGAGGGCGTCGACAAACGTTCCTGGGTGAAACTCAGTTGGATAATCGAGTATCTAACTGAGTCTTATCCCATTATTAAAACGTCTAAGGCATCCAGGCGTAGCTAACTTTTGTAAACAAAGTACGTTCGCCACGTCCTAAGTCAGTTAAATCATCGTCTTGATAACTGTTATCAGAGTACCCTAAGAAAAATACCGTTTGTGGATTGAGCTTATAGCTATAAATTAACTGTGTTGATAAGTCGCTATTGATTCTAGAATAAGCAGAAACATTATTAGCAAGGTTTTGATCAACATCTGAGTAGACAACATTTAATTTAAGGTAGCTGTTTACGTCAAATTGATACGAGACTCTTAGCTCAACTAAACTGGCATCATAGACTTTACCACCGTCAGCATCGAGGGTTTCATAGGTATATGAAAAGTCGACTTCCAAATGACTCGTCGGGTTAAGACGAGTATTGGCATAAAACTCTCTATAGTCGGCTAGACGGTTATTTTGGTAATCTATTCTTTCACCAAAAGAGAAACCGAGTTCACCATATAAGTATCGTGTTGGTTTTATATAACCAAACATAGTGACAAGCTTTTCGGTGAAACGGTCGGTATTACCATCAATAGCATCATCTAATTCATTTTTTCGTAACCCTATTTTATCAGCATAGGTAAACATAATATCGAATGCTGAAAGTTTAGGACCATAAATAGTAAAACTTGAGGCTAGGCTTTTTTCTAGCAATTCACCATTCTCATTGTGTTTAATTTGCCATTGTCCCGACAATTTTGCATCTTGCCAAAGGCTATCAGCATCACCATAAAAGTATCGGTCAACTAAGACTCTTTCATCTTGATAATCAGCTTTTGTCATAAAACCTAAATCGGCACGAAAATCTTTACCTATTTGTTGATGCTCAGCATTTACCGACCAATATTCAGAGTCATGTTCAAAACTTACTTTCATCGCTTGATCAGAGAGATCATCAGACTGTTTTATTGAATCATCACTGTTTGAATGAACAACTTGTGCAAGAACAGCGTTTGAATCATCCATCCTATATTTAGTATTGATACCCGCAACCGTATTTTGATAATTATCTGACTTTCGCAGTGTACTTATTGCACCTAAAGAGAAGTCTTCTGAAAAGTCGTAACGGTATTTAAAAGCACCCGAGTGACTTTCTTCATTTAACGATTTTAAACTTGAACCCGTATTACCTGGCACAATAAAATTAGTTTCAGTGTCATGACTGATAAATGCACCATAGGTGTGATTATCATTAGTGCCCGTTAGTTTTGCACCATAATCAGGGTCAGCAATATTACGGGTATAAACTAAATTGAAATTTGAAGAAAAATAATCTGAGTTTTCAACAAAGAAAGGGCGAGCTTCTTGATAAAATAAAGAATAGGTTTTATTGACGCTAAGTTGACCAACATCAGACTCAACGGTAGAAAAATCAGGGTTTACTGTTACGTTTAACAGAGTATTAGCATTAATACCCCAGCGTAAATCTACCCCAGCTTCGGTGTCGTTATCGCTATGCCATTCATCTTGTGCGTCGTAAATATCACGGGTATCATTTTTACTTGCTACGACAGCGGGTGTGATCATAACGTTATTACCGGTTTTTGCATCCTTGAAGCCTTTTGCCTCTGGAATTTGGCACAACCAACAATCGTTGTCTCGGTCAAGCGGAATATGAGATATACGCAGTCGAGAATCTCGAGGGTAGAGACGAATAAATTCAATGGCCCATGTTTTTTCTTCACCGGTGTCGGCAAAGTTTAGCGTGTGGTAGGGCACAGCCATCTCTACTTGATAGCCTGTAGGTGTTCGTTTGCCAAACGATTGCCACATGCCATCCCAGGCTGAATTTACATCTCCGGTTAGTTCATTCTTTATTCTGTCAATTTGTGCGCCGTAAGGGTTGACAAATAATTCATAACTTAAGCGTCTGTTATTATAGGTATCGAGTTTTATACCCACAACATCGTCTTCAAGTCGGGTATCTCGGTCACCTAAATAGGCAATAATTTCTTCTGGGTTGGGATCTTGGGCAACAAAAGAGATATAGATGGTGTCACCATCTTCAAAAATTTTTGCGGTTGTTTTTACTGGGCTGGGCTTGTTATTCCAAGGGTCGTTAACAATATTTAGCTCAATAGATAATGCTTGTGACCATTCTTCATCGCTGATTTCGCCATCAATAATGACTTCTTTTTTAGCATGAGGTATCGATAAATGAGCGATTTTATTGATTGTTTGTTCTTTTGTACTCTGTTCTTTGGTGTTTTGTTCAGCAAAACTATTTTGTGAAAACAGTAAGAATACACTAGCTACTACGGCTTTGTAGCTACTTCTTAACAACAACATTTTTTCTCCAGAAATATTTTTTATTATTTTTATATAGTCATTCTGGGCAAATTGTGTCAAAAAATCCCCATTAAAACAATCATTAGTTACTTTAGTTTAATGAACAGTTAACAAAAAAAGTCGCCAGAAGGCGACTTTACGTTAAATTAGATAATTTATTTTTGGTTTATATTACTTTATCCAAGCATAGCTAAATTTCATAAATAAATTACGTTTATTCTGATTTAAGTCGCCAAAACTTTCTTCTGTATAATGTCTATCAGCGTAGCCTAAATAAAATACTGTTTGTGGGTTCAGTTTGTATGCGTACAACAATTCAGTAGAGACGTTTTTTCGACTTTCCGTGATGTCTTCAGGGTCAGTGTAAGTATAATTATTAATATTTCTGTTGGTATTATTATAAATAAAACTGAAACGTATAAAACTTAAGACATCAAATTGATAAGTCGCTCTAAAGTCAGTTAATCGTGCATTAAAAACATTAGCACCTTCAGCATTTAGTTGGTTAAACGTATGTTTGATATTTAATTCTAAATGCTTATCAACGTTCCAACTTACTTTTGATCTCCACTGCTTGGTTCGGCCAAGACGATTGTTTCTATAATCAATTGCGTCGCCGTATTTAAAGTTACTGTTAACATACAAACCTAGCACTGGCTTAAATTCCCCAAAAAGCGAAAATTGATTTTCTGTAAATAGCGTGGTGTTGCCATCAATCGCTAAAATACTTTTATCTTCTCTTAAACCCACTAAGTCACGGTTTGAATAGGAAAATCGGAAGTATGAGTTCATCGTTGCATTGAGTTGAGCATTGATATCAAATTCTTTTTCTATTAACTCGTTGTTGTCATTGTGAATGATATCCCAATCAGAATATATTTTAAATTTTGTCCACCAATTCCCTGGTTTTGCGTACCATTTTCGGTCACCGCCAACAGAGAAGCGGTTGTAGTCAACATTAGGAATAAAACCTAAATCACCACGAAAACCTGCATTTTGTTTATCGTATTTCACTCGGTAATACCAATCTTGGTCATTGTGAGAATAACTGGTTTTAAAGGCATTACCGCTAAACTTATCTTTTTTTAAGGTTCGTAAAACTTGCTCATTGTAATCACAATGGCCATAGCCGCAGTCAATGTTTTCTGGTGGTGCATGGCAATTGTTTGACTCGCTTGAGTCATCTGAATCATCAGCATTACAAAATTGTTCAAATAAATCGTCCGGGTATTCAGTTGTTGAATAAAGTGTTTGAAACTCAAATACATCAGCCGTTGAAACTCTTATACGCGTCCCTACACTGTGAACAATATTCTGGTAATCTTCAGCGGTACGTATGGTGCTTACTGTTCCCATGGTAATATCTTCATTGAAGCTATAGCGATAGCGAAATGCACTGGCCTTTGATTCTCCGTCAATACTTGCAATAGAAGACCCTCGGTTACCTGGGATCAAAATGTTGGTACTGTCGTCATCGGTAATAAATAAACCAAAGGAATGATTGTTTTCTCGACCTGTTAATTTTGCACCATAGTTAGGTGCATTAATATTTCGTGTATAAATCAAATTATAATTAGAGTCAAAGTAATCAGCATTATCTAAAAAGAAGGGTCTTTTTTCTTGGGTGAAAAGTGCAAAATTGTTATTAATGTTTAACTGAGCATTGTCAGTTTCAACTGTTGAGAAATCTGGGTTGATGGTGGCATTTAACAACCAGTCAGGGGTTATGCCCCAACGAATATCTAAGCTCGCCTCAGTATTGTTTTCGCGCTGCCAATCGTCATTGTCATCTCTGTCTTCATTAATGCCGGTGACTAATGATGGTATGACCGTTAAATTATCCCCTTGTTTTGCGCCAGTAAAACCTTCAACGGTATGAAGCTGACATAATTCACAATCATTATCTCGCTCGAGTCTGATATTGGATAAACGAAAAAATTCGTTTCTGGGGTAAAAGCGCATTAATTCAATGCCCCAATCTTGAAGCGATGATTTCTCAGTAAAGTTGAGCATTCGAAGGGGCAAAGCCATCTCTACAATGTAGCCCTTGTCATTAATTTTTCCGGCACTGTCCCAAATGCCATCCCATGAGTCACTTTCATTTTTTGTTATTTCATTTTCAATACCGTCTATTTGCGAACCCAATGGGTTAACTAAAAAACGATAAGCTGAACGTTGGTCGTTATAAGTATCAATTTTTATACCGACAATATCATCACCCCATGATTTATCTCTATCACGGTAAAACGCTCTAATTTGGCTTGGGTCAGGGTCTTTAGCAATAAAGGCAATATAAAATGTACCACCATCTTCCATCAGTAGTGCTTCTGTATGTATATGACTGGGAATATTGTCGAAAGGACGCGTGATATTATTGATTAATATTTTTTTTGCATGACGCCATTGTTCTTCATCCAATTTAGCATCTATCGTTATTTTTCCTGAAATGCGTGGGATCTCACTTGGCTGTTGTGCATCAGCTTTAAAAGGAAAAGAGAATAGTAAAGCGGAAATAGTCAAAATATGGCTGAATTTGACAGTAAACATTGGTACTCCAAAGTGAAAGTGTTTGCCTTTAGCTTATTTCGCAATTTTGAACGTAAACTATAGACTATAGATTTATCGGCGATGGTGAAGAAAGTTACACTTTGTGTCAAAGGAATTACGATAACTGGGGTAATGAATAAGATTAATGGTTTTTGCTAACATCTTTTGTATAGTTAACTGCACGTAAATTTAGCTCGAATCTATAAAAATTCTGCTGCATAATAGCAATACCGTTATTTATATTCTAACTATTATGCCATTTACTCTACTCGATATTTTTGCTTTTCTATGCTTCGTAACCTGTTGGATTGGTTACACTTGGTTCGCTCGTATAAAAGCAAAAAAGACTAATTGCATCGCTCGATGTTTACATCAACATAGAATTCATTGGATGAATGAGTTAATGACTCGTGATATTCGTGTTGGGGACGCAGCACTGCTAGCGAACTTAGAGCGAAATATTGCTTTCTTTGCCTCAACGACCTTACTTGTTTTGGCGGGGGTGTTAACCTTATTTGCACAAGTTGAACGATTAGAAGCGGTTATAGGCTCAATTCCATTTGCTGACTTTCCAAACCATGCGGCGATTCAATTAAAATTAGGTGTTTTAGCTTTTATCTTTATTATGTCATTTTTCCAATTTACCTGGTCGATGCGTCAGTATGGCTTTTTAAATGTCATGATTGGCGCTGCGCCTTATGATACGTCGGGTATGGATGACAACCTACGTGCCTATGCCAAAGAAATGGCGATTGTTCAAGATCAAGCGGCACACTCCTATAATTATGGTTTGCGCTCTTATTATTTTTCTATTGCAGCGATGTGTTGGTTTTTTCATCCCATTTTATTTATTTTCGCCAGTTTATTTGTTGTCTTTACATTATATGACCGTGAATTTAGATCTAGAGCGGTCAAGGCTATCACCTCAGGTCAAGAATATTTAAGGATAGAGCAAACTAAAAAGTCTCGGTCAAAGTATTAATGAATAGACATAATTACTCTGCTTATTCGGTACAAGATTTTGACCATTTTGATTGTTTAAAAATATCGAAGTGGGTGTATCTCTCTTTGATTTTTATTCTACGCGGTTATGTCGTTTGGTTGATGTCGGTAACCAATATGAAAGACCGTGTGGGTATTATCCAATGGATATACCCCGAGACGTCATTATTTTACTTAAGTTTAGGCTCTGGTGCTTTAGGGATCTTTATTGTTATTGTATTGAGCTTACGTAGACCTAAAGCGAAAAACTGGGTTAAGTGTTCTTGGTTGCACGTTAAAGGTATTCTCACTCTAGCCTTACTGTTTGATTTGATTATCTGCTTAGTAGCTTTCTTTTATTGGCATTTATTGTCGCTAACCTGGTTAATTACTCAAGCTATTATTGTTGGAGGACTTATAATCATATTAAATAGTAGTAAAAAATTTATGATTAATGTCGCTGAATTTCCTGAGCCACTTCCCGAAAAGAAAAAAAAGGTTATTAAATTACCATGAGTATTGCACAAGACGTACAACCCGATGAACGATTAATCATTCTTGATACCGAAACCACTGGTATTAACCCTAGGGAAGGGCACCGAATTGTTGAGGTAGGCTGTGTTGAAATGATCAACCGTCAGTTAACTGGTCGCAGCTTTCATGTTTATATTAACCCCTTGTTTGAAATGGAACAGGAAGTTATTAATATTCACGGGCTAACCAATGATTTTCTTCGTGATAAACCTTTGTTTACGCAAGTTGCTGATGAGTTTATTGAATTTATTAAAGGTGCTCGTCTTGTTATTCATAATGCTAAATTCGATATTGGTTTTATGGATAATGAATTTTCTTTACTTAAGCGTAATATTCCTAATACACGCGACATGTGTACGGTCATAGATACTTTACATGTCTCTAAAGATGAATTTGGCTCACCGAAAACACTTGATTATTTAGCGCGTTTTTATCGTGTTGATAAATTAGTTGACCGCACCTATCACGGAGCATTAGTTGATGCTCAGCTTTTAGCTTTTGTTTATATAGAGATGACGCGTAAGCAGTCTGTCTTAAATTTATCAGCAGGGAGTGAATCGGGTGAGGATAGTAATGCTATTCGGCGTTTATCTTCACAGAGAACAAAATTAAAGGTTATTCAAGCTTCTGCCGATGAACTCATTAAGCATGATGAAAGATTAGCGGTAGTTGCTAATAAAGGGAGCGAGCCGATATGGCCCAAATAGGTCAAAATAAACTTTTCATATTCATATCCATCATTTGTATTTTCATGTCTGTAAAAAGTAACGGACAACAAACTAAGGTGGATTATTACAAATCAGATAACATTACTAATCAAATCCCTTATTTTGACAATCGTTTTAAAATAGATGCGTTGCTTGAGGAAGTAACACTTCTTTTTTATCGACGAAGTGGTTCGCCACCGATTATTCTTGTGCGACCTGACGGTACAAAAATTAAAATTAATAATTTACCTAAAGATAAGATCACTTGGTTTGACGATCGTACCTTTGATTTAATAACGATTAAAAATCCTATGCCGGGTCCTTGGCAAGCTATTGGCGATATTTTACCGGGTAGTCATATTATGGTCGTTACTGAGGTCACCATTAAAGTTGACCCTTTACCTGAAGTGATACTTTCAGGGGAAACGTTGAAAGTTGAAGGACATCTTTATAATGGCGAACTGGCTATTGATGACCCCTTATTTCGTGATGTACTTAATTTAAATGTCGATTTTTTTAGTACCAATAATTCGGCGTTTGATAATTTTGGCGCTGAGCCCATTAAAATAGCCCAATTTCGTGATGACGGTCGTGACTTAGATGAATATGCTAATGATGGTGTGTTTACTGGGGAATTTGAACTTGATTTTGCTCCCGGTGAATGGCTACCCATCTATTATGTTGAAATGCCGATGGCAACAAGAGAATTACGACAAAAACCGATTATATTACAAAAGATCCCCATTAAAATATCTGTCGACACCGCCGGTGAAGTAGGGAAGTCACATAACGTTACTTTTACGATTGACCCAACTTTTGTTGACCCTGACAGTGTGTTGTTTCAAGGGAAAGTTACTTTTCCTGACCGCCAAGTCGATCCGTTTTCTCTAACGGATGGTAAAGGCACCTCTCGTCTTTATCAAATTGCTTATACAGAATCGGGTGTTCACCGTATAGCGGTGAATGTTTTTGGTAAAACTATTAATGGACGTGAATTTCGTTTGGTGTTGCCTGAGTTTACGTTTAATGCAGAAAGTAAGAGTGGTTTGTTAATGCCAACGCTCGATATTAATGGTGAAGTTACCTCCGTTAGCTTAAAAAACGTTGACGGTGTTATCACCGACAACATTAAACAGGCAGAAGAGAATGCAAAAATATTAGCGATTGAATTAGCCGATGCAAAAAAAGCGCAAAAAATGGCAGCAAAAGAAAAAGAACAGCAAACTTATATAATAATTGGCGTTGCAAACGTAGGAATTGTCTTAATTGCGTTGTTATTTTATTTTGTATCTCGTCGTAAAAAGCAGAAATAACGGTGGATAGTTAAATAAATACAGTGGTTTTTGAATGTAATTCCCGCGTATTGTTCATCAAACGTGCATACGGTTAATTATATTAAAAAAGTGGTTGACTGCTCTCCATCTTAACCGTATTATCTCCGCCGCATTCAACGACTTGTTGACGAATGCAGTGATTATGCAGCGGAGTGGTAGTTCAGTTGGTTAGAATACCGGCCTGTCACGCCGGGGGTCGCGGGTTCGAGTCCCGTCCACTCCGCCAACTAATCAAGGTTAAGCACCTAGTTTTACTAAACGTTTAAAAACAATATAGCGGAGTGGTAGTTCAGTTGGTTAGAATACCGGCCTGTCACGCCGGGGGTCGCGGGTTCGAGTCCCGTCCACTCCGCCAACATTGTTTTAAGTTATATTTTGATTGTATTATTTTTAAAAGGCGTGACATCTTTTATTAATAAGTATCAAAAATAGTAAGGCGGTTTGAGTCCCGTATGCTTAGTCTTTATGGCACGGCAGTTAATCTCAAAGTAAGCAATATAGCGGAGTGGTAGTTCAGTTGGTTAGAATACCGGCCTGTCACGCCGGGGGTCGCGGGTTCGAGTCCCGTCCACTCCGCCAACATTGTTTAACGGTTAAAGTTCCGTATAAAAATTTAGGTGGCAATATAACCCAGTTGTGGTTCAGTTGTTATCGCGGGTTTTGAGTCCTGTCTACTTACAGTAGTAAACTTAAAGAAAACAATACAGCGGAGTGGTAGTTCAGTTGGTTAGAATACCGGCCTGTCACGCCGGGGGTCGCGGGTTCGAGTCCCGTCCACTCCGCCAACATTGTTTTTCACATTCTGTATATTTCTTATATGCGGAAAAAACTTCAAAACTTCAAAACTTCAAAACTTCAAAAC